>DASXNR010000292.1:0-6102 GCA_036494925.1 Acetobacteraceae bacterium
GTCAGTCCTTGCCCGAACGCCTGCGCTTCATGGTCCTTCTCGATGCCCAGCCGCTGACGGGCATGAATCCGTCCCAGACGACCTTCCAGGGCGCGATCGATCTCATCGGCACCCAGAAAATTTGCTGCATCCACGCCAGACTCCTTATGGCCGACTTATCCGACCTGCTGCGGCACAACCTCAACCGGTTTCGTGGCGGCCTGCATGCGGGCCAGATCGGCCAGCGGGATGTGGCAGGCGATGCGATGACCGTCCTGCGCCATCTGCTCCGGCGGAGGCTCGGTCTCGCACATCGCGCCAGGCTTCCGCGGGCAACGGGTGTGAAATGGGCAGCCGGACGGCGGCGACAGCGCGCTGGGCAGCTCGCCGGACAGCACGATCCGCCGCTGCCGCCGCGCGTCGATCGTCGGGGCGGCCGAGATCAGCGCCTCGGTATAGGGATGATACGGCGGTTCGAACACGTGCTCCGCTGCGCCGACTTCCATCACCTGGCCCAGATACATCACCACCACGCGGTCGGCGATGTAGCGCACAAACCCGAGGTCATGGCTGATGATGATCAACGTCGTCTGCTGCGTGCGTTGAATATCCAGCAACAGCTCGGTGATGGCCGCCTGCACCGACACGTCGAGCGCGGATACCGGTTCGTCGGCGACGACCAGCTTCGGTGCGCCCGCCAATGCGCGCGCGATGCCGACGCGCTGCTTCTGTCCGCCGGACAACTGGCTCGGCCGGCGGTCGGCATAGGAAGCGGGCAGACGGGTCATGCTCAACAGACTTCGCACCCGGGCCTGCACGCTCGTGCGATCGCGCGCGACGCCAAGCCGCCGTACCGCACGCGCAATCTGCGTTCCGACGGGATAGCTCGGGTTCAGCGTCTCATCCGGATTCTGGAATACCATTTGCAGATCGCGCAGCAGCGCGGCGGGGCGCCTGTCCAGTGGAAGCCGGGCGAGATCCACGGTCTCGAACCACAGCTTGCCGCCACTTGCGGCGGTCAGCCCCATCAGGACGTTGGCGAAGGTGGATTTGCCGCAGCCTGATTCGCCGACGATGGCCAACGTCTGTCCGCGCGCCGCCGTGAAGGTCAATCCCTGGTTCGCGCGCACCACATGTCCCTTCGCCGGCCCACGCAGCGGGTAGAACTTGTCGAGGCGTTCGGCCGCCACCAGCGTCTGATCGCGCGGGTCGACCGCGCCCGCCAGATTTTCCAGCATCGGCAGCGGCGCGATCGTCGCGGAGCGTGCGCACCGAACGGCGGACGCGGGATCAATCGGCTCGAGCAATATCGTGGCCTGATCGCAGACGCGGCGGCTGAAATGTTCGCAGCGCGGACCGAACCGGCAGCCGGTCGGACGCTCGCCGGGCGCGGACACCTGGCCTGGTATCGGCACCAGACGTTGTGTGGCGCGCGGCAGATCCGGTCGCGGAATGCAGCGCACCAGTCCCATGGTGTAGGGATGACGCGGCTGCGTGAACATCCGCTGTACCTCGCCGGTCTCGACGATCTCGCCGGCATACATCACCGCGGCGCGGTCGCAGATCTGTCCGACCAGGCCTAAATTGTGCGAGATGAACAGCATCGCCGTATTGTGCGTCCGGCGCAGCGTCGCCAGCAGATCGACGATCCCCGCCTCGATGGTAACATCGAGCGACGTGGTCGGTTCGTCCAGCAGCAGCAGGCGCGGCTGCGGCAGCAGCGCCATCGCGATCACCGCGCGCTGCTGCTGTCCACCGGAGAGCTGATGCGGATAGGCGGCCATGATCCGCTCCGGATCGGGCACCTGCATCTCGGCAAGCATGCCGCATGCCGCAACCCCGGCCTGTTGTCGTGACAGTCCACGATGGGTGATGGCGACCTCGGCGAGCTGTGCGCCGACACGGATGCTTGGGTTCAACGCCGACATCGCTTCCTGGTAGACGATGCCGATGCCCGGGCCGCGAATGCGCCGCAGCTGCTGTTGTGTCAGAGCAGCGATGTCCTGTCCGGCAAAGCGGATGCTGCCGCCGGCGAGCCGGCCATTGCGGCCGAAGTAGCCGAGGCTTGCCATGCCGAGGGTCGACTTGCCGCAGCCTGATTCTCCGACCAGGCCAAACGCCTCGCCCTCATGGATGATGAGCGAGACGCCGGTGACCGCCGGCACCGTGCCGGCGCGCGTGCGATACGACACCGATACGTCGTTCATCTCGAGCAGGGGTGCCTGCGCCAGCATCAGTCCCGCGTCACCAGTTCGCGCAGCCCGTCGGCGAGCAGGTTCAGTCCCAGCACCAGCGAGGATACGGCGATGCAGGGGAACAGCACCATGTGCGGAAACACCAGCGCGAATTTCCGCGTCTCGTTCACCATGCCACCCCAGTCGGGATCGGGCGGCGGCAGGCCCAGACCGAGAAAGCCGAGTGTGCCGATGGTGATCACGACATAACCGAGACGCAGGCAGGCATCGACGATCAGCGGGCCCGAGGCGTTGGGCAGTATCTCGATGAACATGATGCGCCATGCCGGCTCGCCGCGCAGCTGTGCCGCGGCAACGAAGGCGCGCCCGCGCAGCGCAAGTACCAGGCCGCGGGTCAGCCGCATGATCGCGGGGCTGGAAGCGAGCGTCACCGCCAGAACGATATTCAGCCCGGAGGCGCCGAACTTCGACACGATGATGATGTAGAGAACCAGTGCCGGGAACGCGAGCACCAGATCGGACAGCCGCGACAACAGCGCGTCCACCCAGCCGCGTTTGTAGCCGGCCAGCAGACCACCGGTTACACCTACGGCGAACGCAAGTGCCGTGGCCAGCGGCGCATAGACCAGCACCGTGCGGGTTCCCCAGATCACGCGTGACAGGATGTCGCGGCCAAGATGGTCGGTGCCGAACCAGAACACGCCGCCGTTGGGCGCCAGTGCGCCAGGCAAGGCCATGGGCCGGATGGTCTGATTGGGCGGGAACGGCGAAATCCAGGGCGCGGCGACCGCGACGCAGATCCAGAACCCGAGGATCGCGCAGCCGAGTACCGCCACTTTGCTTTGACCGATGCCGCGCAGCCAACCGAAGCTCCGCGTCGGCAGGACTTCGGCGACGTCTAGGCCGATGTCGCTCATGCCGGCCGCAGTCTTGGATTGAGCGCGAGATAGCCGAGGTCGGACAGCGTCTGGGTGATCGTGGCCGTCGCGACGGTGATCATGGTGCAGGCCTCGAGCAGGTACAAATCCTTGCCCAACGACGCTTCCAGGATCAGCGAACCAAACCCTTTGAACGCGAAGAAATATTCCACGACGATGACGCCGGCGATCAGCCAGTTCACGTGCAGCATCAGCAAGGTGAACGGCGCGATCAGCGCGTTGCGCAGCGCGTGACGCAGTATGACGTGGCGATACGGCAGGCCACGCAGCACCGCCGCCCGGATATATGCCGTGTTCATTACCTCGACCATCGCCGCCCGGGTGATGCGCGCGATGTAGCCGAAGTCGTACAGCACCAGCGCCAGCACCGGCATCACCAACTGTTTGTAGGAGAACCCATCCAGCATGGTGCTGGTGCCGGGCAGCCAGTGCAGGCTGAACACGAAGATCGCGGAAATCAGCACCGTGCTGGCGAACGGCGGAATCGAGGTGGTGACGATGCAGACCGCCGAGACGGCACGATCCAGCCAGGATCCCTCCTTCATCCCGGTCAACACGCCCATGCCGAGCGACAGCGGGATCAGGAACACGAAGAACCAGAAACCGAGGATGGCGGTGTTCTCCAGCCGCGCCCAGACGATGCTGGCGACCGGCACCATGAACATCCGCGACTGGCCCCATTGGCCGATCATGAAATGGCCGAGCCAGTCGAAGTAGCGGATCAGCGCCGGCCGGTCGTAGCCGTTGGCGACCAGCCAGAGATGGCGCTGTTCCGGGGTCGAATAGGGGCCGAGTTCGCTCAGCGCGACGTCGCCGGGCAACAGTTCGAACAGCAGGAACAGCAGCAGCGATGCGGCCAACATGGTGGCCAGCATCCAGACCAGCCGCGGGAGCATCTGTCGCGCCACAGCGTGCGTCCCGCGTCGATCAGGCTGGTTCGACCGCCAGTTCGTCGAGGAATATGTAGCCCGTCGGGTGCATCTGGAACCCTTTGACCTTCTTGTCGAACGCCGCCTGCACGATCAGCCAGAGCGGCTGCACGATGGGACCGTCCTCCTGCAGAATCTGTTCGAGCTTCGCCATCACCACCCGCCGCTTGTCGACTTCGAGCATCCCTTCAGCCTGGGTGAGCAGCTTGTCGAACTCCGGGTTGGCATAGCTCGACTCGTTCCACGGCACACCGGAGCGATACGCGAGGCCAAGCACCATGACGCCGAGCGGCCGGTGGGTCCATGCGGTGTAGCCGAACGGCACCTTGTCCCAGATGCCCCAGAAACTCGCCGATGGCATCAGGTTGATCTTCACATCGATACCGGCCTCTTGCCACATCTCCTTCATGACGGTGACCGACGCGGCCTCCCAGGCCGGCTCGCTCTTGCAGGCAATCTCGAGCGTCAGGCCGTTCGGGTAACCCGCCGCCGCGATCAACTGCTTCGCCTTGGCGATATCCTGTTTTGCCATCGGCAGCTTGGCATATTCGGGATGCAGCGGCGCCACATGGTGGTGCTCACCAACCGCGGCACTGCCGCGGAACACGATGTCGATCACCTTCTGCTGGTCGATGGCAAGTTTGAGTGCCTGCCGCACGCGCACATCGTTGAACGGCTTCTGGTCGTACTTGCCGCGCACCACGGCGGTCTGCGCGGTGGAGACCGGATGGATCACCACCTCCAGCAGCGACTTGATCGCGTCGAGCTCGGAGGCGTCGACATTGTAGATGCCGTCTACCTGCCGCGACGCCAGCGCGGCGATCTTGGCGCCGCTGTCGTCACCCAGGTCGATGAACTCGACTTCATCCAGATGGGCGGGCGGACCCCAGTAGTTCGCGCTCGCCTTGAGGATGGCGTTCTGGCCGACATTGTAGGCGGTGAGTTCGAATGGTCCGGTGCCGTTCATACCCACCTTGAACGCCGCGTTCTCACCCGGGTCCAGCATGAAGAAGGGGTAGTGGAACAGGTGTTCGGGCACCGCGAGCTGAGCTTCCTTGCAGTTCAGGCGGAATGTCTTGTCGTTGACTTTCTCGATCGCGTTCTCGCTCCACAGCCGCACCGATTTGACCGACTTGCCGTCCTTGGTTTCGCCGGTGTCGTACTGCTCGAGCATATAGCCCTTCATCAACCCGAGGACCGACGACCCGGTCTTCGGATCCAGCACGCGCCGGATGTTCCAGATCGCATCGTCCGCCGTGAACGCTCGTCCGGACCGCCACTTCGCCTCCTGCCGGATCGTCAGGGTCCAGGTCTTCAGGTCCTCGCTAGCCTCCCACTTCTCCAGCAGCTCCGGATGGGTGACGTTGTTCTGATCGGTGCGCGTGAGGTACTGGACCGTGTTGCGCAGCACGTTGCTAGGCTCGACCCAGGAGATGGTCTGCGGGTCCTTGACTTCCTGCACGCGCATGCCGATGCGGAGCTTGCCGCCTTTTGGCAGGGTGGTCTGCGCACGCGCCGGCGACGGGAGACCGGCCATCGCGCAGGCGGCGCCGGCCGCGATCCCGAGCAGCGTTGCGGTTCGCAGAAACTCGCGCCGTTCGATGCGGCCGTGCCGCAATTCATCGCGCAGCCTGGGCAGATAGGGATGCTCTTGCGGCGTTTTCATTCTGTGCAGCCTCCATCCTGTTGAACCTACGGCGGCGATCGTGCTCGGCGGATGGCGCAAGTGCCTCCCGACAATCATTATAGAATCAGCCGAGGCGCTACGGATAGCAGGGTTTTGCTGTCCGGCCCCCGCAGTCGGCGACCGCACACGAAGCCGCGACTTTGCCCGGTCCGTCACTTTGCCATAGAGTCGAACGCGCCGCCCAGGCTAGCAACGGCGGACGGCACGGCCAGGGCCGGCAAGCCGAAACCAAGGGAAGGGAGGGCAAGATGTCCGAGACGATTCACATTCATCCATCCGTGGATCAAGGCGTGAAGCCCGGCTCCGCGAATTTTGCCGGCGGGACGCTGGCGTGCAAATGCGCGCAGGCGCCGGTGAAGGTCGCCATCAAGGGG
>DASXNR010000293.1:0-18159 GCA_036494925.1 Acetobacteraceae bacterium
ACAGCATGTTCGGCAGCTTCACGTCGATGGCGAACACCTGCTTGCCGGACAATTTGTCCACCGTATCGAGCCGCTTTACGCTCTTGCCGATCAGCGTCCACTGGTCCGGCGTCTTCAGCGTCACCTCGGTGGGCACCGGCAGTTTCGCCGCCGCCGCCACCAGTTCGCCGTAGCGCAACCTGCGCCCGGTCGCTGCGTGGGTGATGACGCTGTTGGCCGCCTTGCACGTTGTCGCCGGCACGTTCCAGCGCTGCGCCGCCGCCTCGATCAGCATCGCCCGCGCCGCCGCGCCGCCCTTGCGCACGTAGTCCTGAGACCCGCGAATGCCGCGGCTGCCGCCGGTGGACATGTCGCCCCAGGCGCGCTTGTTGGCCAGGTTCTCGTCGGGCGACACGTATTCGGCGCGCACATGCTTCCAGTCGCAATCCAGTTCGTCGGCGACAAGTTGCGCGAGGCCGGTCAGCGTGCCCTGCCCCATTTCCGAGCGGGCGATGCGCACGACGGTGGTGTCATCGGGGCTGATCACCACCCAGATACCGAGTTCCTGCCCGCCGCCTTGCGCGAACGCGGGGATATGCCAGCCCAGCCCGAAACCGCCGCCGATCGCGGCGACGGAACCGAGGAACGAACGGCGACGCAGCGCCAGTCGGTTGCTCATGGTGCTGCTCCCCTACGCCTTGCCGCCGAGCGAGGCAGCGGTATGGATTGCCTCGCGGATGCGCTGATAGGTGCCGCAGCGACAGATATTGGTCATCGCGTCGTCGATGTCGGCATCGGTGGGTTTCGGGTTGGTCTTCAGCAGCGCCGCGGCGGCCATGATCTGCCCCGACTGGCAGTAGCCGCATTGCGGCACATCGTGCTGCAGCCAGGCGACCTGCACCGGATGGCTGAGACCATCGGTCGAGAGGCCCTCGATGGTGGTGACCTTCGCCTCGCCGATTGAGCCGACGGGCAGTTGGCACGAGCTTGTCGCGACGCCGTCGATATGCACCGTGCAGGCGCCGCATTGCGCGATGCCGCAGCCGTACTTGGTGCCGGTCATGCCGAGCCATTCGCGGACCACCCAGAGCAGTGGGGTGTCGGGATCGGCATCGACAGTGCGCGACGTGCCGTTGACAGTGAGTTTGATCATGGTGTGCGCTCCTGAAATACCAATCCTGGCCGGTGCGTCGGGAAGACGTGAGCATGACGTGGGGGTCAACGCAATATTCCAGGACGGTCGCGTCGCGCTACGTAATGTAACCGTGCGCTATGGACGGCGGTTGGCGTTGGACGCCGTCAGCGGAGAGTTCACGCCCGGCAGCCTGACCGCAGTTGTCGGCGCGAACGGGGCCGGCAAGAGCACGCTGCTGGCGGCGATCGCGGGCACGGTGCGGCTGGCCGCTGGAACGGTGGACCGTCCTGCGCCGGCACGACTGGCCTATCTGCCACAGCTTGCGGCGGTCGACACCGGCTATCCGATGACGGTGGCGGAGTTGATCGCACTTGGCGGATGGCGCGAATTCGGCGCGTTCCGGGCGCCGAACGCGGAAATGCGGTCGCGCGCGGCGGCGGCGGCGGCCGCGGTTGGGCTGGCAGAACGATTGGGCCGGCGGATCGGCGAGTTGTCGGTGGGTGAGCTTCAGCGCGCGCTGTTCGCGCGGCTGATCCTGCAGGATGCCGCGGCGATCCTGCTCGATGAACCGTTCGCCGCGGTCGATGCGCGGACCACGTCGGCATTGCTTGATCGGGTCATGGAATGGCACCGGGACGGCCGCACGGTCATCGCCGTGCTGCACGATCTCAACCTGGTGCGGGCACACTTTCCTGCAACGCTGGTACTGGCGCGGCACTGCATCGCCTGGGGCGCGACGGAGGCGGCTTTGCCGGCAATCGCGGCGTGATGTCGGCGCATGCGCTGCTGGTCGCGCCGTTCGAGACGCTCGGGTTCATGCGATCGGCGCTGGTCGCCTGTCTCGCGCTTGCGCTGACCAACGGCGCGGTCGGGACGCTGTTGCTGCTGCGGCGGATGAGCCTGGACGGCGATGTGCTTGGGCACGCGGTGATGCCCGGAGCCGCGATCGGCTTTCTGTATGCTGGCCCGTCGCCGACATGGCTGTCGCTCGGCGGACTTGCGAGCGGATTTGCGGTGGCGGCGTTGGCGGGACTGGTCGCGGGCGGCCGGACGCGCGACGACGCCGGACTGGTGGCGTTCTATCTGGTTGCACTCTCTCTGGGCGTGGTGCTGGTGGCGTGGCGGGGCAGCAATGTCGACGTGATGCGCGTGCTGTTCGGCACCGTGTTGGCAATCGATCAGCGTGCCTTGCTGCAGATCGCAGCAGTCACCAGCGCGATCCTGCTGACGATCGCGGCACTGTATCGGCCTTTGGCGGTCGGTGCGTTCGATCCAGCGTTCCTGCGCGCGGTGGGTGCGCGGGCGCCCTATGCGACGGTGTTCGTGGCGCTGGTGGTGCTGGCGCTGGTCGCAAGCTTCCAGGCGTTCGGAACGCTGCTGGCAGTGGGGCCGATGCTGCTGCCCGCCGCGGCGTCGCGATGTTGGGGGCTCGGAGTGGCGGCATCGATGGCGCTGGCAACCGTGTTCGGTCTGGTCGCGTCGATCGCCGGACTGCTGGTCTCGTATCATGGCAATCTACCGTCCGGCCCGGCGATTGTGCTGGCGGGAGGATTGCTGTTCGGCATCTCGCTCGCCGCGACCGCGACAATGCGCCTCGTAGCGCCAATGTTGGGGAGGACCGCCTGATGATGCATTGTCTTGTTGCGTTAGCCGTACTGCTGTCGACGACACCTGGGTACGCCGCGGATCGTGTCCAAGTGGTCGCGACGTTCAGCGTGATCGGCGACATGCTGGCCAACGTCGGCGGCGATCATATCGATATCAGGACCATTGTCGGCCCTGGCGGCGACTGCGAGCTGTATCAGCCGACCGCGGCCGATGTCGCGACGGTCGCGTCGGCGCGCGCCGTATTCCTGAACGACCTCAACGACGAGTTCGAGCCGTGGCTGGAGCCGCTGCTCAGGCAGGCGCAATTCAAGGGTGCGAAGCTGGTGGTCAGCCGCGGCGTGCGGACGCTGACCGCCGAGGAGGAGCATCCGGTTTCCGGCCGGCAGCTTCCGACCGCGATTGACCAGCACGCCTGGCTCGATCCGCGCAATGGTGTCGTCTACGTGCGCAACATTGCCGCCGCGCTGGCACGGCTCGACCCCACCAATGCCGCAGACTATCGCGCGCGGGCGGCCGCCTATGCCAAGGAAATCCAGGCAGTCGATGACTGGGCGCGCAATGAGATCGCGAATGTACCGCCGGCCAAGCGGCGGGCGCTGACGTCGCACGATTCGTTGCAGTATATCGCCAACGCCTACGACGTCACGTTGCTCACGGTGGTCGGCTGGACCAACAACAGCGAGCCCTCGGCGGCGGAACTGGCGAAGCTGGCACAGCGGATTCGGGCCGATCGGGTGAAGGCGCTGTTCCTCGACAGCATCACCGATCCGCGCGCCATGCAGCGCATCGCCGGCGAAACCGAAGCGGCGATCGGCGGCACGCTCTATGGCGATTCGCTTTCACCCGTCGGCGGCGAGGCTGACAGCTATGTCAAGATGCTGCGCCATGACGTGGCCACGCTGAAGGCCGGTATGCTGAGCAACTGAGCGATGTTGCTGGCGGCAGCATGGCAGCGCCTGCTGGTTGCCGGTGTGGCGGTGGCTGCCTTGTGGGCCGCCGTTCTGTGGGTCGCGCCGTCGACACCGTCAACCGCACCGGCACAGCCACCGGTTCGGGTGGCAACGCTGGCGACGGCTCTGCCGATATCCGACGCTGGTCTGCTGCGTCCCATCATCCGATCGGGGCTGGCAGCACCCGGCGGAGGCGTGTTCGACCGGTTCGATGTCACCGCGCAACCGGTTGTCGCGCCGGTCAATGGGCGCGGCCAGGTTGCCTTCTACGCCACCGTGCTGCACGCACCGGCGCGCGAGGGAATTTTCCTCGCCGAAGCAGGGCGCGTTACCAAGGTGGCCGCGTTCGGGGACCCCGTGCCGGGCGGCGGAACGCTGGCGGAGTTCGCGGCCCATCCATTGACGGCGCTGAATGCGGCCGGGCATGTGGCGTTCGGCGCCGGCATCGCGGGTGGTCGGGCAACGGAGGGGGTTTTCCTGGCCGGCGAAGACGGGCTGCAGGTGATCGCGCTGGCCGGTGACGACGCGCCGGGTGTGCCCGCTGGTGTCCTGGTTGACTTCAATGCCCCGACGCTGAACGACGACGACGAGATGGCATTCGTTGCCAGTGTGCGGCGTGGGCGCGACACGCTGGATGTCCTGTATTTCTGGAACGGCCGGCGGCTGCAGCGCGTGGTGGCCGAAGGTGAGCGACTACTGCGGATCGGCGGCACGATGGACAAGATCGGCGAGCCGTCGCTGAACAACGGCGGCGTCATCGCCTTTCCGGCCGCGATCTTCAAGGGCCCCACTCTCGGCGGCATCTTCGTCGCGGGCGCGCGCGATCTGCGTCTTTTGGTCACGGCCGGCGAGCGAGCGCCAGGTGGGGCGATGATTTTGCGCTTCTCCGAACGGGTGGCGATCGACGACGAGGACGGGATCGCTTTCGGTGCGTACCTGGGCGGCGAGGGGGGCGCGCGCGAGGCGGTGCTGCGGACCGGGCCCGACGGGTTGGCCGTTATCGCCGTCGAGGGCGCGGAAGCGCCGGGGGGCGGACGCTATGCGGGATTCGGACCCTGGCCGACGGTCGGACCAGGTGGCGCGACGGCGTTCATCGCTGCACTGGATGACGCGATCGGACCGCTCGCCGCTTTCGCGGGGGCTGCCGGCGAGGTGCGGCGGATAGCGAGCATGGGCGAGACGCTGCCGCAGGGCGGGCACATCGGTCGTTTTGCCCTCAATGCGATCGCCGAAGCCGGACCAGGCGGCACGCTGACTTTCGCGACGATCGCGCAGGAGGAAAGTGAGCGCAACGCGATCTACTGTCGCTGTCCGGCGACGCCGCGCTGAGGAATTGGGCCAGACGAATATCGCGGCTCAATTCATATCGATCGGCGGATACTCCCGAAACACGTTGGTGGCGGTGACCAGGGTGTGGTGCGTCAGCGTGCGCGGAGGCAGCGTCTCGCCGGCAAGCAGACGCATCGCGAGCGGCAGCACATCATAGCCGTAGCGATCCATGTAGTAAGCGACCGAGCCGAGCACGACACTGCTGCGATTGTTGGGATCGATCTCCTTCTTCTCGCTGACCCCGCCATGGATGTTGCGGTCAAGCCCCTGGCTGACGATGACGCAATCGCTCTGCCGGCGGTTCATCTCGATCGCATTCTTGGCGTAGACCGCGGCCAGGTCATCCAGGGTCGCGATCAGCAGCCGTTGGCTGCGCTCCGTCCGCAGGAACTTCGTCAGCAGCGCATCGGCCCGCACAGACTGTCCGCCGGTATCGAGCGACGCGAACTTCAGCGTGGGCAGAGCGTCCTGCACGGCTTCGGTAATGCCCTGCACGCGGTCGCTGATGGCGAGGCCAGGGTCGGCGAGGTCGCCGATCAGGACGCCCAATACCTGCTGGCCCGGCCAGGTCTCTTGCGCAAAGCTACCGAGGGCGTGCCCGGCGATGCGGCCGGCGACGCGATTGTCAGGTCCGTAGAGCGGTGCGTCCGGCAATGGGTCGACCAGCGCGAGAGCGGAAATGCCTGCCGAGGCGAGATGTTGTGCGATCTTCGCATTCGCATCGGCGTCGGCATTGTATTCGATCAGCAGATCGACTTTTGCGGCGATCGCCGCGTCGGCATTGACGATGGCGCGGTCAGGGTCTCCGGCATTGTCGAAATAAAGCATCTCGACCGGCAGGGCGCGAGCCGCCAACTCGAAACTGCGGCGCACCTCCAGTCCCGTGAAGCCCAGCCCCTCGAGCATCACGCCCGGCGTTTCGTCGAGATTGGCGAATGCGATCCGGTAGCGCCGCGTCTCG
Source organism: Acetobacteraceae bacterium (assembly GCA_036494925.1). Classification (GTDB taxonomy): domain Bacteria; phylum Pseudomonadota; class Alphaproteobacteria; order Acetobacterales; family Acetobacteraceae; genus JAMXLO01. The sequence continues at coordinate 5,963 of DASXNR010000293.1, forward strand.
GCCCGCGCGAGGCCGAGACCACAGGCCAACAGTCCGGCCAGGAGCGGCCGGCGCCGCAGTGCCATACGCTACTGGATCGCCTCGATGTTGACGAAGGTGCCGGTCAGGCCGACCGCCTTCGGCACCGTCATGTTCAGGAAGAAGGTAGCCCGCCCAGATTGCGCGGCGACGCCCGAGATCAGGTCGGTGCGCACGTTCTCCATGATGTGGATGCCGTTGTCGGTCAGCAGGATCTTGTGCACCGGGAACGCCTCGGCGGTATCCTCGGGTGGAATCACCTCGACCGCCCAGGTGTCGGCGCCGACGCCGACCACCTTCTGCGATGCGAGCCAGGTCGCCGCCGATTTGCTGAGGCCAGGCTCGCTGGCGTTGTAGGCCGCGTTCTGCGCCGGGAACTGCTGGAACAGGTCGCCCCAGCCGGTGTTGATGAATACCACGTCACCCTCACGCAAAGTGACGTTGTACAGCTTCAGCCCAGCCTGCAGGTCAGCCTCGGTGATCACCGTGCCGCCGTCCAGGCATGGGTTTTTGCAGGCGGCATTGGCTTTCAGCTTGCCCGCGGCCTGAAAGACCTTCACCGCGTCGATGATGACCCCACGTGTGGCGAACGTCTTGATGTTCTCCAGGCCAAGTCGCTTGAGATAGTTCTGGGTGACGTATTTCCCCATCGGTGTCTGATTATAGTAGCAGTCCTGGATGCCGATGTGGCCCATGCCGTCGACATGCGTACCGACATGACTCTGGCTGAGATAGGTATCTTCCATATAGCTCAGCTTGTTCTTGCCGTACTCAGCGCCCGGCATGGTGGCGAAGCTGGTCAGAATGGTCTTGGTGAAGCGGGTGCCGAACAGCGGTACGCCATCGACCAGGTTGTTGGCCATAGGCGTGACCACGCCGGTCTGGATTTCGGCGGCGGCCGCCTTGGTGACGGCGGGAGTGACGCGGTTGGTCGCGCCGGTCTGATCGTCCGGGCCGAACGGCGACGGCGCGACGACGGCCTTGCAGTCAGCCTGGGCGAAGGCGGGCACCGACGGGGCCATCAGCGACACCACGACGATACCCATGAATCCGGTGAATCCGGCGATTTTCATGTTCGTTTTCCCCCTGCGCCAATTGCGCGCGCGGATTTCGACGCGCGCGTGCTGGTAGGATGCCACACTCGGCAAAGTTGCGCCACCTGGCAGAATTCTGTCTTGCGACGGCACCATGTTTCTGTTCCTACACCGGAACGGTGCTGGTGCCAGCCCACGCGACATCAGTGAAAGGCTGCACAACATGTGATTCCTCCGTGACAGTCGCCGCGCTCGATTTCGCGACGCATTGCCAGCCACATAACCTCACGCCTGCTTGCAACTGCAACCGTTCGCCTGCGAAGATGCCGGCCGACAAAACAAAGAGCCGCGACAAGGCTCCCGAGGAGGAACTCGCCATGAGCCCATCCGGAGCCATCGCATCAGCCGATATCGCGGGCCCGCTGGAGCAAAGCTACCGCGATCGTTCCGCCGCCTTCCGCGCTGCGAGTGATTCGACGCGCCTTACCCGCACGCACTGGCACATCGCGATCGCCAACGGTCTCGGTTGGGGCTTCGATGGCATGGACGGCGTGATCTTCGCGCTGGCCACGCCACTCGTCATCAAGGATTTCGGCGTCACGCTCCCCGAGTATCGCAGCGGCCTGCAGATCTCGCTGCTGGTCGGCATCATCGGCATGTATGTCTGGCCATGGCTGGCCGACCGTTACGGCCGGCGCACGCTGCTCGCCATCAACATCGCGCTGTTCTCGCTGCTGATGCCGGTCGTGGCGGTGACCACGACCTTTGCCGCCTTCGTCGCCGTGCGCTGCGCGATCAACTTCGCACTCAACGGCGAATGGTCGCTCGGCTCGATGCTGGTCGCCGAGACCTGGCCGGCACACATGCGCGGCCGGGTGATCGGCATCAATCGCGGCACATGGTGCTTCGGCGCGGCACTGGCCGGCGTCATCACCACATTCATCATAGCCGAATGGGGCTGGCGTATTGCCTGCGTGGTGCCCGCGGTGGTGGCGCTGCTCGCGGTCTATGTGCGGATCGGCCTGCCGGAATCGCCGTACTGGGTGCGCCTGCAGGATCGCAAGCGTCGCATCAAGGAGGCGCAGGCCGCCGGCCTGCCGTTGCTGTCCGCCGATCAGGCCTGGCTCGACAAGGCGGCGAAGGTCCCCATCCGTCAGCTCTTCCTGCCCGATATGCTGCACAACACCGCGGCGGCGACGTTCATCGCCTGTTGCAGCACGATCATCTACGGCACGGTCGGCGGCTGGATGCCGCTCTATCTGGCACAGGAACGACACTGGTCCACGGCGGCCTATGGCACGTTCTACATCTGGTGGGGTCTCGTGGGCTTTCTCGGCCTGTTGGCTGCAGGGCTGATCGCCGACCGGTTCGGGCGCAAACCCGCGTTCTACGTCATGTTGGTGCAAGGCGCGGTGTTCCTGACGCTCTGGGTGTTCGCCGAGACCGACACCGAGCTGTGGATCTACGGACTGCTGTGGAGCATCGGCTTCCTCGGCTTCTGGGCGCCTGCCATGATCCTGACGGCGGAGATCTATCCGACGCGCATCCGTGGCGTCGGCAACGGCTTCTCCTGGGCGGTGGCCTGGCTGGTCGGCTTCGTGCTGTGGCCATTCGTCACCATCGGCATCCAGCAGAGCACCGGCTCATTCGCCAAGGCGTTCCTGATCGTGCCGGTGGCGATGCTGCTGATGGGCGTCGGCATCTGGCTGTTCACGCCCGAGCACAAGGGCAAGGAGCTGGATGCGATCGCGATCTGACTCAACCGGGAACCGCATCGGCCGGATCGTAAGGTCCGCGTTGCGTGCTGCGGTCGCCGGCGCGACGCTTGCCCTGGTCGTGTTGGGAGGATGCGCCGAACCACAGTCCACGCTGCTCGCCCAGCAGCAACAGGCGGCAAATGAGCCGACACAGGGCAGGCGATTGTTCTATATCGGCCTCGGGCTGTATTCTGAATCGTGGTCCGAGAACGACGTTGCGGAGTTGGCGGATAAGCTGCAATCGGCAAGCCGGTATCGCGTCGTGGCAATGATCGCGAGCAACGTCACGTCGGCCGCGAGGCAGTATCCCATTGCCGATGACGCCGCGATCGCCGCATTGGTGGACGCGGTGGCCCAGCAGGCAGGTCCGGACGACCTCGTGTTCGTCGATATCAGCTCGCATGGTTCACCCCGGGTGCTGGCACGCAAGGTCGGCGACGGACCGACGACCGCACTGTCGTCGCGCGAACTCGCACGCAAGCTGGAACCGCTCGCCGGACATCCGACCGTGGTGGTGATTTCAGCCTGCTACTCCGGTTCGCTGATTCGCGATCTGCGCCAGCCCGAGCGGATCATCATAACCGCGGCACGCGCCGACCGCAGCTCGTTCGGCTGCGCGCCCGGCAATCGCCATACGTTCTTCGGCGACGCCGAGTTGCACGCCTTCGGTCAGCAGGACCGCAGCCTGCATCAGGTGTTCACTGCGATCCGCGCCGATGTGGCGCAAATGGAAGCGGAGAGTCGCTACCAGCCTTCCGAACCGCAGGTGTGGGTCGGTGCCGACGCGGCCGATCTGTACGACGCGCCTGTGTTCTGAAACGGCGCAGGCTATCGCAGCGGGCGGAAGAATGCGCTGACCTCTTTGGCCAACGCCTCGGGCTGTTCCATTGCGGCGAAGTGGCCGCCGTGCGGCATCACCGTCCAGCGCCGGATGTCGGTGTAGCTGCGCGCGGCGAGCGAACGCGGCGGCCGCAGGATTTCCCGCGGGAATTCGCAGTAGCCGGTCGGCACGCCGACACTGCCGCCGTCCGGGATCGGCCACGGCCGATGCATGCGGAAGTAATACGGAAAGAACGAGGAGCCGATCGCGCCGGTGAACCAGTACAGGCTGATGTTCGCCAGCAACTGGTCGCGGGTATACACGCTCTCCACGTCGCCGCCACAATCGGACCAGGCGCGGAACTTTTCAATGATCCACGCCGCCAGGCCAGCGGGCGAGTCGGTCAGGCCGAAGCTGAGTGTCTGCGGCCGCGTGCCCTGGATCGCCTGATAGCCGGTCTCTTCCCGGAGCCAGTGCGCCAGTTCGTCCAGGTACTTGCGTTCCTCCGGTGTCGTGGGGTTGGACAGAGCGCTGGCGTCACGCCGCACCGCCAGCAGGTTCACGTGGATGCCGATCAGCTTGTCGGCATGTGCATATCCTATGCGTGATGCGGTGATGCCGCCCCAGTCACCACCCTGCGCGGCGAAGCGGCGATAGCCGAGCGTCTCGGTCATCAGATCGGTCAGGCAGTCGGCGATCTCCTCGATGCCGAAGCGTTTCTGACCCGGGCGGAAGGACAGCCCGTATCCTGGCAGCGATGGCGCGACGACGGTGAACGCATTTGCCGGATCCCCGCCGAAGCGTGCCGGATCGGTGAGGCGGGGGATCAGCTCCAGGAACTCGAACACCGAGCCGGGCCAGCCATGCATCAGCAGCAGCGGGCAGGGGTTCGGTCCCTTGCCCGGCACATGCAGGAAGTGCACGTCGATGTCGTGCAATGTGGCCTTGACCTGCGGGAACGCGTTCAGCCGTGCCTCCTGCGCGCGCCAGTCGAAGCTGGTGCGCCAGTACTCGATGAGCCCACGCAGGTACTCGACGCTGGTGCCATAGGCCCACGGCTCGCCGGGCGCCTGATCCGGGAACCGCGTGCGGCCGAGGCGCTCTCGTAGATCGGCGATCGCTTCGTCAGCGACGGTCAGGGTGAAGGCTTCCGGCTGGGCGCTCATCCCGCTGTCCTCCATCGTCGGCGCGATTTGATGCCGCGCGACGAGTTCTGGCAACCAGGGCCGGCCGGCAAGGGATGCCCTTGAGTCAGCGTCTGCTCCTCCGTGATAGAGTATCGTTCGAGAAGCACTTGTCGGAGGACCACATGCCAGCTCGTAGGATGGGTAGAGCGCAGCGAAACCCATCATCCCGTTGTCAGATGACCCGCTGCCTGAATTGAGTTGACGAAATCACGGCCACGCTCAACCTGCACTTTGCGGGTCCACCCATGTTTCGCCCGTCCATCCATTCTCGTCGTAATCCGCCATGCACTGATCGACCAGCGCCTCCATAGCCGCCAGATCGCCGCCGCGTTCCGCTCCAGTCAGCGTCTGCGCACGAATGTCCTCCCAGCCGCCAGCATAGTTGCGTTCGTATAGCTCGTGCCGGCCGCCGAACTCGGTACCGATCGCATCCCACAGCAGCTTCATGATCTTGATGCGTTCCTTGTACTCGATGCCGTGCGAGCCGCGGACATAGCGTCGCAGATACGGCTCGATTGCCGGATTGGAAAAATCCCTTACCGACGATGGCAGGTAGATCAGCGCCGAGGTCACGGTGCGCTCGACTATATCCTTCAAACGCGGGTACGCATCCGGCGCGAATACACGATACGCGAGCCCCGCGCGCAGGTTGGGCAGCACTGCGTCGTCGACCCACGGATCCGGGTCATTCGCCATCGCGTTGGACAGCGACCAGAACAGATTGCGCCAGGCGATCGCCTCGCCGAGTTGCACCTGGTTGCCGCGCGCCTCGTCACCGCCGGTGCAGCGCAGCGCCTTCGCCAGCAGACCGCACAGGAAATCCAGCTTCACCGCGAACCGCGTACAGCCCTGGAACTGGAACCCGTGCATGAAGCCCGAACGCGGGTAGAAGCTCAACACGCGCGCCGGGTCGCGATAGATGAACACGTCCTCCCAGGGCACGAACACATTGTCGAGGATGAAGATCGCATCGTTCTCGTCGAATCGCGACGACAGCGGATAGTCGTATGGCGAGCCGTTCAGCAGCGCTGCCTTCTCGTACGAGGTGCGGCAGATCAGCTTCAGGCCGGGCGCGTCGATCGGCACCATGAACATCAGCGACATGTCCAGGTCCTCGGTCGCGGTCTTCGAGCTCTGGCCCATGAAGTTGTAGTGGGTGATCGCGGCCGATGTGGCGACCACCTTGGCGCCGGAGACGATGATGCCGGCGTCGGTCTCCTTCTGCACCGAGACATAGACGTCCTTCACCTGTTCGGCCGGCTTGTGGCGGTCGATCGGCGGATTGACGATGGCGTGGTTCATGAACGGTACGGTTTCCTGCGCCCGTTTGTACCAGGCGCGCGCGTTGCCGGCGTAGGGGCCGTAGTACTCGGCGTTGCCGCCCAGCGTGTTGGAATACGCCGCCTTGTAGTCGGGCGTGCGGCCCATCCAGCCATAGGTCATGCGCGACCACTCGGCGATTGCCGTCTGGGCGCCACGCAGGTCCTCGCGCGAGCGCGGTACGCGGAAGAAGCGATGGGTGTATCCGCCGGAACCGGTGTCGGTGGGGCAGGTCAGCACGTCGCGGCGCTTCGGATCGTGCAGCGCGTCGTACAGGCGCGCGATCGAGCGCACCGAATTGCGCAGGGCAGGGTGGGTCGTGACGTCCGGCACGCGTTCGCCGTCAATGTACACTTCCCGACCGTCGCGCAGGGACTGCATGTAGTCGGCGCCGGTGTAGGGGCGGGTGCGGTCGGCGATGACGTCTTCGGGTTTCATGGGCATCCTCCAGCACCCCCTCCCAATCCTCCCCCGCTTCGCGGGAGAGGCGGTCTCGCTACTCTCCCGACAACTCGCGCCGCCGCCGATCCAGCTCTTCGCTGTAGCGCCGCAGCGCATACTGCTCGGTCAGCAGGCCGATCACCTGCCGCGACTCCGCGCCATCCACCACCGCCAGCGCGTCGCTTTCGGCGTTCTCGAACATCGCCACCGCCTCCTTGATCGTCATCTGCGGCAGCAGGACCGTGTCGGTGTAGTGCAACAGGTCGCGGACGTGGTGGTTCTCATCGGCATCGGCGTGCACTTCGGCCGGCAGCACGATACCGGCGTAGCGGTCGTCCTCGTCCATCACCACCACCCGCTGGTGCGCCCCCAGCGGGAAGTCGCGCTTGAAGGCCGTAATCGGCGTGTCGGCCCGCACCGTGCGCATCTCACGCCGCATCATCCGGCCAACGGTCAGGTTGCGCATCCAGCCGATATCCACCGCGCTGCGGATCGCCTCGCCGCGCAGGTGGAACCGCCAGGTGGCGAATGAATAGCCGAAGGTCCGCCGCACCGTCAGCGCCGAGATCACGCAGGCAGCCAACACGGCGACGGTCAGCGGCAGGCTGCCGGTGCTCTCCAGCGCTAAAAACCCCATGGTCAGCGGTCCGCCGATGATGGCGACCGCGAGCCCGCTCATCCCGACCAGCGCGCAGACCACCGGCGAGACGGCGTGCGCCGTGCTGACCGCGGCGAGCGCGCCGGCGAATGCCTTGCCCACCAGCGCGCCCAGGAACAGTGAGGCGAAGAACAGTCCGCCGCGGAAGCCGGAACCGATCGAGATCGCCGAGGCGAGCGATTTCAGCACCACCAGCAGAGTTACATGGGTCAGCGTGTAGGGCGCCTCGATGACCACGCCCAATGCACCGTGACCGGAGGACAGCACCGCCGGTGTCATCAATGCCAACGTCCCAACGGCCAGCCCGCCAATCGAAGGCCGAAGCCAACCTGGCACACCGCTCTTGCGGAACAGCTCCTCGGTCAGCGTGACGCCGCGCATGATGGCGATGCCGACCAGGGCACAGACCATGCCGAGGGCGAGGATCGGGATATAGTCCAGCGCCTCGACGCGGGTGGGGATCTGCAGCACCAGATCGAATGGGGCGTTGCCGAGCGCATTGACGACCGCGACCGCGACGATGGCGGCGACCGCGACCGGGGCGAAGGTGCCGAGAGAGTAGGTGCCGATCACCAGCTCGAAGGCATAAAAGGCTCCGGTCAGCGGCGCGTTGAAGGCACCGGCGATGGCGGCGGCCGCGCCGCAGCCCACCAGCAGCCGCAGGTCGTTGCGCCGGACGCGGAACATGCGGCCGAAGCGCGACGCCATGGCCGAGCCGATCTGGGTGTAGCCGGCCTCCAGCCCCACCGAGGCGCCGACGCCGTTGGACAGGATGGTCTGGCCAACGACGATCAGACTGTCGTTGAGCGACATGCGCCCACCGTACAGTGCGTTGGCCTCGATCGGGTCGACGGCCCGCCGCGGGTGGTAGCGCACGATCGCAATGCCTATCAACCCGAGCACCAGCCCGCCCAGCGTGGGCACAGCGACGGTGCGGATCGGATCGAGCTCGACCATGGCGCTGAGGCGTTCGCCCGCGCTGATCCGGAACAACAACTCGTGGATCAGTTGTGTGGTCTCGGTCATCACCCATACGGCAATGCCCGCGCCGCAGCCGACGAAGGCGGACAGCACAACCAACCAGATTTCGTCGGCGCGGACCAAAGCGCGCAGCGTCTGCGGCGCGTGCAGCACCGCATCGCCAAAGGCGCGGCGAGGGCGATGGTAGCGTGTGGACGCGGTTGTTCCGGCGTGCGGGGCGGCCGAAGCGCCCGCGAGGGTTGAGTCGCCAGGAAGTGTCGACATGCGCGACGTCCGCGGGCCAGCAAGGAACAGCCGCATTCTTGGAACCAGTGCGCCGCAGGATCAACCGCCGCGGAGCTGTTTTGTCACTGAGTGTGATAAATTTAACTGTCATCCAGCCGATGCTGGCAGTCCCCGGATCAGATCCGGGGCAGGCTTCGCTCCACCCGTGTCGCGTCGAGGTCATCCTCGACGAAGGCCCGCACCACATCGACCACCGGTTCGTGCGCCGCGAAGCCCAGCGTATGGGCCCGCATCGCCTCGAAGGCGGGTGGCCACAGGCCGACAATGGCGGCGACCTCCTTGTCCTCGACGCGCCGCACCAGCGCAGATGCGCCGGGCTTCACCGTATCCAGTGCCTGCAGCAGATGGGCGATCGTGGTGCTGATGCCGGGCGGATTGATGCTGCGATCGAGGCCCATTCGCGACGTGTCCATCGCGGCGGCATGCAGCAGCCAATCGACCGCGCGGCGGGGACTGCACACCCATGCGGCGAAGGCGTCCGGCACCGGCAGATCCGCCGGAAGCCCTAGCAGCGGCTCGCGGACGATCGCCGAGAAGAACGAACTGGCGGCACGGTTGGGGCGGCCGGGGCGGACGATCACCGTTGGTAGACGGATCGACACCGCGTCGAGGAAGCCGCGTCGGGTGGCATCCGCCAGGATCAGTTCCGCCGCCGCCTTCTGGGCGCCATAGCTGTTGGCGGGCACCTGCCGTGCATCGTCGTCGAGCAGCACGTCCTGCCCGCCGGAAAAACTCGCCACCGATGATGTGAACACCACGCGCGGCGGTCTGCCGCCCGCGGCGACCAGCCGCCGACAGGCGTCCACCACGGCATCGGTGCCGCGCAGATTGACGCGGCGCCCCAGGTCGTAGTCGGCCTCGGCCTGGGCGGAGACCACGGCGGCGAGTTGGAACACCACGTCGGTACCGGGCGGTACGGCGTCGGGCGGTAGCTCGACAAGGTCGCCGGCGATCGCCGTGATGGGAAACGCGGCGTCCGGTTTCGGCGGCGTGGCGATATCGAACAGTGTCAGGCTGGTAATGGTTCGGTCGCCCAGCCTGCCCTGCTGCGCCAGACGGGCGACGACCTTGCGGCCAAGGAAACCGGCGCCGCCCAGGATTGATATTTTCATGACGAGCCCCCTGTCCCTGCCGGGTCACGATTGCACCATGCCATGAAGCGGTCCACCGTACCGATATGCTTGGCACGATGTCGTTCCGCCTGTTCGCCAATCTCCGCTGCGGCGGAACCCGGCAGACGATGCTTCCCGATACGGGCTTTCAGCGCGCCAAGGCAGAGATCACTGCGTGGGACGGCTATGAGGTGACGCCGTTGCGCGATCTGGTGGCGCTCGCCCGACAGTCTGGCGTCGCTGCGATCCGGCTGAAGGATGAGGCGACGCGCTTCGGGCTGGGCAGCTTCAAGGCTCTCGGCGGCGCTTACGCGGTGTCCTCGGTGTTGGCCGACGAACTGGCGCGTCGCGGCGTGGCGTCAGGCGTGCGCTCGGCCGACCTGTCGAGCGGCAATTACCGCGGCGCCACAGCGGGGATCACCGTAACCTGTGCCACCGACGGCAATCACGGCCGCGCAGTGGCATGGGGCGCGCAGCGGTTCCACTGTCGCTGCGTGATCTTTGTTCATGCCGGCGTCAGCCAGGGCAGGGTGGACGCGATCGCGGGGTACGGCGCGGAGGTCCGCCGCGTGCCTGGCACCTACGACGATGCGGTACGTGAGGCGTCGCGGCAGGCCCAGCAGAATGGCTGGTTCATCGTCTCGGATACGTCGTGGGGCGGTTACACCGAAGTGCCACGACAGATCATGCAGGGCTATCGGCTGATGGCCGACGAGGCTGCCGACCAATGGGTTGGTGCGCCGCCGACGCATGTGTTCGTCCAGGGTGGCGTCGGGGGTGTGGCGGCCGCGGTTTCGGTGCAGATGCGTGCGCGATGCGAACCGGGGCCAGCGCTGGTCGTGGTGGAGCCCGACCGCGCCGCCTGCCTGTTGGCGAGTGCCGAACTGGGACAGCCCGCGACCGTGCCGGGCAACCTCGACACGGTGATGGCCGGGTTGGCCTGCGGCGAGCCAAGTTTGGTGGCCTGGCAAGAGCTGGACCGCGCCGCCGCGGCCTTCATGGCAATTCCGGACGAGGCAGCGGTTGCCTGCATGCGGTTGCTGGCGGAGCACGGGGTGGTCGGTGGCGAGTCGGGTGTCGCCGGACTTGCCCGCTGCCTGCTGGCGGCCGTCGACCCCGCGGCGCGCGATCTCCTCGGTCTCGATGCGTCGAGCAGGGTGCTCGTGTTCAACACCGAAGGGGCCACCGACCCGGCGTTGTATGAGCGCCTGGTGGCCAGTCAGCCGGCCAATGCCCGGGTTTGAGTACTTATACGGACGTGACTGCACCCATCGGGTGTGGCATTCTCGCGGGGACGTTTGCGATCTCAAGCGGTTGTCATCCGCGGCCACCATTAACCGGACACCAATTGGTTCGTAGTATTCGCTACAAACCACTCGTGATCAGGAGGGGCGAGCGACCATGGTGGGCAGAAAGCCGTTGATCGGCGCCTTGGTGGCGGTCGGATTCGCCTACGGCATATATCCCTATGTGGCCCTGTATCAATTGGGTCAGGCGATCCGAAATGGCGATGCGTCCAGCCTGGAGTCGATGGTCGACTGGGACTCGGTCCGCGAGGGGATCAAGGAAGACATCTGCGATCTGGTGATCGATCAGCCGCCGCAGGCGCAAGCGGATGGCAAGCTGCCACCGTTCGGCGCGGGGTTCGTACGCGGCATCGCCGCCAACGTGGTGGACCGACAGGTGACGCCCGAGGCCCTGGTTGCTGCGGCGCAGCAGCCGGCTGCGACGGAGGCGACGCACGGCGCGGCGGTGCAGGTTAGCTGGGCGTTCTTCGCGGGTCCGTCGGCCTTTCTGGTAGACCTGAGCGCGCCCGGTCAGTCCGCGCCGATCCGGCTGCAAATGGACCTGCGCAATGGCGCCTGGCATGTGACACGCGTGTGGCTGCCGCCCGATCTGCTCGGTCAGGCCAACGCGCGGACCTGACGCTCAATTCCCCGCCGCGCTGTCCGCCACTTCGCAGTGGCTGTCGTTTTGGGTAGCGAGTCGGTGTCCGGTTAGCGTTCTGTTGCTGCTCGCGCTCGCAGTCGCGACCGCGAGGGGCGCAGCGCGGGGTTGCTTCGTCGCTGCACGCTCGCAATATCAGCATCGAGAACGATTCCAACCGGGCTGAAGATGCTCCAAATGCCGCTGCGCTCGCTTGCGGCTCGGACGTCCAGAGCCAAGCAGCACGCAATGCTGGATTCGCTGAGCCCGGTGTGCCGCCGCGAGGCCGGCGCTTTCGGGATGCGGGTTGTCCGCGATCGGACGTGAGCCTGGCTGGGCCGCGCATGGTGATCCGGTATGGAATCGGTACGCCGCCGACTATACAGTCCAGGATGCCTTCGAATCCGATGTGCGTCTGTGGCAAGTCGAAATCTGATGGAACGACTTTCTATGGACCACGATTGCCCTGAGTACGGACAGAACAATATACTTTGAGGTGTTGGCGGCATGAAGCTATCTGTCATCATTCCGTGTTACAATGAAAGGGACACAATTGGCACGATTGTGGATGTAGTGAAGTCTTCCCCTTACGGAAACAAGGAGATACTGATTGTCGATGACTACTCGACGGACGGCACCCGCGATATCCTCCGCCGTG
>DASXNR010000294.1:0-21229 GCA_036494925.1 Acetobacteraceae bacterium
CGTGGTCACCATACGGTCACCCCAGCGATAGCTCAGGAGAGCATGAAGGCAAAACCGACCATAAGACATTGATAAATAAACGATGCGCCCTTAGCTCAGTTGGATAGAGCAACAGCCTTCTAAGCTGTGGGTCACTGGTTCGAGTCCAGTAGGGCGCGCCATTCTGGCAATCAGATCGATGGTACATCAATCCCCAGAACGGCGGGTCAGGATGAATGCTCCGACTGACCGATTTCAAGCCAGTACCATCCCGATCACCAGCTGAAGAATTGGCCCGCGCCCGGCCACCGCAACGAACGGTTATATGGCTGTATGCAGACCGGATCCGTATGATGAAGACCACGGTAGAACTACCAGATCCCCATTGTCGCCAGGCCAAGGCTGAGGCCGCACTGCGCGGCCGAAAGCTCAAGGATCTGGTCGAGGAAGGATTGCGCCTCGTACTCGAAGTGTCGGCCGACACCGCCCAAGCCTGGCCGAGTTGATGCAACCCGCGCTAGGGATATTTAAGTCCGATGTACCCGACCTTGCTTCGCATCTTAGGGGCTTCGGACGTGATGCGGGCCATCGTTGATACCGGGCCCCTCGTAGCCGCGTTGGATCGTGCGGAACGACATCATCTCTGGACCGCCGCCCGTGTCAACGAACTGGAAGCACCGTTGCTCGTTTGTGAGCCGGTACCGACCGAGGCAACCTATCTGCTCGCGCGTTCTCAGCGAGCCCGGGCCGCCTGTTCGATCTTCTCCAAAATGGCGCGCTCAAGTTGGCATTTCGCATCGATGAGCACATCAGTGCGCTTCACCGGCTGATGCGGAAGTATCGGGATACCCCGATGTCTCTGGCCGATGTCTGTATCGTTCGGATGGCTGAAATTCATGAGGAGCATTCAGTTCTGATCTTGGACTCCGATTTTACGGTCTATCGGAAACATGGCCTGGTTCCGGTCACGCTCATATACCCGGCGGCGATGTCCGGCTGACGGTTTGCACAATTCGGCCCCTCCTTGATCTGGCGCCGCCGGCGTGAACGGTTGAGGTCGTCCTTGCCCTCCGCTCCATCGCGTGATGCACATTTTCCAATACCTCGATTTCAACCGGTCACGTCCTGCCGTCGCTTCAACGCGGTCACTTCGATCTCGACCTTCATTTCCGGCATAGCGAATCCGCAGATTATCGTCGTGTTGGTTGGCCGCGGATCGGAGAAGGCCTCGCCGAGAATCTGCGACACCGCCATCACGTCCGCACGATCCGCCAGGTAGACCCGCACCCGGACGATATCGCTGAGCGCCGCGTCGGCCGCGGCCAGTGCTGCGGCAATAACGGCCAGCGATTGGCGGGCCTGCTGGGCGGCATCGTTGGATATCGTGTTGTGCTGGATATCGTAGCCGGCCGTGCCCGATACAAAGATCCACTCGCCGTCCACGACCGCGCGCGAATAGCCTGCCAGCGCTTCGAACCTGGAGCCGGAAGAAATCGCCCGACGTGTCATGATCGTCTAGCCTCCTGGGAACGGAGAGTGGATCAAACCGCGATCATGACCGTGCCTTCGATCACTCAGCAAGCACCATGAGAGGCGGTGTGCCGGAATACCGGCGGACGCTGTGGTGGCATACCAAGGGCGCGCGGCCGTCACTGCAGACGTTGACGAGAAGCATCACAGTCGATGTCGCGATCGTCGGCGGTGGCTTTACCGGTCTCACCGCTGCACTGCATCTGGCCCAGCGCGGTGTGCGGGTGGCCGTGTTGGAAGCCGAGGAGATCGGCGCGGGGGCCAGCGGCCTGAACGCTGGCTTCGTAGTGCCCAATCTTGCCAAAGCCGAGCCGGAATCGGTGCTGGCACGCCTCGGCGAGGAACGTGGCCGCAGGCTGCTCGACCTGGTGGGCCGCGGCGGCGATCGCGTGTTCGAGATCATTCGTGATTGCGCGATCGACTGCGATGCGGCCCAGACCGGTTGGCTGCAGCCCGCGCATTCCGACGCGGCCTGCGCCATCGCGCAAACCCGTGTCGCATTCTGGCAAAGTCTCGGCCGGCCGGTCGACTATCTGTCGGCCGCCGAAATTGCCGCGCGCACCGGCATGGACATTTACCGCGCCGCATTGCTGGATCGCTCCGGCGGCACCATCCATCCGCTGAACTACGCGTATGGTCTGGCAAGGGCGGTCCGCGAACGCGGTGCGGCCGTTCACGAACATGCCGCCGTGTTAACAGCCGAGCGGGAGGGCGGCGCATGGCGCCTGCGCTGCGGCGGCCCGACCGTGACAGCAGATCGCGTCATAGTTGCAACGAATGCGACAGGTCCCGGCATCGCCCGGCGCCTCGGCCGGACCGTTATTCCGCTGCGTGTCTATCAGATCGCGACGTCGCCGATGCGCGCCGAAATCGTCCGCCGAATCGCGCCCGAGCGCCAGCCCGTGTCGGACATGCGATCGAACCTGTTCACCTACCGTCTTGACCGCGATGACAGGCTGATCAGTGGCGGCATGGCGATCATACCGGTGGGCGCGCATCGGCGCGTGGCCCGCGCCATCGTCGCGCGCCTGGCCGCGGAACTGCGGCTTCGCGCGGTGCCGGACATCGCCCAAGTCTGGCGGGGCACCGCCGCCATGACCACGGACTTTCTGCCGCATCTGGTTGAATTCGCGCCCGGCATGGTGGGCGGCATTGGCTGCAACGGCCGCGGCATCGCCGCGACCGCCATGCTCGGCGAAGTGCTGGCCGACGCCGCCTGCGGAACCAGGCTGACCGAGCTCCCGGTGCCCGTCGTGTCATCCCGGCCCTTGCCGTTGCACCGCATCGCTGGAATTGCGGCGTCAGCGGGCCTCGCGCATGCTCGCTGGCAGGACTGGCGATCGCGCGCCGGGTAGCATGACCGGGTCAGACGCCGATCTGCCGCCGGACCGCGCGGTTGAGCGGCGCGTCCGGATCCGCCAGTGCATCGAGTAGCACGGTGATGTGGTTGGTTCCGGCGACCACATTGTGCTCGACCGGCGCACCCAGCGACCGCACCAGTTGCGAGAAATCCTCGGATTGGCGCAGGAACTCGCCGGTCTCGTCGCCGCCAACGGCGACGATTGTCGGGCTGCGTATCTCCGGGCGCCGCAGCAGAGGGCTGAAGCGCTCCACTTCGTCACGCGTGAACTGCAGGCTCTGGTTGCGAAACGATGCTGCCACGGGCCGGAGATCGAACAATCCGCTGACCGCCGTCCCACCTTTGATCACGTCGTCCGGCAGCCCTGCCGGATGGGTCCAGGTACGATCCATCAATTCGGCGACCAGATGCCCTCCGGCCGAGTTGCCGGCAATGAACATGCGATCGGAGTCCAGCCCGTGCGCCCTGCCATGTCGATGCACATAGGCGATGGCACGCCGGCACGCATTGACAATGCCGGCCATGCGCACGGTGGGAATCAGAGGATAGTCGATGACAACCAGTGCTGCGCCGAATGGCACGAAGCCGCGCGCGAGAAAACTGAACTGCTCAGCCTCCATCGAAATCCAGAAGCCGCCGTGGATGAAGATTGCCACCGGGGCCAGCCCACCTGCGGGCCGCGCCGGTGGAAACAAGTGGAAAGTCTCTCCGGCAGCAGGACCGTAAGGAAGCCCGCGAATAACCGGAAATTCCGTGTAGGCCGTCGCCGTGGCCTCCGCTCGCCGGACGAGCAGCGCATCGAGATCGCGGACCGTGTCCAGGGTGAACTCGGCATCCAGCTCACTCTGGCTTCTCACCGGCGATATTCCCCCAGAAAACGATCCAGCGCCGCGAGCGCACCGTGCTGCGTCACCAGCCCGGGCGACCACCGCATGCGCGCGCCCCTGTGGTCGCAGATCAGCCCGATCTCGGCGAGGTCCCGCTGCATGCGCGCGGGATCCCATTGTTCCGGCAGCTCTACCACGATGGTTCCGCCGCGCCGGCCCTCGTCGCGCGGCGACACGACGCGCAGCCCGTGGGTGTCCGCGATTTCGATCAGCCTGCGGCACAGATGCAGGTTATGCGCGCGGACCTGCGCGATGCCGGTCGTATGCAGCCAGCGCAGTCCCGGCAACGTCGCGATATACGGCAAGTAGGATGGCGTGCCGTTGTCGAAGCGCCGCGCGTCCTCCGCCAGGCTGAACCGGTCGATATGCCAGTTGAACGGGTCCGGCTGGCTGAACCAGCCGCGCAGCCGCGGTTGCAGCGTTTGCAGCAGACCAGCGGCGACGTAGCCGATGCCGGCTCCCGGTGCGCCGCACATCCATTTCAGGCAGGTGCTGGCCGCGAAGTCCACCGGGTATTGCTCGATGTCGAACGGCAGGATACCCGCCGCCTGCGTGATGTCGGCCGCCACCAGGGAGCCATGGGCGCGCGCATGCGCGATGATGGTTCCGAGGTCAGCCCGCCGCGACGCCGTCGACGTCACCCAGGTCACGACGCCAAGCGCCACCCGCGCGTCCCAGGCGGCCAGAAAATCCTCCTCCTCCACACCGAGCCCGCCGGGGCGGGTGCGCACGGTCACCAGCGTGAAGCCGATGCGCTTGCCGAGTTCGCTCAGCAGGAAGTGCAGGCTGGGGAAGCAATCGTCGGCGATCAGCACGCTGCGGCCCGCCAGGGTTCCCGTCGGCAGCGCCTCGATGAAGGCCGAGAACGCCGCCGTCACGTTCTCAGCGGCCATGATGCTGGCGACCGGCGCCTTGATGAGCTCTGCCCACAGCGTGAAGACCTCGCGACGTCCGGCATCGGCGGCGGCCCACCTGCCATCGTCGTTGGCGCACCAGGCCTGGGCGAAGCCTTGCATCTCCGCCGCCATCGCAGCCGCCTGGCCGGGAAAGCGGCCGACGGAATGGAACAGGAGCCAGCCGGCTGTCTCGCTCTCGGTCGGCAGCGTCATCGCGCTTCCCCCGCGCATATCGATTGCAGGATCAGCCGTCGATCTGCTTGAACAGAGCAGCCATGTCCTCCAGCGTCATGGTGCGGTCGATCGCGAGCGCGTCGCCTTTCACCGTCCATATCAGGGCGGGGCCGCTGACATCGCCGTTCGCATCGAAGGATACCGGTCCGGTCGCACCGACATAGCGGATCGGCTTGCCGTCCTTGATCAGCGCCAGCGCATGCTTGAATTCGTCCGGCCCGGTGCCGACAACTTCGCCTGCCGGGTTCTGGATCCTGCGGATCGAATCACGGATCGCAGGGCCGGACAGATCGGGTGCTATGTTCATCGCCAGACCGAGAACCATCACCGCGTCATACTGGTTGTAGATGCCGGGCCCGTCCGGGCTGGTGTTGAACGCGGTCTGGAAGGCCTGCCTGAACGCATCCACGGTCGGGCCGGCAACCGATGCGTTGTCCATGCCAAAGGCCGATTGCAGGAACTTCGCGCCGACCAGCTTTACGTAATCGGGAGTGCGCAGCGCATTGTTCAGGATCAGGTTCTGGGTGCCCCCGAGCGAAATCCACTCACGAGTCATGGTCGCACCATCCTGCGGGAACGCCACCAGGAACAGCGCGTCCGGCTGTCCGCTCATGGCGGCATTCACCTCGGCGCGGTACGACGGCTGGTTCTCGTTGTAGGCGACGGTCGAAACCACCTTGCCACCCAGCTTCTCGATCGCCTTCGAGAAATCCTTCACCATGCCGGTGCCAAAATCCGTGTTGATGTAGATCATGCCTATACGCTTGTATCCACGCTCGGCGGCCACCTTGGCGCTGGCATAGGCCTGGGTCTTCACCGTCGGCAGCGTGCGGAAGAAGTAGCCGCCGGTCTTGCCTTCCTGCGCCAGCGTCGTGAAGGTCGCGGCGGTCGAGCAGCAGCTGATCATCGGCATCTTCGACGGTGCCGCGACGGCCGTCAGGATCGGCAGGCTGACGCCGCTGGACACGGTACCGGTCAGCGATTTCACGCCCTCCACCTCGATCAGGTATTTCGCGGCGTCCACGCCGACGGTCGGCTGCCCCTGGTCGTCACGCAGAATGAACTGAACCTGGCAGCCCTTCACACCGCCGCCCTGGTTGATGTGATCGATGCCGAGTTGCGCGCTCTCCGCGATATGTTTGGCGATCGGGCCCATCGACCCCGTGAGTGGGAGTATGCCGCCGATCTTCACCGGGCATGACGGCGCGGTCTGCGCCAACACGCCATGCTGCGGCAGCAACATCGCCAGCAGAGCCGCGAACGCCGTTCCCAGGGCGCCTCTGATCATCCCGTGTCGCATTGTCTTCCACTCTCTGTTGCGGGGTTCTACCCGAGATGCCGCGATACCACCGGCTCTTCGCCGATCAAACCGCGCGGCTTGAACAGCAGCGTCACCACCAGCACCAGGCCGATCAGAATCGCCTGCACCGCGCCACCCTGGGTCTGAAATGCGGCTGGGACAAGCTTCGATATCAGCGTGCCGCTGGCGGTCCACAGGCCCCAGACGATCAGCACGCCAAGCAAGGCGCCCTTGTTGTTGCCGCTGCCGCCGACGATCAACATCGTCCAGATCTGGAAGGTGATGATCGGCACGAAATCGAACGGGCTGACGAACCCGATGAAACTGACGTAGAGCGCACCGGCCAGGCCGATGACAGTGGAGCCCAGGACGAAAGCCTGCAGCCGGAACCGGCGGGCATCCTTGCCGAGCGCCACCGCCGCCGTTTCGTCCTCGCGTACTGCCTTCAGCACCCGCCCCCAAGGGGAGCGGACGATGCGTTCCAAAGCCACGTAGACGGTCCCAGCTATTGCAAGCATCAGGCAAAGGTAGAACAGGTCGTAGCTCAGCGGCTCCTCGAAGACGCTCGCGAGTGGACGCGGAATCGACGTCAGTCCCAGGCTGCCGCCGGTCAGGCGTTCCCAATTCAACGCCACAAGCTGCAACGCCACCGCGATGCCGAACGTCGCTATCGCCAGATAGTCCCCGCGCAATCGCACGGTCGCGACGCCGACGATCGCAGCGGCAATCGCCGACGCCGCCATCGCGCCGGCGATGCCGACCAGCCAGGGAAGCCCCAGATTGCCAAGTAGCTCGGGACGTCCTGGCGCGGTGAGGATAGCCTGCGTGTAGCCACCTACGCCGTAGAATCCGACAACGCCCGCATTGAACAGCCCCGTCGTTCCCCATTGCAGATTGAGGCCGAGTGTGGCGACGCCGAAGATCAGCACCACGATGGCGAAGAACACAAGGTAGGCAACGATCCCCATCATCCCGTCACGTTGCCGCCCGGTCAGCCGCGCCGAACAGGCCCTGCGGTCGGAAATACAATACCAGCATCAACAGCATGAACGGGACCGCGGCCTTGTAACCGGATGGGATGATCAGCACGGACAGGTTCTCCGCGAGTCCTACGGCAAGACCCCCGATCACCGCGCCGAACAGGCTTCCGGTGCCGCCCAGGATGGCCGCCGTGAATATTGCCAGCAGCAGGTTGAACCCCATATCCGGCCGCAATTGCACGGTCAGCCCCAGGAATACGCCCCCGGCGGCGGCCAACATGCCGCTGGCAATCCAGGTCCAGCGGATTGCCTTCTCGGTCTCGATGCCGCACACGCGTGCCAAGGCGGGACTTTCGGCCATCGCGCGCATCGCCATGCCGAGGCGGCTGAGGCGCAGCACAAGATGCAATGCCAACACGAGCACCAGGGTCAGCGCCAGTACGAACACCTGGTCCGGCAACAGTCGGATCCCGGGCAGCACCTCGACGGCGATCTGCAATTCGTCGCTGTAGTAGTGCGCGTCCGGTCCCCACAGCAAAAGCACCAGGTTCCGCAAGATCAGCGCGACGCCGAAGCTCGCGAACACCATCGTCAGGTTGTGCGCGTGTCGCGCGCGCAGTTGGTTGAATACCAGCCGGTCCACTGCCAGAGCCACCAGCCCTGTGGCGGCTCCGGCGACGACTACAGCGAGCAATAGCTGCCAGCCGAACGAGAGCGGGCCGATCGGGGTGCCAGCGGTCGCAAAGGTGGTGAATGTCAGCGCGATATACGCGCCCCAGGTCAACAGTTCCGCGTGTGAAAAATTGGCAAAGCGCAGAATCTGCAGGCTGAGAGACACGCCTAGTGCGCCAAGCGCCAGGATGGCGCCGGTCAGCAATCCATCCGCGACCGCCTGTGCTAACAAGGTTTTACCCGCTTCACGATGCAAGTCTCCGGCCGCCCAGGAAGGCTTCGCCGATCCCGGGGTCTGCGAGCAGCTGTGCGGCCGAGCCGGACATGTGGTTGCGTCCGTCGGTCAGCACGTAGCCGCGATCGGATACGCGCAGCGCGGCGCGTGCATTCTGCTCCACCATCAGGACGGCGACACCACTTGCGGCCAGGCGCCGCAAATCGGCGAACACCTCGCCGACCACGCGTGGCGCCAGCCCGGCCGTCGGCTCGTCGAGCATCAGCACTCTTGGGTCGGTCATCAGCGCCCGCGCGATCGCGAGCATCTGCCGCTGCCCGCCGGACAGCACCCGGCCGGGTGCGTATTTTCGTGCGGCCAACAAGGGAAATCGGGCATAAACGGCAGCGAGCCGTTCGCGCAGCAACGTCCGGCCAAGCGTATGCCCGCCGACGACCAGGTTCTCGTGGATGCTCAGCGTGGTGAACACGTTGCCGGTTTGCGGCGCAAACCCAATGCCGCTGCGGACCAGTTCGTGAGCCGGGTGCCCCGATACGTCCTGCCCGCCACATCGCACCTCGCCGCCCTCGAACAGTACCAAACCGGCGATCGCCTTGAGCAACGTCGATTTGCCCGCGCCGTTCGGCCCTATGATGGTGACAATCTCCCCGGGCGCCACATCGACCGACACGTTGTGCACGATCGGCATGCCCGGCACATATCCGGCCACCACGTTGCGCGCCGTCAGTATCGAATCGATCACGCGGCGACATCCCCGAGATAGGCGTCGAGGACGCGCGAATCGGCTCGAACATCAGCCGGTCCGCCCTCGAAGATCACTCGCCCCTGTGCCATGACCACGATCGGCCGGCAGATCTGCATCACCACGTCCATGTTATGCTCGATGATCAGGAAGCTGATGCCACGCGCATGCATTGCGACGATCTTCTCGATCAACGTCTCCAGCAGGGCCGGATTGACGCCGGCCGCGGGTTCGTCCAGCAGAATCAACCGCGGCTCGATCATCAGCACGCGCGCCAGTTCCAGGAGTTTCTGTTGGCCACCGGAGATCTGGCCGGCGAGCTCGTTCGCTTTCGCGATCAATCCGGTGAAACGCAACACCTCGAGCGCACGCTCGCGCGCCGCGCGCTCCTCGCGTGCGACCATGCGCGGGCGGACCCAGTTGTTCCAGAACCGCTCGCCCGTCTGGTTCATCGGCGCCAGCATCACGTTCTCCAGGACTGTCATCCGTGGAAACGGCCGCGGGATCTGGAATGTGCGGGCGAGCCCGGCGCGAAATATCCGGTCAGGCGTATGGCCGGTGATGTTCCGGCCTGCGAACTCGATGGTGCCGCCGTGCGGGCGAAGGGCACCCGCGATCAGGCCGAACAGCGTGGTCTTTCCGGCGCCATTGGGTCCGATCAGCCCGGTGATCGAGCCGGGGGTGACGCTGAACGACACGTCATCGACTGCCCGCAGTGCGCCAAAGCGCCGCACGAGGTTGCTGACCTGGAGAAGCGGGTTGGTCATTATGCGAGAATAGTCACGTGCGCTTGCCCGGGAAAACCTTCTGTTGAGGACCTGCAGGCGGCTGGACCTACCACTCCACGCGGGTGCCAATGCCACTTCGTGTGGCCGCGATCACTGCCGCCTCCGCCGCGGCCAGATCCTCGACGCCGAGGCCAAGCGACTTGAACAAGGTGATCCCGCCGCTATCGGTCCGGCCGGGCACACGGCCGAGCAGCACGTCGCCGAGTTCGGCGCGGATATGGCCGGGTCCGATCGCACCGTCCCGTATCGCCAGCAGGTATTCGCCACACTCGGCGTCAGCCTGCGTCCGTGAGTCCACGCACAGCGCGGCGCTCGCCACCAGATCGGCCGCGATCTCGCGTGTCGCCGGCGAACTGGCGCCGATTGCATTGACATGGCAATCGGGAGCCACGGGCGCGAGGTCCAGGACCGGCACCGGAGAAGCGGTCACCGTACAGATGACTCCAGCCCCGGCGACGGCAGCCTCCACGCTGCCACATGCCCGCACATCCATCTGTTCGCACAGTGCTGCCGCGTGATCCGGCGTGCGGCCCCAAACCACGATCTCCGCCGCCGGGAGGATCATGCGCATCGCCTCCACATGCCGCCGCGCCTGCACACCAGTGCCAAGGATTGCCACCTTGGCGGTGTCCGGACGCGCCAGAGCCCGGGTTGCCACCGCGGACACCGCGGCGGTGCGAATTTCCGTCAGGGCGGCGGCGTCGACAATTGCCAGCAGGGCGCCGCTCGCTCCGTCATGCAGCAGCACCGCTCCCTGGTGCGTCTGCAGTCCGCGCGCCCGGTTATCAGGCACCAGCAGGATATCCTTCAGCGCCAGCACACGCGCGCCCGCGTCGCGGAATGCCGGCATCAGACCCATCAGAATGCCGCTGCCGTCGATGCGGACCTGGGTGCGGGGCGGCTGTCGCCACGTGCCGCGGGAGAGACCCGCCAGTGCTGCTTCCATCGCAGGCACGCACGTCCGAACATCGAGCACGGCCTCGACATCGTGACGCGATAGAATGAGCATGAATGGCAACGCCTTCGCGTGAGGACGCATGACTATGATGCTCGCACATGTGACGACGCAACCGGTTGACGCGCCCGCAACGCGCGCGTTCGCGTATCTGCACGATCCCATCAATCTCGGGCGGTGGTCGCTCGGCTGCTTTGCTACCGAACCTACCGACCTGCCCGGCGTCTATACCGGCCGTTCGCTGTTCGACGGAGGCCGCGGCTGGTTTCGGATCGATGCGGATCCCGCAAGGTTCATTGTCGACTACCTGGTCGGGGAACCAAACAACCTGGTGCGTCGTATTTCCGCACGGATTATTCAAGGATCGGATCTCGGCTACGGTGCGGCGACCTGTCTGATAACATTGACCGCCTGGCGACCCCAGGAGATGAGCGACGAACGTTGGACGCGACTATGTGCCGCGCATGAGGCTGAGATCTTCTTGATCAAGTCGCAGATTGAGGCCGACGCGCTGGTCACGGATCCCACCTGATGCACCCTGCAAGCTGAGCCGTCGTCGTCCAGCATCGCACGAGGTACCGAATGAGTTCCCGAACAGCCTCTTGTTCCTGCGGCCAATTGCGCATTGAAGTTGATGGTGAACCACTCGGGGTTGGCGTCTGCCACTGTCTCGCGTGTCAGCGTCGGACCGGCAGTGTGTTCGCGGCGCTGGCCAGATTCGCCGCGCCCTTCAGGGTATTCGGCACCGCAACGGAATATGTGCGCGTCGGCGACCAGGGAGCCAGGTTCAAGTTCCGGTTCTGTCCTGTCTGCGGGACAACAGTGTACCACGCTGAAGAAGGGTACGAACAGTCGTCTGTGAGTGTCGCGGTGGGTGCCTTCGCCGACCCAGGCTTTCCGCCACCTCGAGCTTCGGTCTATGACTGTCGCAGACATCCGTGGGTGCAACTGCCGCCAGGGACAAGGACGCATGACAAGGACCCGGTTCGCGCTCCTGCGTCTGCGGCGAACCTGCGGCAAACAACGGAGAGAACGTCGATGTCCGACACTATCACGATCCCGGCACGACGAGGCAAGGCGGCCTATGTCGCGGCGAACCAGGTTATTCGCGTGATCAACACGCATGGCGAACAGGTGGTCGACACGTGGGCGTTCAGCCGTCACGACATCAGCGAATTCATGTCGATGGAGCACAGCCGCTCCTGGTTGCGACGAATGATCCCGCGCGTTGGGGATTCGCTGGTAACCAACCATCGCCGACCGATCCTGACCGTGCTGGAGGACACCTCCGGCGGGATTCACGACACCCTGCTTGCGGCGTGCGATCGCTATCGTTACGAACAACTCGGCTGCACCGAGTACCACGACAATTGTACCGACAATCTGGCGCAGGGGCTTGCCGAACTCGGCGTCACATCGCCGCACACCCCAAGCCCGCTCAATTTGTTCATGAACATCCCTTGGGTGTCGGACAGCTCGCTGTCGCTGGAGCCGCCGATATCAACACCAAGCTGCTACATTCGGCTGCGCGCCGATATGGACCTTATCATCGCGTTCTCCGCCTGCCCGATGGACCTGCTGCCGATCAACGGGCTCGCGGGGAAGCCGACCGAGGCGCATTTCCGGATCGAGACGTAGCCAGCAATTATTCAACTCATGCGCGCGCTGGTTGCCGTGGCCGTAGGATGGGTAGAGCGCAGCGAAACCCATCGCCTCGTCGCGACTCCACTTTGCCTGAAACCGCTCTAGCGCTCGAGCACCGTCCGTAGAAAATCCTGCGTGCGGGCTTCGCGCGGTGAGGCGAAGATGGCGGCAGGATTTCCTTGTTCGACGATGCGGCCGTGGTCCATGAATATGACGCGAGAAGCGACCTGGCGAGCGAAATTCATTTCATGAGTAACAACGAGCATGGTCATGCCGCGGCCGGCCAGGTCGCGCATGACGGCGAGAACCTCGGCAATCAGTTCGGGGTCGAGTGCGCTGGTGGCTTCATCGAACATCATCGCCTTCGGGTCCATCGCCAGCGCACGGGCGATGGCGGCGCGCTGCTGCTGCCCGCCCGAGAGTTCTTCGGGATAGCTGTCCGCCTTCTCGGCCAATCCGACCTGCGCCAGGAGTTCCATGCCGCGCCGTCTTGCCTCGGCCCTGGATCGACGCAGGACATGGACCGGCGCCTCCATGAGGTTCCCGATGATTGTCAGGTGGGGGAACAGGTTGAAGTGCTGGAACACCATGCCGACCTGCGCCCGCACGGCGGAGACGGCACGGTTGCTGTGCGCGCGGAAAACGCCGCCGACTTCATCGCGGTAGGCAATTTCGCCGTCGATGCGGATGCGGCCCTGTTGCGCCACCTCAAGGTGATTGATGCAGCGCAGCAGCGTGGATTTGCCGCTGCCGGAGGGGCCGATGATGCAGACGACTTCGCCGGCGGCCACCGAAAGGTCGATACCCTGCAGCACATGAAGGGCACCGAAATATTTGTGCAGGCCCTCGATCTCGATCATCGGCCGGGATTGCCGGTCGTTCATGGGTGCCTGCGCCGGTAGCCGGCGCGGGTGACGCGCTCAAGGTGGCCGACCAGGCGCGCGGCCGGAAAGCTGACCGCGAAATACATCAGCGCGACCACGGTATACAGGGTGAAATACTGGAAGTTCTGCGCGGCGATGATCTGTGCGGTGAACACCACCTCCTGGATGCTCACGACGGAGCACAACGCGGTGTCCTTGAACAGTCCGATGAAATAGTTGCCGAGGGTCGGAATGATGATGCGGATGGCCTGTGGCAGGATGATGCGGCGCATCGCCAGACCGCGGGTCATGCCGAGTGCGGCGGCGGCGTCGTGCTGGCCGGCGGGGATGGCTTGTATGCCCCCGCGGTAGACTTCCGAGATGTAGGCTGAATAGTTCAGCGTGAGCGCGATCGCACCCGCGGTGAAGGATGCCAGCCTGATGCCGATCTCCGGCAGCACATAATAGATATAGATAAGCTGCAGCAGCAGCGGCGTGCCCCGGATAACCTCGATGTAGCCCTTGATCACCCAGCGCAGCGGTGTGATCCGCGACATGCCGGCGAGTGCGACCAGCAAGGCACCGACAAGGCTGAGGATGATGACGACGAACGTGAGCGCGATGGTCATCATCAGACCAGCGAGCAGCGGGCCGAAATTCTCGACCGCGACGTCGACATTGAACAGTTCGATCACGTCAGCTCAATCCGGCAGGTCGGCGGGATCCGGCCCGGGCTGGTGTTGTGGTCGGCTCGGGCCGGCACGCGGGTCAGGGATTGAGCTTGAAGAAGACCAGGTTGCGATCGCTCAGGCCGTATTTCTTGAGGATGTAGCTGACCTCGCCGTTGGCGCGGATTTCGGCCAGGCCCTGGGTGTAGCCGGCCCGCAGCGAGCAGTCTTCCTTGCGCATGGCATAGCGCGCCATGCCATAGCCGCCGCCGTCGATGATCGAATCCGGCACCGGGATGCTCCACAGCGGGTCGAGATTGTTGCCAGGAACGTTCTTGGCAAAATCGAGATAGACGATGTCGTCCTCGAGAACGGCATCCAAACGGCCCTGGTTGAGGCTCTGCAGTTCATCGACCGCGACCTTGAAGGTCGTGGTTCCGACGCCGATGTGCCGCAGGTAGTAATCGGCGGCGGCGCCTGAGATCGAGCCGACGCGCTTGCCCTTCAGGTCGTCGTAGGATTTCACGCCCAGCGGGTTGCCTTTCGCGACGATGATGACCGGGCCGTACCACCAAGCCGGTCCGGAGAAGCTGATCACCTTGTCACGCTCCGGGGTGTGATGGATGTTGCCGGCGATGATGTCGGTGCGCTTGGAGAGCAGGGCGGGTACCTGGGATTCCCATGGCATCCATTCGATCTTGACGTTCTTCACGCCCAGCCAGTCCAGCACGGCCTTGTTGATCTCCCAGTCAACGCCGCTGGGCTGCTTGGTTTTTTCGTCCAGCATGGCCTCGGGCGGAGCCTGCGAGAAGCCCAGCGTGATGCCGTCCTTTTGCGCCTTGGCGAGCGATCCGTCCCCGCAATTGTCGAACAGCGGTTTGGCCTCATAGAAGAAGGTCGGTGTCTGCGCGATCGCAGGCAGCACGAAGCCGCAGGCCAGGCCGAGGCCAAGGGCGAGGCGATATGAACTGTTCAAGGCGGAACCTCCATTCCAAGGATCGCGAAACCGCTTCGCGATCGGCACCGTACTCCCGGTCCGCAGAGCGTCGCGGACGGTGACATCGGCCAACTCCGTGCGCAGGGTCGTTCGCAAAGCTGTAGCATATCCGCAGGGTCGCACAACCGGGGCGGTTCGCATGCGATCGATTTCAGTCCAGCTTCGGCGTGGCGTAAAACGTCTTGCCGGCGACCTTGATGTCGACGTCGACAAGATAATTGCGCATGCCGGCGGGATTGATTGCGATGCCGAGGCCGGGGGCGTCGGGGGCGGCGATCTCGCCGTTGCCGTTGCGTTGCAGCGGGGTGGCCACGAAATCCACCGAGAGCGATTTCGGCTGGAACGGAAACTCGCAGATCCGGTGATCCATCAGGCCAGCGAAGGGTTGCAGCGACGCGCTGAGCGCGAGGTGCGAGGTGAAGGTGTGATTGACGAAGGTCACGCCCTTGGCGACGGCATAGTCGGCGACGCGTTTGGCCGGTGCGATGCCGCCGATACGGCCGGTGTCGATCTGGATGAAGCCGACACTGCCGTAGTCGATCAGGTGCTGCGCCATGGCGAAATTATGCGCGCCTTCGCCGCCGGCGAGCCTGACCGTGGGGCTGCGGCGCGACAGTGCGCCGTAGGCTTCCAGCGCGCTTGCATGGAACGGTTCCTCCAGCCAGGTGGCGCGGCTGGCTTCGAGCGCGGGGATGCGCGCGGCGGCGGCCTCGACATCTTCGCCCCAGATCTGACCGACATCGACCAGCAGGATGCCATCGGAACCGAGCCCCTCGCGGGCCGCAGCGAAATGATCGGCGTCGTCACCGACGCTGCCGCGGCCGATCGGACCCCAGCCGAACTTGGCGGCGGAATATCCTGCGGTGCGCGCGGCGATACCTTGCAGAAGTGTCGCCTGTGGCGTGTCCCCGAACAGCATGGACGCATAGGGGCGTTTCGGATGCGAGGCACGATAGCCGAGCAGGCGCCAGACCGGTTCATCGCGAGCGTGGCCGAGCAGGTCCCAAAGCGCCATTTCGACGCCGGAAAATGTGTGCGCGGCCTGCAGCAGATCCATGCTGTCGTATTCGACCGTCGCCGCGATGCGGCGGATGTCCTCGGGGCCGTCGATGGTTTCACCGAGCACGGAGGCACCGACCGGGCGGCAGACGCCGTGCGACATCGGGCAGACGAAGGCGGCGATGGAGGGCAGGGGGGCCGCCTCGCATTCGCCCCAGCCGACATGACCGCCGGCAGCGACGCGGACCAGCAACGCGTCCTGGCTGCCGTCCGCCTCCGTCGTGATCTCGGGCATGGCGAGGTAGAACAGATCGACAGCTTCGATCTTCATGGCGAACGATCCTGGCGGGCGCGGTGCTCGCGCGCGTAGAGCACGGCGGCGGGGGTGAACTGCAGGTCTGGGTCGAGCGGGAACATCGGACGGGCGCAGATGGTGTGGCCGAGCGTCTTGATGTTGGCCGAGGTGGCGCCGGGGACGTCGATGTTGAAGTTCTTTTCGACCCACTCATCGTACATGTGGTACTCGGTGTGCGGCGATTTCACGACGATGAGGTCGTGGTCGCGCGGGTCGATGCCGACGGCGTAGTACATGGCGCGGTCGAACAGGCTTACCGAGCGGCTCATCACCACCACCGAGGTATTGCCGTAGGTCAGTACCGCCGTGGGGCCGGCATCGAGGCCGGCGCGCATCGTCTCGAGGCGGCCCTGGCCGTCGGAGAGCAGCCGCACCTTCGCGGTTAGCCGCATGGGCGCGAACCGCGCCGGGTCATGGCAGCCGCCGAGAGTAATATCGATGGTGGCGCCGACGCCGGCCTGGTGCGCGGCTTGTGCGGCGCCGGGGTCGACGATCTGCGCGAGCGCGCGCTGGTCGTAGCCCGCGTCGCGCAGGGCCCTCAGGATCAGGTTCGAATCGCCGGACGCGCCGGAGGATGTTGCGTCCGCGGCGTCGGTGAACAGTACCGGGCCGGCCATGCTGCGGGCCTGGGCGATGGCGCGTTCGACCGAGATGAACTTGCCCTGCATGCGGTGGCGCTGGGGCCAAAATTCACCGGCCAGACGCAGCGCTTCCCGTTCGGCACTCACGGGGTCGTCCGCGGTCATGACGATGGCCTGGCTACAGAGTTCCGGCACGTCGGTGAAGGGGTTGCCGATCATGACACCTGCGGCGAGGGCGGTGCCGTCGCGCTCGATGCGCTGGCATTCGCGGATGATGTCGCCGTAGCAGCCGGACTTGGTGATCAGCTCGTCGCCCCGGACGAGGGCGGGAATGACGACGCGGGCAATGGTGGTGCGGGACGGATGTGCCAGCAGGCGCAGCAGCAGGCGGGCCGCGCGCGCGCCGGTGTCGGCGAAGTCGACATGTGGATACGTGTGATAGATCGCAAGGCCGTTGATCTGCCGCAGCATGCGGTCGGTCAGGATGCCGTGCAGATCGAGCGAGATGACGATCGGGATGTCGGGGCCGGCGAGGCGACGGATTTCCTCAAGTATCCAGCCTTCGGGGTCCAGTTCGCCTTCGGCACCCATGGCGCCGTGCAGGGAGACATAGATGCCGTCGACGCCGTTCAGCTTTGGCGCAACCGTTGCGACGAGCTCGCGGGACAGCTGCTGCCAACCGCGCGCGGCCAGCAGGCCGGCACTGCCGGCGCGGGCACTGTAGGCGGGCACGACCTCGATACCGGCGGCCACGCCGAACACCGCGAGCGCGCCCCCGACGGGGCTGTTGAGGCTGGCCTGGCGCATGATCTCGTCACCGCGCTGGACAGCGAAATGGTCGTAATCCGAGAGCAGAGGATTGAAGGACGAGATTTCCTGCATGCACTCCGCGATCAGGACCCGTTGCATGGTTTCGCCTTGTGTGCGTCCGTCATGCGCATCGCAGCCGGCGGCGCGAGGACGGGTAGTGTTGCGGCAATGTACGGCACTATCATCCACCGGGCGGCATCAGCCGCCAAGAGCAGCCGTAGCGGCGCTACGGTGGCGTTGCATGAAAGAACAACCGCATGGCTGCGTCCATCGACGACCGCTCGATCCGGATCACCTCCATAGCGGTCGCGCCGTTGCTGGGGGAGAGCCCGAAGGGCGGGTGGTCGGCGGAGATCCGGCCGGACGATTCGATCCATGCGCTGATTGCCGTGCACACCGACGCAGGGATAACCGGCCATGGCAGCGTGTTCACGGACGGGCGGCTGGTGCAGGCGGGGGTGCAGGTACTGGAACCGCTGTGGCGCGGCGAGAATGCGCTGGAGCCTGAGCGCGTCGCGGAGAAGCTGCACCAGAACACATTCTGGATGGGCCGTGGCGGCACGCTCACGCATACCATCAGCGGCATCGACATCGCGCTGTGGGATATTCTCGGCAAGGCGACGGGCATGCCGGTCGGCCGGCTGCTCGGCGGCTGTTATCGCCGGCGCGTGCTGCCGTACTGCTCGCTGCTGATGGAGGAGCCGCCACAGATGCGCGATGTCGTCGCGCGCTACCGGGCCGACGGGTTTCGCGCCTTCAAGATCGGTTGGGGGCCGTTCGGGCGGCGTGACGACGCGCGGCTGGATGCGGCCATCGTGCAGGCGGCGCGCGAGGCGGCGGGGCCGGACGCAAAGCTGTTCGTCGATGCGGGCGCCAGCGATGCGCACTGGCCGCAGGGGTTGAAATGGGCAATGCGCACCGCCGAAATGCTGAAGGATCATGACGTCGGATGGTTCGAGGAGGCGCTGCGGCCGGACGCCATCGACGATTTCTGTCATCTCCGCCGGGTCAGCCCGGTGCCGATCGCCGGCGGCGAAGTGCTGACGCGGCGGCAATCGTTCCTGCCCTGGCTCGCGCGCGGCGCGCTCGACATTGTGCAGCCGGACGTCACCAAGGTCGGCGGCATCAGCGAACAGCGGCGGATTGCGTGGATGGCCGATGATTTCGGCGTCCGCTATGTCGGCCATGGCTGGAATACCGCATTGGGCCTGGCCGCGGACCTGCAGCTCGCGACGGCGCTGCCCAATGTCGAACTGGTGGAATTCATCGGCGGCAGTCCGTATGTGGACGGCATCACCGAGATGCCGTTCGCGCTCGATGTGGATGGGCATCTGACGATTCCGGAAGCGCCTGGCCTCGGCGTGCGCCTCGATCGCGACAGGCTGGGCCGTTACACGCCGAACGCCGCGGTGCTGTTCGAGTCCTGAACGGCAGGCGCCCGAGGTCCGAGGAGAGCTGTCATGCTAACATCGCCACTCGGGATCGAAGGGATTACGGACGAGGATCGAGCCTATGGCGGTTCTTGTTTCTCAGAGGTCGAGGCGGCTCTGTTCGCCAACCCCTATCAGAAGATTTGGGCGGCGCCCGGCGAGCCGCCAATGCCTGTATACCAGGTCACGTTGGCGAACATGCTGCGCGGTATGCGGCTCGCCCGCAAGGACGTTGCCTTCCACAAGGCTACCGAACGAACCGTTGATTCGCACGCCGATCTGCGCTGGGGACCGGACCGCAAGGGTTTCCGCCGGTTGCTGCATCCGAACGGAATTTGCCTGACAGGCGTATGGCAGATCACCGCGTCGACGCCTTACTCGGGCTACTTTGCCGCAGGCGCCGAAGGTCTGATCGTGGGTCGTTATTCGACGTGCTGTGGCAAGACGCAACGCGGAGTCTCCCGTTCCCTTGCGCTTGCCGGCAAGCTGTATCCGACGGCCGACAGGGACCATCGCGAGCCGCTGCAGACCGCGCATTTCTTTACCCAGCAGGACATCGGAGGCGCGCACACCGATTATATCAACGATGTCGAGTTGTATAATGCGCCGAACACCACCGTGTGGCGGCGAGGGACAGGGACCGCCATCCTGCTGGTCACGGGCATCGTGTTCGGACGTGTCGACAAGCAACCGAGTATCCGCCAGCTCTATCAGATTGCGGAGCTTGGCAAGGCGAGCAGCGAGCCGACGCGGGCGCCGGCGTTCATGCGGCTTCTGCTGGCGCCGGAACAGAGCAGGATAGAGGGCAGCGCGCTGGACTTTCGCGACGAGGTCCTGGCGCAAATCTACGATCGCGGGGAACCGGAGCCGAGGCGGGAGCTGACGTTTCACATCGAGGTCACTGATGAGGGCGAGACCCACGGCCTGCCGGTCTTCGAGCGCCGGACATTCAGCGGTTGGCGACACATCGGCAAGATTACGTTTCAACGGGCTGTCGCCTCGTACAATGGCGACTTCGTTATCCACTTCAATCATCCCACCTGGCGCGAAGACAGGAACGATCCTTCAACAGCCACGCGGGTACAGGGCCGCAAGGTTCGCTGACCCATAGAGTGGCGAAATTTCAGCGGTTTCAGCCAAAATGGAATCGCGGCAGGTGATGGGTTTTGCTGCAGCGAAACCCATCGGCGGCCGCTGGCGCCGCGCATGACCAACGTCACCCCTCGCTGGCCGCCATATCACTCCGCAGCACGTCGAGCGGGACCAGCCGTCCGTCCCGTTCGAAGTGCCAGAAGGTCCAGCCGTTGCAGGACGGCGCGTTCTGCACCGCCGCGCCCACCTTGTGGATGGACCCGCGCGCGGCACCTGCCACCACCGTTCCGTCCGCGGCCACCACGGCGCTGACCCGGCGCATCCGGTCGAACAGCCTGGTTCCCGGTGCCAGCAACCCGCGCTCCACCAGGCTGCCGAACGGCACCCGCGGCACCTCGCGCCGGGACACCGCGCCCGACAGTCCCTCCGGCGGCGCCGGCTGTGTCGCCCGCACCCTGCCGATCGCCGCCTCGGCGTAAGCGGGATGCCGCTCGATGCCGATGAAATGCCGGTGCAGCCGCCGCGCCACCGCCGCCGTGGTGCCGGTGCCAAGGAACGGGTCCAGCACGATGTCGCCGGGCGCGGTGCTGGCCAGCAGCACCCGGTGCAGCAGCGCCTCGGGTTTCTGGGTCGGGTGCAGCTTCAGCCCGTGCTGGTTGCGCAGTCGCTCGGGTCCGGTGCACAGCGGCAGGAACCAGTCGCTGCGCATCTGGATGTCGTCGTTCAGCGCCTTCATCGCCGCGTAGTTGAACCGGTGGCGCGAATCGCGCCCGCGCGCCGCCCAGATCAGCGTCTCGTGCGCGTTGGTGAAGCGCCGGCCGCGGAAGTTTGGCATCGGATTGGCCTTGCGCCAGATCACGTCGTTCAGCACCCAGAAGCCCAGGTCCTGCAGCACGGCGCCGATGCGGAAGATGTTGTGGTAGGCGCCGATCACCCACAGCGTGCCGTCCTTGCGCAGCAGTCGGCGGCATTCGGTCAGCCATTCGCGGGTGAACGCGTCATAGGAGGAAAAATCGGTGAAGCGGTCCCAGTCCTCGTCCACCCCGTCGACCAGGCTGTCATCCGGCCGGCGCAGCTCGCCGCGGAGCTGCAGGTTGTACGGCGGGTCGGCGAACACGCAGTGCACCGAGGCCGGCGGCAGCATGCGCATGAGCTGCACGCAGTCCCCCAGCATGACCTGATCGAGCGGCAGTTCGCGGACGACTTCCACGGTGCTCCGGGTGACGGGGTTG
>DASXNR010000295.1:0-9025 GCA_036494925.1 Acetobacteraceae bacterium
CCTCGCGACAGTGGCGCGCAACACCATCACCACTGCCATCACGCCGAACTATCCATTGGTCGTGGCAACCAGGCCGACAACCATCCAGCACAAGGCTTTCAACGTGCTCGGCGTCACAGTGTAGCCAAGACAGCCAGTTGACGATCGATTATGTTGCCCATTCAAGGGCTTGCGCGTCTCCCTCTCAGGAAGCTCGGGCTAGGTGGTAGAAAGATGCGCTGACGGGAGACGAATGGTGCCCAGGGGCGGAATCGAACCACCGACACTGCGATTTTCAGTCGCATGCTCTACCAACTGAGCTACCTGGGCAGCCGGGCCGCAGCCCATAGCCCATGCCATCCGGCCGATCAAGTTGGTTCGGCCGGCGCGTCGTCTTCCGTATCGTCGGGCGCTGCCGGTATCCGGTACTGACCCGTCAGCCAGCGGCCCAGATCGACGTCGGCGCACCGCCGGCTGCAGAACGGGCGCAAATCGTCGGCGGCGGGCTTGCCGCAAATCGGACAGGTCGGCTTGGCTCGCCCGCGCTCAGCCATCGATCGCCTCGATCGTCCATGCCGTCGCCGGCAGGTTGGGATCCGAGCGCACAGTCAAGTCACCACCGGCACGGCGCGCAAGGTCCGGCAAGGCCTCGGTATCGTCGTGCAGCGCTGCCACGATCGCGGGCGACGCGCGCAGTGCCGGCAAGCGATGCGGCGGCGTGGCGACCTCGGTTGCGATCCGACGCAACGCCGTCAGCCCGGCGGCATGCGGGCCGGCGATCAGTTCGTGCAGCGGCGGATGCACCCGCGTGCGGACGATTTCGGCCAGCCCGAGCGCCGTGAAGCCGAGCAATCGCGGGCGCAGCGGATCCTCAGCCAGCGCAGCGTGCAGGGCAGGCCCCAGCGAGGCCCGCCGGCGCGCGGGCAAGCCGGCAAAATCCACCAGGATCGCGCCCGACAGGTTGCGCAGCCGGATCTGCTGGCCCAGCACCGCCAGCACGGCCAGATTAGCCGCCAGGTGCGCGGCCGCCTTGCTCTGCCGAGGCGCCACCGCACCGCCCGCGTCGACGTCGATCGCCACCAGCGCCGGCGTGGGATGGATGTGCAACCATGCGCCGCCGCGGAGTTCGACATCCGGTTGCGCCAGTGCCTGAACCTGCTCCTCGATCTCGTCATCGAATGCTCGCGCCACGACGCTCACGCGGTCACCCAGCACCGGCTTCACCCGCGCCGCCAGCGCGCTGCTGTCGATCAGAACCGGCGCATTCGGGTGACGCCGCGCCAGTTCCAGCAGCGCGCCCGGGCCGCGCGCCGGCGGCACCTCGTCCGGCGCCAGACGGGCGGTCACCCGCGGCCCCTTCCCGCCCTGGGCGGCGCGCGTGACGCGGACCGACACATGGTCGCCCTCGCGCAGGCCTGCCCCACCCTCGCTGTCGGGCAGAAATCCATCGCTGCCGTCCAACGCCAGGAAGCTGCCGGCCATCGCGGCGACCCGGGCGAGCACGCGCCCACGGTGAAGATCGCCGACTCCGTCCGGCGACCCGGGTCGCCAGATCGCAAAGTCCTGCATCGCGTCGTCACGTACCGCGGCGACACGCACCTCGCCCGGGCTGCATCCGGCGAGGATGCGCAGCGTCATGGCAACGGCCAGCCGAGCCCGCGCAGCAGTTGCGCGGTCTCGAACAGCGGCAGGCCGACGACATTGGAATAGCTGCCGGACAGAAAGCGGTTGAACGTCGCCGCCCGGCCCTGGATCGCATACCCGCCGGCCTTGCCGCGCCATTCGTCGCCGGCGAGGTAGCCGGCGATCTGGCGCTCGCTCAGCCGGGAGAACCCGACCACGCTCTGGACCAGTCGCTCGCCACAGCGGCCGTCGGGGCCATGCAGCACGACGGCGGTCGTCACCCGATGGCGGCGGCCAGCCAACAACGTCAGGCAGCGACGCGCGTCCGCCTCGTTCTCCGTTTTGGGCAGGATACGCCTGCCCGCCGAAACCACGGTGTCGGCAGCCAAAACGTAGCTGTCGGGCACAGTGACTGCCGCCGCCTTCGCCCATGCCAGGCGCAGCGCGTGCTGCCGCGGCAGTTCGTCGCGCAACGGGGTTTCGTCGATGTCGGGAGCGATCACGCGATCCGGCACGATGCCGATCTGCGCCAGGAGCGCCAGACGCCGCGGGCTGGCCGAGGCCAGGACCAGCGTCGGCGCGGTCACTTGAAGCGGAAGGTGATCCGGCCCTTGCTCAAATCGTACGGCGTCATCTCCACGTTCACCCGATCGCCGGCCAGCACCCGGATGCGGTTCTTCCGCATCTTGCCGGAGGTGTGCGCGAGAATGCTGTGCTCGTTGTCGAGCTTGACGCGGAACATGGCATTGGGCAGCAGCTCCATCACCGTTCCGCTGAATTCGATCATGTCCTCTTTCGACATCCGGCCTCATGCAAAATGTTGATTTCGCGCCGGAACATGAGCGTGGGACCGGGCAAGGTCAAGCGCGCTCCTGCAATCGCAACGCGATGCTGCGAGCGTGCGCATGCAGTCCCTCCGCTTCGGCCAGCGCGACCGCCGCCGGGCCGACGCGGGCAAGCGAAGCGGCGTCCGCCGCGACCCAGGTGGTGCGTTTAAGGAAATCGAACACCGAAAGCCCCGAGGCGAAGCGCGCGGTGCGGCCGGTCGGCAGCACATGGTTCGGCCCCGCGACATAGTCACCGACCGCCTCCGGGCAGAACGCGCCGAGAAACACCGCGCCAGCATGGCGGATGCGGGCGAACACCGGGTCGGGCTCGCGCAGCATCAATTGGAGGTGCTCCGGCGCCAGGCGATTGACCAGGCCGATCGCCTCGTCCCAGTCCCGTACCACGATGGTCGCACCGTACGCCCGCCAGCTCTCCCCGGCGATGGCGGCGCGCGGCAAGCTCGCGAGCTCCAGCTCGACCGCCACCCCGACCTGGCCGGCGAACGTGGCATCGTCGGTGATCAGGATCGCCTGCGCCGTCTCGTCGTGTTCCGCCTGGGCCAGCAGATCGATGGCGACGCGCCGCGGGTCGTTCGCCGCATCGGCGAGCACCACGACCTCCGACGGGCCGGCGATCGCGTCGATGCCCACACGGCCGAACACCTGCCGCTTGGCCTCGGCGACGTAGGCGTTGCCCGGACCGACGATCCGATCGACCGGCGCGATGCTGGCGGTGCCATACGCCAGCGCCGCGATGGCCTGGGCGCCGCCCACGCGGTAAATCTCCGCCACGCCGGCACGGCGCGCGGCGGCGAGCACCAGCGGATTCAGCAAGCCGTCCGGAGTCGGCACGCACATCGCGATGCGCCCCACACCGGCGACACGGGCCGGCAGCGCATTCATCAGCACCGAGGACGGATACGCAGCCTTGCCGCCAGGCACGTAGAGCCCGACCGAATCCAGCGGCGTCCAGCGCATGCCCAGGCTGAGGCCGGCCGCGTCCGTCGTCGCCAGATCGGCCGGCACCTGGAGGCGATGAAACGCCTCGATGCGGGTGGCGGCGAGATCCAGCGCCGCCATCAGCTCGGGGGCAATGCCAGCGACGGCGGCATTTATCTCGTCGGTGCCGATCCGCAGCCGATCGGCGGTCAGCGTCAGTCGATCGAACCGCTCGGTGTAGCGCAGCAGCGAGGCATCTCCGCCGGCGCGCACGTCCGCGATGATGGCCGCCACTACGTGATCGACATTTTCCGTGGTCTCGCGCGCCTGGTCGAGCAGGGCAGTGAACGCCGCCTCGAAGCCGGAATCGGTTGTGGCGAGCCGGATCATTGCCCCAGCGCGGCGCGGAAGCGGGCGATCCAGGCGCCGATCGTGTCCGGCTGCGTCTTCAGCGCGGTGCGGTTAACGATCAACCGCGAAGTGATCGGCGCGATCACTTCGGTCTCCACCAGTCCATTGGCGCGCAGCGTCGAACCGGTCTGCACCAGGTCGACGATCAGCCGCGACAGGCCGAGGCTGGGCGCCAGTTCCATCGCGCCGTTGAGATGCACCACATCGGCATGCACGCCACGCGAGGCAAAGTGACGGCGGGCGATGTTGGGATACTTGGTTGCCACCTGCACCCGCGACCAGCGCGAGGGATCGTCCGTGCCGGCGGTCGCGGCCGGTTCGGCAACCGAAACGCGGCAGGCGCCGATGCCGAGATCGAGCGGGGCGTAGATCTCCGGGTAGTCGAACTCCATCAACACATCGGCGCCGCAGATGCCGAGTTGCGCGGCGCCGAATGCGACGAAGGTGGCGACGTCGAACGGCCGGACCCGGACCACGTCGAGCGCCGGATCGTCGGTGGGAAAGCGCAGCCGGCGGCTCTCTTCGTCGGTGTAGTCGGACGCCGGGGTGACGCCGGCGCGCGACAGGAGCTGGCCGCATTCCGCGAGGATCCGTCCCTTCGGCAGCGCCAGGATCAGTGGCGCCGTGACCTCCGGTTCCAGGGCGGTGGCGGGATAGGGGGCGGTCATCGGGATTCCAGCCGGCGAGGGTAGCGGCGTCTACACCACGGTGCGGCACAAATGAAGAGGGCCAGGTTGCTACCCGGCCCTCGGTCGTCAGCCCAACGTGCCGCACCGATCAGGGCGTGCGCACAATGGTCGTGCTGGTAGGCGCCGCTGGAGCGACATAGGTCGCGGTCGGCGCCGGTGCCGGTGTCACGACGGTGGCGGCCGGTGTCGGGTTCGGGTGCTCGTGCACATCGACGCAGCCGGCGAGCCCCAGAACCACTAGCGGCAGCAGGAAGGTAAAGCGCATCGGAGGTATCCTTCAGTTGCGGGAAAACAGGACGGGCTGGAATTCGTCACGTTTGGTGGCCGGTCCGTGCCGCTTTTGTGGCAGGTTGTTGGCCGGCGCTCACATCTGGGTGCGACGGCCGCATCGGGCACAAGACCGCTGCCGGCGCTTGGATTTGGCCGTGCCGGGCACAATCTGTGGAACGCGGGGAGAACGGCGTTGTGGCGCTTGGGCCCGTCCGGCCGAAGCGCTAGGGTCGTTATCTTGGAAGCTGATTCGGTTGCCTGCGCGGCACACTGTGGCGTGACCGCAACAGGCACGTATGTTGTGCCCCGATTGGAAGGCGCCTCCCACATGTTGATTGACGACAGGTTGAAGGCAGGCAGAAACTGGGGAGAAACGCGCCAGGGGGAATCCGACGTGCTCGACGCAGTGCAGATGCCAGGTCGCCACCAGGTTCACATCGACCGCTCACGCGATGTGCTGCTGACCGACTTCGGCCGGGCGACGCTGTCCGACCGCTATCTGATGCCGGGCGAGGAATTCCAGGACCTTTTTGCACGGGTTGCCTCGTACTACGGCGACGATGCCGGGCATGCGCAGCGCATCTACGACTACATGTCGAAGCTGTGGTTCATGCCGGCGACGCCGGTGCTGTCGAACGGCGGCACCCAGCGCGGCCTGCCGATCTCCTGCTTCCTGAACGAGGCCTCCGACAGCCTGGAAGGCATCGTCGGACTGTGGAACGAGAATGTGTGGCTGGCCTCGAAGGGCGGCGGCATCGGCTCCTATTGGGGCAATCTGCGCTCGATCGGCGAGAAGGTGGGCGCGGTCGGCAAGACCTCGGGCGTGATCCCGTTCATCCGGGTGATGGACAGCCTGACCCTGGCGATCAGCCAGGGCTCGCTGCGACGGGGCTC
Organism: Acetobacteraceae bacterium; assembly: GCA_036494925.1. Classification (GTDB taxonomy): domain Bacteria; phylum Pseudomonadota; class Alphaproteobacteria; order Acetobacterales; family Acetobacteraceae; genus JAMXLO01. The sequence goes on from DASXNR010000295.1 coordinate 5,633, forward strand.
GGCGGCGGTGTACTTGCCGGTGTGGCACCCCGAGATCGAGGAGTTCGTCGAGATCCGCCGCCCCACCGGCGGCGACCCCAATCGCAAGGCGCTGAATCTGCACCACGGCATCCTGGTGTCGGACGCGTTCATGCGCGCGGTGGAAGCGGACGAGCAATGGCCGCTGCTGTCGCCGAAAGATGAGACGCCGGTGCGGTCGATCTCGGCCCGCGCGCTGTGGGTCCGCATCCTGACCGCGCGGATCGAGACCGGCGAGCCGTACCTGATCTTCTCCGACCACGTGAATCGCGCGCGGCCCGAGCATCACAAACTGGCCGGGCTGGAGGTGCGGACCTCCAACCTGTGCTCCGAGATCACGCTGCCGACCGGACGCGACCAGCACGGGATGGAGCGCACGGCGGTGTGCTGCCTGTGCTCGCTGAACCTGGAGAACTGGTTCGAGTGGCAGGACCATCCGACGTTCATCGAGGACATCATGCGGTTCCTCGATAACGTGCTGCAGGACTTCATCGACCGCGCGCCGCCGGGGATGGAGAAGGCGCGCTATTCGGCGATGCGCGAGCGGAGCGTGGGGCTGGGGGTGATGGGGTTCCACTCGTTCCTGCAGTCGCAGAACGTGCCGTGGGAGAGCGTGATCGCGAAGGTGTGGAACAAGCGGATGTTCCGCCACATCCGCGAGCAGGCAGACCTGGCCTCGCGCATGCTGGCCGAAGAGCGCGGACCATGCCCGGATGCCGCGGAATACGGCGTGATGGAGCGGTTCTCGCATAAGATGTCGGTCGCGCCGACCGCGTCGATTTCGATCATCGCGGGGAATTCGTCGCCGGGGATCGAGCCGATCGCGGCCAACGTTTTTTTGCAGAAGACGCTGTCGGGCAGCTTTTCGGTGCGCAACCGGCACCTGCAGATGCTGCTGGCGGCGAAGGGGATGGATACCGACGAGGTGTGGTCGTCGGTCACGCTGCGCGCGGGAAGCGTGCAGCATCTGGATTTCCTGACCGAGCAGGAGAAGGCGGTCTACAAGACTGCGTTCGAGCTGGATCAGCGCTGGATCATCGAGCACGCGGCGGACCGCGCGCCGTTCATCTGCCAGAGCCAGTCGGTGAACGTTTTTCTCCCCGCGAATGTGCATAAGCGGGACCTGCATCAGATCCATTTCATGGCGTGGAAGCGGGGTGTGAAGTCGCTGTACTACTGCCGCAGCCTATCGATCCAGCGGGCGGACAACGTGAGCGAGGCGGCGATACGGCCGGCGGAGTTCACTGGGGTGATGGGCGTGCCCCTGCCGGTGAACGATGGGCAGATGCCGTTGCCGCTGATGGCTGCGGCGGGGGCGAATGCGACGGATTATGAGGAGTGTTTGGCGTGTCAATAATATCTGGCGACAACGTAAGCCGAAACTTGACGCTTGCTTCCGTTGGTGCCCTTCGTGTGAAACTCCAACGGGCTCGTGATGATGTCATTGCAGCCGGTCAGGATGCCTGCGACTCAGCGCAACTTCTGGACTTGCGGATCCGGGCTCATTCGGTCTGGCAAGACCTCGGAATTGCAGTGAAAGAACAGCAAGCATAAGGCGGTAAAGTGGGGACTGCGTCACAGATGATATCAATCCGCATTCGCCTTCCAGTCGTGGCAGGCGGGCCTGTGATCGGATAGATTGCGCGCCATGGACCAGAGCATCGTCGACCAACCCCTGATAGAAGCGTTCAGCCGAGGCGAGCTCGATCGTCACGAGATAGCTGCTCGCTTAGGTAGAACGGTGTCCGTGGCCGACCTGATCCTGGCATTGCGAACCGCGCACCTGCCTATGCCGCGCTATCCTTCGTCACTGACGCCTGAAGACCGGGACTGGCTGTTGCGCTGGCTTGGTCAGTCGCCAGACCGCGGCGATGCCGTCTGAACGCATCACGGCGAAGCTGCTCATCGTCGACGCGGGCCCACTGATCACCCTTGCGGCTGCGGCGAGCCTCGATTATCTGCTCTACGCCAACGGCGCCGTGGTCATCCCCGACGCGGTCTTTTTCGAGGCTACGCGCGACGCCTCGCGTCTCGGCGCCAGCATCATCGTCGAGTGGGTGAACGCCAATCTCGATCGCGTGCACATTGCGCCGACCAACGCCTTTGCTGCCTTCACCCGCGATTACCAGGCCGGCGAGCAAGAGCGACGGCTCGATCTCGGCGAGCAGGCGGCGGTCGAGTACGCACGGCATCACATCCACCTGGCGATGGACGAACGTGCGGTCCTGCTCAGCGAGGATCGGAAGGTCACGGGCCTACGTCTCGCCCGCGAGGAAGCATCGCGCGCCATCATAATCACGATGCGTGACTTCCTGCTCACTTTGGAACAGATCGGCCGGATCAACTCGGTCGACGCTGTCTATGATGCCGCCGTCGAGGCGGGCCGCACACCTTCGCGGCGAGAATTGCTCGATCAGCATGAACCGATGCTGCGGGATGCCGTCGCACGGTTGCTGGGCAGAGCCGAACCGATCGGGGACAACGAGCCACAAGCCTGACAAGGGTATATCCAGCGCAAGTTGGGTGGTGCGCGACATGCTAAGCCTGTTGGAAGATCGCGACCGGCAGCGCCAACTCGAACTGCGTCGTCTGATCGAGCAGGGCCGTGCCAGTGGCCGCTCCGACCAACCCGGCGAGGCGGCGCCCACTAGGCGGATACGCAATCCCCGCCCTCAGCTTCGCAAATTCTCCCGCATCGTGGCGCCGGTGTATTCGGTACGAAGCAGACCGCGCCGTTGCAATTCCGGCGTCAGCATGCGGGCGAACTCCTCCCACATCAACGGCGAGATCGTCGGCGTCAGCACGAACCCGTCGCACGCTTCGGACTCGAACATGTCCTGCATATAATCGGCAATCATCACCGCTGTGCCGACCATCAGATTGCGCGGCCGGCGTATCGCCTCGGCGAAGCTGATGCCCTCCGCCCGCATGGTCTGGCGCATGCGGTCTTCCAGTCCGCCGTGACCTTGATGGCCCTTGTTGCGGCTCAGTTCGTCCTCGTCCTTGGTCGTGCTGAGATCGGCGCCGAGCATCGCCGAATTGGTCGCCAGCACCATTTCCAGCGGCACCAGCGACGTCAGATAGTCAGCCTTCTCGCGCGCGATCGACTCGGTCTCGCCGAGCACAATCGTTGTCGATGTGCAGAGCGCGCAATCGTCGGGCGCGCGGCCGAACCGCTGCATACGCCCCTTGATGTCCGCATAGAATTCGACCGCGTCCGGCTTGCTGCCTGACGAGTTGAAGATCGCCTCGGCCCAGCGAGCGGCAAAATCGCGGCCGCGCGGCGACGAACCGGCCTGCATCAGCACCGGGCGCCCCTGCGGCGAGCGCGGGATCGTCAGCGGGCCGCGCGTGCGCACATAGCGGCCCTCGTAG
>DASXNR010000296.1:0-7900 GCA_036494925.1 Acetobacteraceae bacterium
TCGCCAGCCACGACCGGCAGTTCCTCGACGCCTGCACGAACCGGACGCTGTTTCTGCGGCCGGGAACCTCGCGGATCTATGCGTATCCATATACGCGCGCGCGGCATCTGCTGGACGACGACGATACGGCGCAGGAGACAAAGCTCGCGAAGGAGACGCGCGAGGTGGATCGGCTGCGCCGCAACGCCAACGAACTGAAGAACGTGGGGATCAACAGCGGCAGCGATCTGCTGCTGAAGAAATCCAAGCAGCTGCGCGAGCGTGCCACGGCATTGGGACAGACATTCGCTTCGGTGCACGCCGAACGATCGGGCGACATCCGCCTCGCCAACCGTGGCACGCATGCGAAGGTGATGCTGGCTTTGGCGGACATCGACGTGCGCGCGCCGGATGCGCGGCTGCTCTTCCGCATCGGCAAGCTCGATGTGTTCCAGCAGGATCGCCTCGTGCTGCTCGGCCGCAACGGTGTGGGCAAGTCGCAGTTCGTGCAGTTGCTGCGCCGGGCGCTGACGGGCGACGATGTGCCGGGCCTGCGTGCCAGTCCGACGATCGTGACGGGCTATGTGGATCAGCTCATGTCGCATCTGCCGGACGACGCGACGCCGCATGGTTTCATCGGTGACCGGTTCCGCCCGGGCGACCAGCGCGCGGTCAGTCTGCTGGCCGGCGCGGGCTTCACGGTGGAGATGCAGCGCCGGCCGATCGCGCGGCTTTCGCTCGGGCAGAAGGCGCGGCTCGGGCTGCTCGCGCTGCGGCTGACCGAGCCGAACTTCTACCTGATGGACGAGCCGACCAATCATGTCGATATCGCGGGGCAGGAACGGCTCGAGGCGGAAATCCTGGCGCACGAGGCGACCTGTGTCATCGTGTCGCACGACCGTGCGTTCGTGCAGGCGATTGCCACACGATACCTGCTGATCGAGGGCGGCAAGATTGCAGAGATCGATGCGCCGGATGGGTACTATCGAACTTTGATCTGAATGTGATGGGTTTCGCTGCGCTCTGCCCATCCTACGGCAACGCGTGCACGCCAACACGTAGGATGGGTAGAGCGCCGCGAAACCCATCGGAGACTCGCGCCCGATCGTGACTGCCTGTACCATCGGCGCAAACGGACGGGAGGAAGCCATGAAGCTCAGCACGGACCGCATCCTGACGACCCATGTCGGCAGCCTGCCGCGGCCGCAGTCGCTGGTCGAGCTGTTGCTGAAGAAGGATCAGAACCAGCCCTACGACCATGCCGAATTCGCTCGCGAGGCCACCAAGGCCGTGGCCGAGATCGTCGCGCATCAGGTTGCCATCGGCATCGATGTGGTCAGCGACGGTGAAGCCAGCAAGATCGGCTACGCCACCTACATCAAGGATCGCCTGACCGGATTCGGCGGCGAACCGTTCGTGCCGAAGCCACAGCGTGACCTTGCCGACTATCCGGAATTCCGCAACCGCATGATCCAGTTCACCGGTCCACAGATGTTCCGCAGGCTATGCTGCATCGGCGACATCCGGCTCAGCGACCATGAGGCGGTGAAGACCGACATTGCCAACTTCAAGGCGGCGATCGATACGTCGAAGCCGGTCGATGCGTTCATGCCGGCGGCCTCGCCGGGTGTCGTGTCGGCATTCCAGCCGAACCGGCACTATCCCGACCATGCCGCCTATATCGGCGCGGTGGCCGATGCCATGAAGGAGGAGTACGAAGCGATCGCCAACGCCGGCATCGTCGTACAGCTCGACAGCCCCGATCTGGCGATGGCTCGGCATACCGGCTTCCAGGACCTCACTGAAGCCGACTTCCTGAAGCAGGCCGAGCAACAGGTGGAAGCGGTGAACCACGCGCTGGCCAACGTGCCGGCCGGTTCGGCGCGGCTGCATCTTTGCTGGGGCAACTACGAAGGTCCGCACGACTTCGACATCCCGCTCGCAAAGGTGCTGCCGATCATCCTGAAGGCGAAGCCACAGGCGATCTCGTTCGAGGCCGCCAATCCGCGTCATGCGCATGAATGGGCGGTGTGGCGCGACACCAAGGTACCGGACGACAAGGTGCTGATCCCCGGCGTGATCGACACCTGCACCAACTACATCGAACATCCGGAACTGGTGGCGCAACGCATCGGCCAGTACGCCGACATCGTCGGACGCGAGCGCGTCATCGCCGGTACCGATTGCGGCTTCGCGACCTTTGTCGGCCACGCCGGCAGGGTCGATCCGGAGATCGCATACCGCAAGCTCGCCTCGCTGGTGGAAGGTGCCAGACTGGCGTCGGCGAAGCTGTGGCACTGAGGAGCGCACCATGAAGCTCAGCACCGACCGCATTCTGACCACGCATGTCGGCAGCCTGCCGCGACCGCAGCCGCTGGTGGCGCTGCTGATCAAGAAGGACCGCAACGAGCCTTACGACGCCGCGGAGTTCGCCGCGCAGGTGCGTCAGGCGGTGGCCGACGTCGTGGCGCGCCAGGTGAAGATCGGCATCGATGTCGTCAGCGACGGGGAGGCGAGCAAGGTCGGTTACGCGACCTATGTGCACGAGCGGCTCACCGGCTTCGGCGGCGAGCCTTATGTCCCGAAGCCCAATCGCGACGTGGCACCCTATGCGGACTTCCGTCGCCGGCTGGAGCTGTTCATCGGCCCGCAGCAGATCCGCCGGCTGTGCTGCACCGGCCCGATCGCGCGCCAGGACCATCAATCGGCGCAGCGCGACATCGATAACTTCAAGGCCGCGATCGCCGCGTCGAAGCCGGTCGATGCGTTCATGCCGGCGGCGTCTCCGGGCGTGGTGTCAACCTTCCAGCCCAACCGGCACTACCGCGATCATGCCGCTTACATCGGCGCGATCGCGAATGCGATGCAGGAGGAATACGAGTCGATCGCCAACGCCGGCATCGTGGTGCAGCTCGACAGCCCCGATCTCGCGATGGCGCGGCATACCGGCTTTCAGGACCTCAGCGAGTCGGAATTCCTGCAGCAGGCCGAACAGCAGGTGGAGGCGCTGAACCATGCGTTGACGAACGTGCCGGCGAGTTCGGCGCGGCTGCATCTGTGCTGGGGCAATTACGAGGGGCCGCACGATTTCGACATCCCGTTGCAGAAGATGCTGCCGATCATCCTGAAGGCAAAGGCGCAGGCGATCTCGTTCGAGGCGGCCAACCCGCGGCACGAGCACGAATGGACCGTGTGGCAGGAGACGAAGCTGCCGGATGACAAGGTGCTGATCCCAGGTGTGATCGACACCTGCACCAACTATATCGAGCACCCGGAGCTGGTGGCGCAGCGGATTTGCCGGTTCGCCGATGTCGTTGGCCGCGAGCGGGTGATCGCGGGGACGGATTGCGGGTTCGCGACCTCGGTCGGCACGGCGGGGCGGGTGGACCGCGAGATCGCGTTCCGCAAGCTGGCGTCACTGGTGGAAGGGGCGCAGATCGCATCGAAGCGATTGTGGCACTGAGCTCGTTGGCATTGATGCTAGGGTTGCGCGATGGCGGACAAACAGAACTTCGTGTTGGTACCCGACACTGAACCGGAAGAGCCGCCTCCGAAGCCCGCAACGCTGCTCGACCAGATCCGCGCGCTGCTGCCGTTCGGCGCTTCGTCGCTGCCGGCCACCACCTCCACCCGTCCGCGCCTGATCTTCGGCTTCGACGCCACCGCGTCGCGTGAACCGGCCTGGGCCACCGCGCGCACCGTGACCGATGCGCTGGTGAAGGCGCTGCCCGGCGAGCTCGATGTCGCATTGGCGGTGCATGGCGGCTCGATGCTGCATACCTTCACCGGCTTCACCTCCGATCCGACCACGCTGCGCGACCGCGCCGCCGGCATCCGCTGCATCGCCGGCATGACCCGGCTGCTGCCGATCCTGTCGCGCGCGCTGTCGAACTCTGGCGTCCGGGTCCTCGTCTACATTGGCGACGTGTTCGAGGAGTCGCCGGTGCGTGGCCGGAAACTTGCCGATGCGATGGGGCTGAAGGGCATCAAGCTGATCGTGCTGCACGACACCGCCGACTGGAACGCCAAGCGCGATGCCGAAGTGTTCCTGGACCTGGCGCGGCGCACTGGCGGGTGCGTGCTGCCGTTCGATGCCAGCGCGCCGGCACGGCTGCGCGAGCTGCTGGCGGCGATCGCGGTGTACGCGGTGGGCGGCACGGAGATGCTGGCGGAGAAGCGCGAGGAGCTGCCAGGCGCGGTGATGCTGCTGGAGCACCTGCGCCGCTGACGCAGCGCCCGGCGTTACCGCCGATCCGAGTCGATCTGCATGATCGCGGCGCCGATCGCGGCGGAGCCGAAGGTCACGGCGAAGCCGAACGACAGCAGTGCCGCCGCCAGCCAGCCATCCGGGCTGTTCATCATCAGGTCCCGCAGGGAGCCCAAATTGGTCGCGATCAGCCCCCAGGCCGCCGCAAGGCCGCCGATGCAGCCGGCCAGCAGATGAGGCACGAGGTAGCGCAGGACCTCCATCGCGCCGAGATGCGCGGCGGGACGCGGAAATTCACCACACGACTACGGCATGCGCCATCGCAATTACGCGACCGCCGCCTCCGCCCGCCGCTCGTTACGCTTGCGTTGATGCGGGTCGAGGAACCGCTTGCGCAGCCGCACCGCGCCCGGCGTCACCTCCACCAGCTCGTCGTCCTCGATGTAGGCGATCGCCTGCTCCAGGCTCATCCGCCGCGGCGGGATCAGCAGCATCGCATCATCCTTGCCGGCGGCGCGGATGTTGGTGAGTTTCTTCTCCTTGATCGGGTTCACCTCCAGGTCCGAGCCACGCGCATTCTCGCCCAGGATCATACCGACATAGACCTTGTCGCCGGGGTTCACGAACAGCGTGCCGCGCTCCTGGATGTAGAACAGCGCGTAGTGCACCGCCTCACCGTTCTCGGTGGAGATCAGCGAGCCGTTGCGCCGTCCCTCGATCGCGCCCTTCCACGGGCCGTAACCAGCAAATAGCCGGTTCATCACGCCGGTGCCGCGGGTGTCGGTGAGGAACTCGCCGTGGTAGCCGATCAGGCCGCGGCTCGGGATGCTGAACGTCAGCCGCAGCTTGCCGCCGCCCGACGGACGCATGTCGCGCAACTCGCCCTTGCGGCGGGACAACTGCTCCACCACCACGCCGGCATAGGGTTCGTCGACATCGACCAGCACTTCCTCCAGCGGCTCCTCGCGGGCGCCGGTGTCGGGGTTGGTCCGGGTCAGCACGCGGGGGCGGCCGATCGCCAGCTCGAACCCCTCACGGCGCATCTGCTCGATCAGCACGCCGAGTTGCAGTTCACCGCGGCCGGCCACCTCGAACGCCTCGGTCTCGTTGCTATCGGTGACCTTGATGGCGACGTTGCCTTCCGCCTCGCGGAACAGCCGCTCGCGGATCTGCCGGGACGTGACCTTCTTGCCCTCGCGCCCGGCCAGCGGGCCGTCGTTGATGCGGAACGTCATCGCCAGGGTCGGCGGATCGACCGGGATTGCCGGCAGCGGCGCCGCCAGTTCCGGCGCGCCGATCGTGTCAGGCACGGTCGCCTCGGCCAGACCCGCGATGGCGATGATGTCGCCGGCCTCCGCCGTCTCGACCGGCACCCGGTCGAGGCCGCGGAACGACAGCAGCTTGGTCATCCGGCCGGTCTCGCCGGCGGTGCCGTCGGCGTGCAGCACCTTCACCGTCATGTTGATCCGCGCGCGGCCCTGCTCCACCCGGCCGGTCAGCACCCGTCCGAGATACGGATCGTACTCCATGATGGTCGCCACCATGCCGAACGGCGCGTCGGCATCGACCGTCGGCGCGGGGACGTGGCGCACCACCAGGTCGAACAGCGCGGACAGGTCCTGGCGCGGGCCGTCGAGCGTCGCATCCGCCCAGCCCTGGCGGCCCGACGCATACAGCATCGGGAAGTCGAGCTGGGCGTCCGAGGCGCCCAGGGCGGCGAACAGGTCGAACACCTCGGTGTGCACCTCGTCCGGGCGGGCGTCGGCACGGTCCACCTTGTTGACCACCACGATCGGGTGCAGGCCGCGCGCCAGCGCCTTCCCGACCACGAACTTGGTCTGCGGCAGCACGCCCTCGGCGGCGTCTACCAGCACGATGGCACCGTCCACCATGTTCAGGATGCGCTCGACCTCGCCGCCAAAATCGGCGTGGCCAGGGGTATCGACGATGTTGATGCGGGTGTCGCGCCAGACCACCGAGGTGCACTTGGCCAGGATGGTGATGCCGCGCTCGCGCTCCAGGTCATTGCGGTCGAGCGCGCGCTCGGCCACCACCTGGTGGTCGCGGAACGAGCCGGACTGGCTCAGGAGCTTGTCAACCAGCGTGGTCTTGCCGTGGTCGACATGGGCGATGATCGCGACGTTGCGAATCTGCATGGGGGCCTGGGATGCGGGGATGCTGCGGCGCACACATAGGCGGGATGGCGGCTGGATGCGAGGGGGAATCCGCGGTCGGGGGAGAGGGGCGCGGATATCGGAACCGCAAGGCACGCAAATCACGCAAAGTGAGATCATGCCCACGCCGGCAGGTGGCCCGCGGTAATCCGTGATCGGCGTGTTTTACGGTTGCTGTTTCAGGGCGGACCGGTGGCGAGCGCCGGCAATCGCGGGGGTGCCGCGGACCGTCGGGGCTCCGTACGGTCGGAGAGGCCGCCGCCATAGATGATGATGGCCCGGCTGAGTTCGTCCCAGAACGCCCGGTCGAGCTGTCCAGGCATGATGCCGAGGTCGCGACAGATATCGGCGATGACGGCGCCGACCGGGCGGCGGCGCACTTCGGCGGCGATTTCCTGCTCGGTGGGGAGGCGCGTGAGACGCTGGGGTTCGGGCTGGGCTTCCGGTGGCGCGACCAGCCGCGCGGGGCGAGGCCCAGGCGTGGCGGGCAAGCGGATCGGCGAAGGCGCAAGGTCCTGGCCGCGTGCGGCGCGCTGGCAAAGCCCGGCTTCCAGCGCCGCGGCGCGCCACAGACCGCTGGTGATGCGTGCGAGGATGACCGCGCCCGCCCTTGGGATGGCCCTCAGGAAAGCAGGCGACGACTGGGTCCAGGCATTCAAAGCTAAAACGACTGACCAGACGCTGGCACCGGAGATGACTGCCCGGGGGTGGCACTTGAGCTCGTCTACACTGCTATGACGGGGCACCCGGCCGCGCAGATGCATAACGATGTCGATGAGTATCAATTTGTCCGGCCAACCCAGGCGCCCGACGACGCACGTGCGTCTCTCACCACCTGGCCCAGGGCGATGGTAGCGGAATTGTCCGCGGACGGCGATGCAGCCGGATTGGAGGCTGAACTAGTCGGGTATGGAGCTCTTTTGATAGCTCAGACCAAGATCGTCACCTGCGAACACTGCGGTGACCGCAAAGGTGCGAAGAAGGTCGGGGCAGCGCTTCGGTAACCTGCCCCGCCGGCTGCTGGATCTTAGACTGAGAGCGCGACACCACGCGGCGCTACGCGGCCGCTGGCACAACCGCGCACAGATTACGCGGCCGGCCATGACCGCCAGTAGTGCCGAAGCGCAGGCGGGCGCCTGCTGCCGCCAGGCGATCATGACCCGCTGGACACGGCGCACCGCCGGGGGCGTGGCCCGCGCAGCCCGCGCGGCAAATATGCGTTCAGCCTCCGCCTGTGCGCCGACATGCGCGGCCAGCACGGTGGCGATCTACTGGTTGAGGCTGACGCCGGCCCGTGCCGCCTGGGCGGTGGCGATTGCCTTAAGCTCCTCGGTCAGGCGAAGCGGGAATGTGGTTATGGTCGCAATCTCCATAGAATTGCCGCCGGTCGCTCCACGGCAATGCCATATCGTGCTGCGCCCGCGCGCATGTCGTCGATGTTGAACGTGGCGATCACGTCGGCGCCGCCGTTGATGGCGGTTTCGATGACCATGTCATCGTCCGGATCCGTGGCGGCCGGACGCCAGCTATAATCGAGAGC
>DASXNR010000297.1:0-11626 GCA_036494925.1 Acetobacteraceae bacterium
CGTGCCAATGAGGTCTTCCGCGCCGAACCAATCTTTCACACCCACGCCAGTCGCTGACACCGACCATTTTTCGATAAAGTCGAGCTTAGCACAGGGGCTGGAAACTACCTGAATGCTCTAGCCTCGAGTACCTGTGCGCCAAGCCGCAGAGACCGGATCACGCAGCCAGACGCTGGTGCTCGGGCACCTCCAGCTTGAAGAACCGCACCGCGTTCAGCCCCAGAAGCTTCGCTTGCTGCATCTCGCTCAGCTTCGGCATCGTCCGCTCCATTGCCGCCGCCGAGTGCGGCCAGGTGCCCTCGTGGTGCGGGTAGTCGCTGGCCCACATGAAATTGTCGACCAGCCGCCACGCCTTCTCCGGATAACCTTTCTGGCCGCCCGGCTTCTTACCGGAGTGTTCCCGCCGACTGCTGACCCGCGCAGGCTTCTTCAACCCGTCACTCGATGGCGGCTTGCCGCTGTTGCTGCAGTTCGAGCTGAGCCGGCGCTCCAACTCCGCGACTTGGGCCCGCATCACTGCTATCTCAGCCGCATGACGCGTCTCCTGCGCCGATGGCAGATCGATGAGGTCGTGCGGCGACATTTGCTCAAGGGCGTTACTGTCCGCCGACTCCTTGGAATCGGGCAGCCGAAGTCATGTCAAACGCAATCTTCGCCCGGTCGTCACGCGGACGCCCAACCAGACCATCATACCATCGGACCGCCTGTCCGGGGTAGGCGGGTACCTGGGCAGTTACGATCTTTCGCGCGAGCGCAGGGTCAAGGCCAGCGGGATGGCCTGAGTCCCCTCGAACTGCCAGTGCAGGTAGTCGGTCGAGAACAGCAGCAGCTCATCCGAGCCCATATGTTCCATGAACCGGGTAATCGTCGCGGGGTCCGGCGGACCGTCGAACGGCTGCAGGGTCAGGCGCACGCGGTCGGTCCGATGGCCGCCGGCGGATCGGCGACGCAGGGAATTTCGCCGCGCAGCCCCTTCCAGAACTTGGTCAGCCGTCAGAGATAGCCGGGCAGCCAGTTCACCCCCGATTCCATCAGCACGAAGGTCAGGTCAAGAAATTTTGCGAACGCGCCCTTGGTGATCAGGCTGGTGAGCTGGGTCTGAAATGCGCCGGCCTGGTTGATGTAGTCCTCGCTCAGATAGCTCGACCAGCCGACCGGTGTGCAGGGACGCCGGTAGCTGCTGCCGGCATGGATGCCGACCGGCAACCATGGCGTTCGGCGGCGGCATAGATCGGCCAGTTCTGCCGCTGCCCCAGCGGCAGTTCGCCGGAGACCAGCAGCAGCACCTGGACGAACCGGCGATCGGCGGCGCTCCGCTCGATCTCAGCCGCCGCCAGTTCGGCGTTCTGTCGCGACAGGCTTGCCCTTCGCGTCCCTCCAGTCGGCCCGCGCGGTCAGCGGGCTGCTGGACGGATCGCAATGCTGTTCAGCTCGTCGATGCCGCGCCGCACCACGATCTCACGCCACATCTCATCGAGGTACGGCATCAGCGCCGACAGTGCCGGCACCGTCGGATGCAGATCGCAGTCGACCGGCTGGGCCGGCATGGTCAGCCGGGCACCTTCACCAGCAGATCGTCGCCCTCCGCCTTCACCTCGAACACCTGAAGGTTCGTTTCGGCAGGTGCGCACAGCGCCTTGCCGGTGCGCACGTCGAAGCGCGCGGCATGCAGCGGGCATTCGATGCTGCCGTTCTCGAGCCAGCCATCGGACAGCATGGCGTATTCGTGTGTGCAGATATTGTCGGTGGCGTGGAATGTGCCGCCCGGCAGGTGATACACCGCGATCTCCCGCCCGTCGACCCGCACTGCATGCACCTGGCCCTCGGCCACGTCCGCCACGCCCGCCACCCGCACCCAACCCGCATCCGCCATTTCGCTCTCCTGATTTAGCTCTGAGCACAGCATGCCAGCCGGTACCGAGACGGCCAAGACGCCGGTTGCCTGTTACCTGGGCAGCTACCTAGACTGCGCCGCTTTTCTGGGGGAACTGCCATGGCGGCAACTGGGTTTTGGCGGATCGGTCTGGCCGCGGCGGCGACACTCGCTGTGGCCCCGGCGGCGTCCGCGCAGCATGTCATGTTGGATGCGCCCGGCTTGCTCATCCAGAAGAAGGCACCGGCCCCGCCGCTGCGCGCGCAACCCACGGTGTGGCCGCGACTCGACCCCGGTGCCGTCCTTTGCCGCACCGAGGACGACCTCGATCGTCATGCCGCCAACATGACGGCCCGCGTAAACGGCGGCGACACCCAGGCGACCGATTGCCGGATCATCGCATTGCCGACCGGAATCCAGATCCTCAGCCGACCGGGGCTGGGCCGCACTCAGGTGAAACTGAGCACGCCCGGCGACGGCTCGACCGGGTGGACCGACGCCTGGCTGCCCGACAAGGCGCCCCAGGGACGATGACTCATATCATCGTCGGTGCGGGGCAGGCCGGCGGCTGGGCCGCCATCGCCATGCGCCAGGCCGGCTACGGCGGCCGCATCCTGCTGGTCGGCGAGGAAATGTGGCGCCCGTACGAGCGTCCGCCCTTGTCCAAGGCGGTGCTGACCGACGAACCGGAACCGCCGGTCGCGTTCTTCCGCGCCGCAGAACGCTATGACGAGCAGGGGATCGAGCTGCTGCTGGGCCGCACGGTGGCCGAATTGGACCCGGCCGCACATTGTATTCGACTGTCGGACGGACAGCGTCTCGACTACGACCGGGTGCTGCTCACGGTCGGCGGCCGGGCGCGGCATCTTCCGGTTCCCGGCGGTGAGAAGGCTTACTACCTGCGCACCATCGAGGACGCGCAACGAATCCGCGCCAGGCTCGCCACGGCGCGGAGCGTCGTGTGCATCGGAGCCGGTGTGATCGGACTGGAAATCGCCTCGTCGGCCCATCAGCGTGGCGCCCAGGTTACGGTGTTGGAAGCGTTGCCGCGCGCAATGGGACGCAGCGTCTCGCCCGAGGGTGCCCGGTTCATCGAGACCCTGCACCGCGATGCTGGCGTGGCGCTGCATTTCGGCGTCATCGTCGATGCGATCGAGGATGCGGCCGGCGGCGCGGTGCGGGTGCACTGCCGCGACGGCGAGGAATTCGCCGGCGACATGGTGGTCGCCGGGGTCGGCATGCAGCGCAATCTTGCCTTGGCCGAACACGCCGGGCTCGCGCTGGAGGGCGGTATCGTGGTCGACGAATACGGTCGCACCAGCGCAGCCGAGGTATACGCTGCAGGCGATATCACCGCTTTTCACCATCCGCTGTTCGATCGTCGGCTGCGGCTGGAATCCTGGCGACATGCGCAGAACCACGGCATCGCCGTCGGCAAGGCGATGTGCGGCGAGGCTCCGGCGTACGACGATATCCCGTGGTTCTGGACCGATCAGCATGGAGTCAACCTCCAGGTCGCGGGGTTGCCTGCCGATGCCGCCCGCACCGTCGTGCGCGCGAATGCGCCACCGGGCGTATTCACCGCGGTTCACCTGGCCAGGGACAACAGCGTGATCGGTGTCACTGCGGCCAACAATCCGCGTGAGATCCGTGCCGGCCAAACCTTGATCAAGGCGCGACATCCTGTCGATCCGGAGCTGCTCGCCGATCCCGCGATGCCGCTGCAGCGACTGATCGGGCGGTAAGACTGCTCCCGAGTGAGACCTGCCGCCACCGCGCGAGTATCCTATCGTTTGTCGCGGAGCCGGTCGCCCTGGTGGCGTGACTGCCCCTACCAGTTGCGCGCAACGATCAGCGCCACTGCCGCGGTGCCGATGACTCGTCGCGATATAGGCCCAGCGTGTCACCACCTCGGTGCGCAGTGCAACCGCCGCAGATCCGGCAACGCGCAACCGCTCTGCCGCGGGCACCGACACAATGCACAGCAGGCAGAGGACGAAGAAGATGTAGAATATGTATTCGACCGCGATGGTGTAGCCCACGGCGCCGAGTTGACTGTTGACCGACGCCAGCAGCACCGTGCCGGACAGTGCGCCGGTGACGGCCACGGTGATCTTCTCCTTCACCAGGCCATGCGGAGAATACAGCGACGCCAGCATGATCAGCGTCATGATGCCGGGCGGCATCAGCGTCTTCGCCAACGTCGCCGCGGTGCGCCGCAGCACATCGCGTCGAGGACGGAGCGGATGTAGGTTGCGAGAGCCGCGCCCATCTCGCTGGTACTGAATACCGGCCGGAATGTGGTGGCGTTGCGCGTGACGCCGTCGCCGCGATCGAAACCAATCCCTCGCGCGCGTAAACCAGCCCGGCGGCAAGCGACATGACCCTGATCATCGGCCCCCACGACCACCAGGCAGCCATCCGCCGCCGCCCGTTGCGCCGCCTCGCGCGCGCCATCGGCGGTGCTGCGGTCGTCCTACTGCATCAATTGGATGTTGGCCCCATCGGCGTTTGCCTCATCGACGGCAAGCTTGGCCGCGTCCAGCCCCGGCACGCCGGCTGCTTCGCCAAACCCTGTCGATGACACCGCAACGCCGACCCGGACCGGCTGTGCCGTCGCGGCGAACGGCAGCAGCGGCAGCGTCAGCCAGCGGGCGCACAGCCGAGGAACACTCACGCCGCCCCCGATCCCCAGTTTGCTCGCTGCTTGGTTCGACGAATTGCCCGGAGCAACGCCGTTGTTGTGACGCTGCCAGGGGCGATTGCCCGTCTCGTCAGTCCAGCAGCCAGGGAGCGGCGCTCGCCTGCGCGATCTGGCGGACCTGGTTGAGCAGGCCCGGGCCCACCGGAATTCCTTCCGCCATTCGCTTGGCCGCGTTGTTCCACTGCGGATCGCCCGCGACCATCACCGGCTGCCCGGGATCGACCGGAGTGGTCGCGCGCAGATCGTCGCAGAACCGTGCGACGTCGCCCTGGAACTCGGCCTGGTCACGGAACAGCCCCGGATCGATCGCCATGAAGAAGTGGCCGATGTCCATCCCCGTCGGCTTCTTGGTATGCTGCGGATCGGTGATCAGCGTCGAACCGGACAGGCACGAAGCCAGGATGTTCACCATCGCCGCCAGCCCATAGCCCTTGTAGCTGGAGTTCTCCGGCGAGCCGCCGAGCGATGTCAGAAACCCACCCTTCTCGCGCGCCTCCAGTGGATCGGTGCTGGGCAGGCCGTCCTGATTCAGCACCCAGCCCGGCGGACACTCCAGACCCTCGTTCGCCTTGTTGCGGATCCGGCCCGCCGCCACCGTCGTCGTCGCCATGTCCAGCAGGAACGGTCTGTCGTCGCCGGACGGTGCGGCGAACGACCACGGGTCGGTGCCGAGTTTCGCCTGCTTGCCGAAGGTCGGCGCCACCTGGATGCCGGACGCCGAAGTGCAGGCCATGCCGATCAGCCCTTGCATCGCCGCCATCAGCGTATAGTAGCCGGTGGCGCCGAAATGCGCCGAGTTGCGCACCGCCGCGATTGCCATGCCGGAGGCCTTGGCCTTGTCGATCGCCACCTGCATGGCGAAGTGCGCCGGCACGTGGCCCAAACCGCCGCCGCCATCGACCAGCGCCGAGATCGGCGTCTGCTTCACGATTATCGGTCGCGCTTCCATCTTCGCCCGCCCATTCCGGCGCATCCGGTCGTAGCCGGGCA
This sequence comes from Acetobacteraceae bacterium, assembly GCA_036494925.1. GTDB lineage: Bacteria > Pseudomonadota > Alphaproteobacteria > Acetobacterales > Acetobacteraceae > JAMXLO01. The sequence goes on from DASXNR010000297.1 coordinate 5,568, forward strand.
GCATCGACATGCCGTGACTGTCCACCCCGTGCAGATCGGCCCAGGAGAGGATGTCGGCGGTCGGCTCGGCGTTCTCCTCCGGCATGCCCCAGGCCAGCAGAATGGCTTTGATCTGCGCGCGATGGGTTGCGTACGGTGCCGGCATGGAGGTCTCCTCGAGAACAGCGCGCAGCCTTGCGCCATAACGCCGTTCCGGCAAGTGTGAGGCACTCGTTCAGCCCCCCTTTCCCGCGCAGCGGGGGGTTGGGGAGGGGGTGTCGCAAACTTGGCAGACCCCCTCCCTACCCTCCCCCGCTGCGCGGGAGAGGGGGTGTTGTGACAGGCGGAGGTGCACAATGACTGACAGCGCGGAACTGTTGCGCGCGCGGTTCGGAATCGATCTGCCGGGCGTGGCAGTGCCGCCGGCCGTGGCGCCGCTGCTCGATCGCCGGGTGACGCGCCGCTACACCGACCAACCGGTGCCGGACGCGCTGCTCGACGCGCTGCTGGCCGCGGCGCAGTCGGCGCCCACCAAGTCCGATCTGCAGCAATACTCGGTCGTGGTGATGCGCGACGCCGCGCGGATCAAGCAGATCGCCGATTGGATCGGCACCATGGACTGGATCGCGACGGCGCCGGTGTTCCTGGTGTGGTGCGGCGATATGCGGCGCAACCAGCGCCTGTGCGAGCAGCACGGCATGCCGCACGCCAACAACAATCTCGACACCTTTCTCAACACCGCGGTCGATTGCACGCTGGCGATGGGACAGTTTATCGCCGCCGCGGAAGCAATCGGTCTTGGCACCTGTCCGATCAGCTATGTGCGCAGCCACATCGAACGCGTCACGCCGCTGCTGTCGCTGCCGCCTGGCGTGTATCCGGTTTCCGGTCTCTCTGTCGGCTGGCCGGTGTTCCGCCGCCCGGTGTCGATGCGCCTGCCGCCATCGGTCGTGGTGCATCGCGAGCGCTACGACGAGACGCATCAGGACGCCGAGATCCGCGGCTACGACGAACGCCGCGCCGCGCGTGAGCCGGTGGCTGCCGGCGCGCTGAAGAACAACGATGTCTATGCGCCGCGCGAAGGCGTCGGTTGGAGCGAGAACGTCGCGCGCCAGCTCTCGGTGCCGGAACGGTTCGGCTTCGCCGCCTACCTCAAGACACGAGGGTTCGATCTTGCCTGAGGACCACGTCCGCCACGCGCCGCTGATCGACCAACACTCGCCGCCGCGTCCGCGCGCGGTGCGCCCACGTCACGCCGCCAGCCTGATCGTCTACCGCGAGGAAGGCGACGCGGTGTCGATGCTGATGGGCATGCGCGGGGCGAAGCACCGGTTCATGCCGAACCGCCTCGTGTTTCCCGGTGGCGCCGTGGATCGCGCCGACCTCGACACGCCGAGTGCCACAAAGCTGTCGGCGCAGACCGAACACCTGCTGCGCAAAAGCGCCAACGCAAGGTTGGCGCACGGTCTCGGCATCGCCGCCGCGCGGGAATTGCATGAGGAGACCGGCCTGACACTCGGCCTACCGCCGCACCTGGAAGCGCTGCACCTGCTGGCACGGGCGGTGACGCCGCCGCCCAGCCCGATCCGCTTCAACGCGAGGTTCTTCGCGGTGGACGCCTGCCACGTCGCCGGCACGCTCGGCGGCGACGGTGAACTGGAAGGGCTGCGCTTCTATGCGATGCAGGAAGCGCTTGCGCTCGATTTGGCGATGCCGACGCGGCGCGTGCTGGAGCGCCTGCGCCTGTGGCTGGCCATGGACGAGACGGAGCGGGCGGCGCAGACCCACTCCCCGGTGATGCTGCACGACCGCGGCTGGCGGATGGAGTAGCGAGCCCTCCCCGTCAGGGCCAGGCTTGCTCCGGGACGACCTGACGGCTGCCACTTTGCATTGCTCGCTCAGAGACTGCTCTCGTCATCTACGAGAATTGGTAGGAGCGTAAGAACCTTCCGCCAATGTTCGGTTGTCTCGTCATCATAAGCCCAGGCGGCGATTTCATGCATTGCCAACGCGGAGGCACGTGCCGAAGCAGGGCACCATTTCGCCAGCGAACTTGCTGTCTCAAGGGCGCGGCTTGCCGGGAAATTATCTGAGTCGGGCATGCTTCTCCCCTATCTCGTCGTTGCTTGGCTGGCGTTGCTATTTTGGCCGTAGCGCGACTAGGTTTCCCTGGGAGAGGAGCGTGGGCCCGATCGCCGCCCCGAGTCCTTAACTCGAGCCGAAATATTTGCGAATATTCACCGAAACAGGGTTGAAGCTGGGCGCATGTCGATCCATGCCTTAGGGCCGTTTCGGTTGGACACGCAGGACAGGCTTCTGTTCCACGACGGGAAGCCCTCGACTCTTGGAGGGCGGGGGATCGCCTTGTTGCTGAAGCTGCTGGAACGGCCCGGGGCTGTCGTCGCAAAGAGCACGTTGATTGAGGCCGTTTGGCCCGGCCAGGCGATCGAGGAGAGCAACCTTACTGTGCAGGTCGCGGCATTGCGCCGAGTTTTGAGCGCAGCGCCAGGCGGCGACCGCTGGATCGAGACAATGCCCCGCCGCGGCTACCGATTTGTCGGGTCGGCCGTCACGATAGCGGAGGGCGTCGTTCGCCGCCATGTCGAAGTCGAGATGAAGAGCCCATACAAGAAGTCAGGTGTCGCGGAAGCATATTACGAAGGCCTGCGACGGGCCGGCCTGCCGGAGTGATGTCGCGACTGCGATCAGGCTGAGTTTGCCCAGGCTGCCGGCGCGGAGCGGCAATGTGCTATTCTAAGGGCGCTCCGTTGCGAAGAACAGCCGCGCGGATACCGACAGAGCGGGCAAGCCCGGGAACGAGGGCATCACGCCGCGGTCCACATCTCGCCTTCGCGCCGTACCTTACCTTCCGCCTCCAACTTAAGCAGATGCGCCAGCACATTGCGTTCGGCGGCGCGGCGCAGGCGCGAATGCACCTGCGAATAGAGCGTGTCCATCAGCACGTAGGTGCCCGCCGGTCCGTCCGCCAGCTTCCGCTGGATCGCCTGCTCGCGCATCACGCGATGCGTCAGCATCTCGCGTACCAGCTTGCGCGGTTCCGGCAACAGCGGCCCGTGGCCCGGCAGGAACGCATCGTCGTCACGGTCCAGCAGCCGCCGCAGGCTGGCGAAGTAGTCCGCCATGACACCGTCCGGCGGGCTGACCACGCTGGTGGACCACGACATCACGTGATCGGCGCTGAACAGCACTGCGGTGCCGTCGCGCGCGGGCAGTGCCAGGCATAGATGATCCGATGCATGGCCCGGCGTGTGGATCGCCGTCATGCCGGCAATCCGGTCGCCGTCGGCCAGCTTGATGTCGGCGTTGAAGCTGCTGCTGCCGCTGTCACGGAAACCCACGGTGGGTGCTCCGGTGGCCTGCTGCAATGCCGGCACCGCGCCGACATGGTCGTGATGCGTGTGGCTCACCAGGATCAGCGCGACGTTCGGGCCGGTGGCACGCAGGATCGCCTCGACATGTTCCGGATGCCCCTCCGGACCAGGGTCCAGCACCGCGATGCCGTCCGGCGTGTCGATCAGGTACGTGTTGGTACCGTAATAGGTCATCGGCCCCGGATTGGCGGCGACGATCCGCGAGATGCCGGGCATCACCGGCAGGACCGCGCCGCGTTCGGGCTCGGGTTCGGTCAGGAAGGGCATTGCGTTCCTCGGTATGGTCGGCCGGCATAGTGGCAGCAGATGCTGCGGTGCGCCAATCCCCCGGTGGCGTTCGGCGGCGATAACGAGTGGCTCAAACGGAGAACCACCGACAGAGTTTTTGCGCGCGTCACGTCATTGCGCCAGTCGCGAGCAGCAGTGCGAGCCCAGACCACCCTGGCGTTTCCTACGTGCTGACGGCCGGCGACGCACCCGCAGGGGGTTACATACAGAAAAGGATGAGGACATCACGCCGCCATCCGGCGCCATCTACACCGACACGCAGTTGACCCTGGGGGATTGACATGTCGCGCGCCCTCCGCCGCATGCTGCGGTGGATTTTCATTTCGGATCGTGACTTGACGAGGCGGGGCAATTCACGTTTCGCGCGGCCGGCGGCGCTCGCGTCGCTTGGCGCGACCATTCGGCGCTTCGCTGGTCCAGCCGCGCGATATCTTCGCGGGATCGGGTGGGAGCGAAACACGAGCCGTTCAAATCAAGATTGCCCATTGCTACCCGGATGAATTTTCACCAATCGCTTTGGTTGGCGCTCTCGCAGGAAACGCGCGTTGCGGTCGGGAGGACACGCGATGAGGACCTGCAAGCTCGGCTCTTACTGCAAGCAGCGCACTACACGCTGCTCGCGGAGCGAGCCGCGCAGACACCAGACGCGGGCGATGAGAACGGGAAGCAGCCGGATCGATCCACTCGTCGGAACAGGTTGCCGTAGTGTTGCCAGCGCCGCGATTGCGTCAGGGCTCGGTCAGGCTTTCAGCCTGGCGCCCCTCACGGATCGGCGGATCAGTCCCCAAAAGCTGCCGCCGGTTATCATGCCGATGACGTAGATCGCCGCGACAAGAAAAGCGAGCGGTGTGCGAACGCTGAACCAGACGAAGTCCAGGCTGACGATTTCCATGTTCTCCAGCGCGAAGACCAAAGTCGCCGCGGCCAATATGCAAACGACCGCAAGGTATAGCCATCGCATGGCGTGGTCTCCTCGAGCGCTGATGCGCTCCGTCATACGGACGGCATGATGGTATGTCGAGCTTGGTTACGTCGTGACGCTGGCGCGGCTACGTGATCATTCCATGCCTGCACCGCATGGCAGGCCTTGAACGCTGCCTGCCCTCCTGCCAAAACCCAAGCGACCAGCGGGGAACCACCTTGAAGACGCCAAAGACCCTCAGCGAAGGCCAGCGCGCCTACGAAGCAAAGCGTGCGGCGAAGGCCGGCGTCAGCCTGGACAAGTGGCTCACCAGCAAGCAGCGCCAGCAGGAGGCCGACGCGCGAGCCAGGGAGAAGGCCGCCGAACCCGTCAAGCCGGTGAAGAAGCCCGGTCTGCTCGCACGCCTGCTGGAGCGCGCGCACAAGCCATTGTAGCCCGTCATGGCGTTGCGTGAGCACGGCGCAACAATCGTCGCCCACGCGGACTGGAGTGTAGATCCGCGCAAGCGCTGGGTGGCGGTGGCGCGACGCGATGCCGGTGTGTGGCGCCTGGCCGCGCCGGCACCGGTGGGCGAGGTGGCGACGTTCCTCGACCGGCTGCGCGTGGCGGCCACGGGCGGTGCGGTGGCGCTCGGGGTCGATCTCCCGATCGGCCTGCCGCGCGCCTATGCGGCCCGACTGCCGGAGCGGGATTTCCTGCATTTCCTGACCACGACCGCGACGCGGCCGGATTTCTTCCACGTCTGCGCCACGCTGGCCGAGGTGGCGCCGGGCCGGCCGTTCTATCCGGCTCGCGGCGTGCTCGGGATGACGCGGGCTGCCCATGCGGCGGCGCTCGGGCTGGACGGAGCCGCTGCGTTGTCGCGCGCCTGCGACCGGGCGACGGCGGAGCGGCCAGCAGGTGCGCCGCTGTTCTGGACGCTCGGGGCGAACCAGGTGGGCAAGGCGGCGATCGCGGCGTGGCAGGCGATGCTGCTGCCGGTGGTCGCCAGCGGTGACAACATCCGGATCTGGCCATTCGAGGGTGCCTATCGCGGGCTGTTGGCGCCGGGCGCTGTGGCGCTGGCCGAGACCTATCCGGCCGAGGCACTGCGCCATCTCGGCATGCGGCTCAAGGGCAGCAAGCGGCGGCAGGCGGACCGGGCGGCGGTCGCGAACCAACTAGCCGGCGCGATGGCCGCGCTTGGAGTGCTGCCTGATCACGCGTTGCTGCAGGCGACGACAGACGGCTTCGGCAGCGACGCCGCCGGCGAGGACCGGTTCGATTGCGTCCTGGGTGTGCTGTGCGTGCTGAATGTGCTGGCGGGCAATCGCCCTGACACCACGCCGGCCGATCCGTGGATCCGCCGCTGGGAGGGCTGGGTGCTGGGTCAGACCGCATTGCCGGTGGCATAAAGAGATGGCGCGCCCCGCAGGACGCGCCCAAGGTTGCTTTCGGTAACCCGCACACGGTTACCTGACCCTGGGTAAATTGACAAG
>DASXNR010000298.1:0-6945 GCA_036494925.1 Acetobacteraceae bacterium
ACGCCGAATTCACGTCCCTGCTGGAAACTCAATAACAGCTTCTCGGGTCGCAGCACGGCCAGATTGGGCCGGTTCCCCAAGGCGCGGACATCGAAGATGAAGGCTGCGGAGCGATGTCCGACAAACATTATGGTCCCGTCAGCCGGTGTCATGCGGACCGCCTGCTCCGCCGTTGCCCGAAGTCCGTCAATATAGGGGACAGGCTGAGTTGCCAGGGTGAAGGCCAGGCTCGCCGCACCGGCGGCCAACACTCTGTTCGCTGCGTTCGCCTCGAGCGGCTGGCTCATTGCGAGGGTCGCGTTGAATCGTCCGAACGCGTACGTCATCGCGGCAAACGGGATCAGCAGCACTATGCCGATACCGGCGGCGATCCAGATCTCCCGGCGTGCCAGGACCCGCAAGCCCTGGTCGATCAGCAGCAGCAGTATTCAGCAGCAGCAGTATAAAGACGGCCCCGAGGAAGCCGAATGTCTGCTCGGTATAGAGGATCAGACAGAACACGATCACTGCGTAATACAGCAGTCTTGGTGATCCGCTCCGCAAATAGCGCAGCAGGAAAACCCCGTAGATGTTGTCGATCTTGGATCCCAGGACCGAGACCACGCGCGGAGCGTCGTCCGGGGTTTCGATCAGGATCGGCCGCGCGTCGTCTTCCTCGGTACTCACCAGCACGACCTTTACTTCGAATATCGATCGTACGAAGGTGGCAGCATGCAGGCAAGGCAGATAGCGAGTGGAATCCCGCAGCATCGCCTTGCGGTTCGACTTGATCGGCCTGAGCATTTCGCTCTCGGTGTCGGTCATGGACTCGTGTGGCGTATAGCGGACATGCGATAACGAATGCAGACCCGCCGCCGGAAACGGCGGTGTCGAGAAGAACGGGCCATCCATCACCGTGATGCCAAGGGCACGCAGATCGGGTGGTGCCTCGATCAGCAGCATCTCCGCGAGCTCCTTCTTCAATCGTGCTCGCAGCGGGATGCCAAGTGACTCCAGATCCTTGTACGAGCAGTTGAATAGGTAAGCCGCGCGAGTCACTCCGCTGCCAATTCGGACATCGATGCCGGTCTCGTCCCAACCGAGCACGCGGCATTCGCTGTTCAGGCATAGCTCGATCCTTGCCGTGGCAAGACGCCGAGCAAGGCGCGCGGCCAGGCGCGTGGCGGCGAACACGAACTCCCGCCTGATATACGCTGCCTCGATCAGGGTCGGATCGAACAGACCGGTGATGCGGCGTGGCGCCGGCCGAAGCGGAAGATCGATGGTGCGGCAAAACGTCTCGAACTGCGCCGCGCTCACCCGCGAGCCGCGCGCTATCGCATAGGCGCTTTCGGCATCGGCCATGATCGCATCGGAATACTCCGCGACAAACGGCTCGAAATTCATTCTCGAGCGTTGCGCGGTCACCAGCGCCCGCGGATAATGGTAGCCACTGTGGACGCGGGCCTGATTGACGTAGGAGGCGCGCCGCATGATGCCATTTTCACGCTCGGCCAGGAAGACCTGTTTGAACCCGAGCCGTCTCAGTTCCAGTGCGATCTCACATCCGTAAAAGCTTGCCCCTACGACAGCGCGTCGATCCCTGGCCGGCCGTCATTGGTCATGGCAAGTCCGAGAGCCTCCGAAACGCGACGACTTATCGGCTAGGATCACCGATTGCCCCGGATCATACCCGAGTTTACAAGAAGGGCGGCACTTCCCGCCAGCGGAAAGCTCTGGGCCCGAACGGATGTCCCCTTCGACCGTGCGCCAATGCGCCGTGCTGGCGGGCGGACTCGCGACGCGGCTCGGCCCGATCGCCGCCAGAGTGCCGAAGCCGCTGCTGCCCTGCGGCGATCGGCCGTTCCTCGCCTGGCTGATGCGCGAATTCGTCCGCTTCGGTATCGAGGACTTCGTTCTGCTGACCGGTCATCTTGCCGAAGCGATCGAAGCCCATGTGCAGGCGATTGCGGCGGAGTTGCCGCGACCGGTGAGGATCGTCGTTTCCAGGGAGCCGGTGCGGGCGGGTACAGGCGGCGCGGTGTTGCATGCCCGCAACCTCCTGGCGGAGCGGTTCCTGCTGTGCAACGGCGACTCCTTGTTCGATTGCAACCTCGGTCGGCTGCTGTCCATTGGCGGTAGGGACGGGATCGGCAGGATGCTGCTGCGTCGCAAGGACGATGCGTCGCGCTATGGTGTGGTTGCACTTGACGGCGATCGAGTGACCGCATTCAGCGATCGGCCGGCGAACCGGCGTGACGGCCTGATCAATACCGGAATCTACCTGTTCGATCATGACCTGATCGACGAGTTGTCGCCGGCCTGTTCACTCGAGACCGACATCCTGCCTCGGCTGGCGGCGCGCGGTGTGCTGCGCGGCACGGTGGGTGACGGTTATTTCCGCGACATCGGCACGCCGGAGGATTATGCCCGGGCACAACGGGACCTTCCCCGCCTGCTGCGCCGTCGCGCGCTGTTCCTCGACCGTGATGGCGTGATCAACGTCGACCGCGGCTATGTCGGGAGCCGCGATCGTTTCGAGTGGATGCCGGGCGCGCGCGAGGCGATTCAGGCGGCGACCGATGCCGGCTGGCACGTGTTCGTCGTCACCAACCAGTCAGGCGTGGCGCGCGGTCATTACGATGAGGCGGCGGTGGCAGCATTGCATGACTGGATGATCGACGAGGTCCGGCGCGCCGGCGGCACGATCGACGATATCCGCTACTGTCCATTTCACCCGGATGCCGTTGTGCCCGCGTATCGCCGCGACAGCGACTGGCGCAAGCCGGCGCCCGGCATGCTGCTGGACCTGATGCGCGCGTGGCAGCTCGACCCGGCGCGGTGCGTACTGATCGGCGATCAGCCCACCGACATGGCGGCCGCCGCAGCGGCCGGCATCAGGGGAATTCGCTTTGCCGGCGGAAATCTGGCTGATTTCATCCGTCCCGTCCTGAATGGGTGATACATGCCGTTGCTGACCGGGTTCCGCGTCGTCCAGATCGGCCACGGCGAGGCTGGCGCTGTCTGCGGTCGATTGTTGGCAGATGTCGGCGCCGATGTCGGTTGCATCGATCCGGACCGGTCGACGCCGCTGGCGGCGTGTCTCGATCACGGCAAGCCGATTGTTGCGCGTGATAGGCTGGCGACGGCCCACCTGATCGTCTGCGAGGGCCGTCCGGCCGAGCTTCGCGCGCGTCAATGCGATGCCGATAGCCTGCGTCGATTGAATGCCACAGCCGCTCTGGTGTTCATCTCACCGTTTGGGCAGACCGGGCCGAAGGCCGACGACCCGGCGAGCGATCTCACTCTGATGTACTCCAGTGGCATCGCGCGGCTGCTGACCGGACAGGTGGACAATCTGGCGGAACCGCCGATCCGTCCGGTGGGGGAGCAGTCCGCCTTCATCGGCGGGCTTGCGGCTGCGTGTGCCGGCATGCACGCGGCACAGCCGCACATGCGAGGTACGATCGTCGATGTTTCGATCGAGGAAGCGCTGGCGACGATGGCGATGGGCGAACTGGCCAGCGCAGGTCTCCACCGCAGGAGCCGCTCGCGCAAACGCCTGACCGACGGCAACGGCGCCACCGTGTGCATTCTGCCAGCGCGCGACGGGTTCGCGGCGATCTCGCCGCGCGAAGACCGGCAATGGGCGGCATGGCTGGTCGCGATGGGCTCCCCCGAGTGGGGCAACGATCCGCGCTTCGCCACCAAGGCTGATCGCGTCGCCAACTGGGATGCGCTGCACGCGCTGATGTCGGCGTGGAGCCGGCAGCACGACAAGCAGTGGATCGCCGATACCGCGCAGGCCGCGCGCGTGCCGAGCTTTCCGCTGCGCGAACTGGCGGAGCAGCTTGCATCGCCGCAGCTTGCGCAGCGCGGGTTCTGGCGTCCGGTCGAGCTCGACGGCCGCACCGTGCAAACGCCCGGCCCACCGTTCGGGCTGACCATCACGCAGGGAGCGCGCGCGATGGCGACGTCACGCGGGCCAATGCCGCTGTCGGGCATTCGCGTGCTCGATTTCAGCTGGGTGATCGCGGGGCCAACCACGACACGGTATCTCGCGGCGATGGGCGCCGATGTGATCAAGGTCGAGGCGCCGGGTCGCGGCGATCCCGGCCGCGCGTCGGATCTGCATACCGTGCTTGGCCAGGCGAAGCGCGGGATCGTGCTCGACCTCAAACGGCCCGCAGCGGTCGATGTGGCGCAGTCCCTCGCGGAACGCTGCGATGTGCTGGTGGAGAACTTCGCGACCGGCGTGATGGACCGGCTGGGGCTCGGTGCGGCGGCACTGCAACAGCGCAATCCCGGGCTGATCTATGTGTCGGCATCAGGCCTCGGGCGCACCGGACCGGAGTCGCACGCCGTCGCCTATGGCACGCTGCTGCAGTGCTACGCCGGCTTTGCCGGACTGAACCGACATCCCGACGTGCCCCCGCGGGTGGGATTCGCATGGCTCGATCCGATGTGTGGGTTGATGCTTGCGTTCATCGTCGCTGCGGCGCTGTGGCAGCGTGGCAGACACGGTGGCGTGGCGCGGGTCGATTTTTCGATGATCGAGGCGATGCTGTGGACGATGGCGGCACCGCTGCTCGCGACACAATCCGGTGCGCCGCCCGCGCCGTGCGGGGACCGGTCCGATCGGCACACGCTGCATGGTGCCTATCGCTGTGCGGGAGACGACGAGTGGCTCGCGATCGCGGCCGGCAACGACGCAGAGTTGCAGGCACTGCGGGACATCGTGTCGCCCGAGGCGCTGAGCGGCTGGCTGCGTACTCAGGCTGCCCCGATCGCCGCGGAGCGGCTGCGGCGCGCCGGCGTTCCCGCTGCCGCGCTCGCCAGTTCACTGGACCTCCTCGGCAGCGAGCATCTGCGCGCACGAGGGTTCTGGGACGCGCAGGACACCGGCGTCCTGCCGGGCCTGCCGTGGCGTGCGAGCGTCGGTCGAACGTCCGGCGAAGCACCGGGGCTTGGCGCGGACACCGATGCGGTGCTCGCGGAGGTGCTCGGACTGTCGGGTGGCGAGATCGAGGCGTTACGCGACGGCGGTGCGCTCGGGTAACGGTGTCATGCCAGGCTCACCGCCAGCGCCACCGGCTGCCGCTCCGGTGGCCGGAACGTGAGCGCGATCGCGACGGCGCCGAGACCGATGCCGAACGATCCGATATACAGCCAGAAATAGCTGCCGAACGTGTCGAACAGCCAGCCGCCGGCCCACGGGCCGATTGCCATGCCGAATGTCGACACCATCGCCACCGTGCCGAACGCCGTGCCCATGATCCTGGCGCCGAAATATTCGCGCACCATGATCGCGTAGAGCGGCATCACCCCGCCATACGACAGGCCGAACAGCGCGGCCAGCGCATAGAACCCTACGGTGCCCTGGGTGACCAGATACAGGCTCACGGCCAGCGCCTGCACCGCGAGGCCGGTGACCAGCGTGCGCTTGGCCCCGACGCGGTCGGCGATCAGTCCGCACAGGATACGGCCGCTGAGCGCTGCCAGGCCGGCGACGCCGAACACTGTGGCCGCGGCCATCGACGGCACGCCGCAGTCGATCGCGTAGCTCACCATGTGGAAGATCGGCCCCGAGTGCGCCGCACAGCACGCGAAATGGGTGAGCGCGATCGCGGCGAACTGCGGCGTACGCAACACCTGCGCCATGGTGAAGTCGCCTCCCGGGCTTCCTGGCGCGGCCGCAACGATATGTGGCGCCGCCGGTGGCTGGCGCACCAGCAGCGACACCGGAATGATCACCAGCCAGGCGAGACCGCCAAGATCCAGCATCGCGGTGCGCCAGTCGTGGCTGGTGATGATCGAGCGCGCCATCGGCGCGATCAGGAACGAACCGAACCCCAGCCCGGACGAAACCAGCGCCACGGCGAGGCTGCGATGCCGGGTGAACCAGCGGGTGGCCGTGGCGATCATCGGCGTATAGAAGCTGCCCGCCGCCAGCCCGACCAGCACGCCGAACAGCAGCTGGAACTGCAGCAGCGTGGCCGCCTGGCTACCCGCGACCAGCCCGATGCCGAGCAGCACGCCGCCGGCCAGCACGATGGCGCGCGTGCCGAAGCGGTCGGACAGCGAACCCCACAGGAATGATCCGAACCCCATGGCCAGGAAGTTGAGCACCGCGGCGAACGAGATGCCGGCGCGCGACCAGCCCATGTCCTGCGACATCGGCTGCAGGAACACGCCGAGCGACATCATCGTGCCCATGCCGAGGCAGGTCACCACGATGCCGACGCCGACGATGACCCAGCCGTAGAACAGTTTCATGTCGGCTCCCGCGCGTTAGTGACAGTGCGATCCGGTGTCGTCGTAGCGATCGTGGTGACGAACCCAGTCGGTGAGATTGCCGTTGATGGTTTCGTCGCGTCCCTTGGGCGTGATGTCAAGGAACGCGTAGCTGGACAGGAACAGCTCGCCGCCGCGTGCGAATGACGAATAGGTGTGGAAGATCTGGCCTGCCTCATCGCGGCAGAACACGCTGCGGCCGGACATTTCGTCGATCACCTGGGCGCCCGGTTGATAGTTGTAGTACGCCTTGCCGGCGGCGATCTCCTCGGGGGTGAACGACACGTGGTAGTCGTGGTTGAAGTCGTTCCCGTATGATGACACCCACCTGACGTGCCAGCCCATGCGTTGCCGGAACGGCTCGGTCTTCGCCAACGGCGCGCGCGAGACAACGGCGTAGGACACGTCGTGATGTTCGAGATGCTGGAGCGAGCCGGCCGTCTGGTCGAGTTCGAACGAGCAGCCGACACAGCCTTCCGACCAGTCGGGGCCGAACATGAAGTGCTTGACGACGAGCTGGCTGCGTCCGTCGAACAGGTCGGCGAGGGTTACGTTGCCGTCCGGTCCGTCGAACACGTAGTTCTTCTCCACCTTGACCCAGGGCAGAGCGCGACGTTCGGAGCTGAGCTGGTCGCGCAGGCGGGTGAACTCCTTCTCCTTGCGCAAAAGCTC
>DASXNR010000299.1:0-17087 GCA_036494925.1 Acetobacteraceae bacterium
CGCCATCCCGCACCGTCAGGCCCTCGGTGAAGTAGTTGATGTTGTGCGGATAGGTCTGCACGAGCTTGAACCCGTAGACCGGGATCGTGGTCTGTCCGAGCGCGCGTTCACGGCTGAGCTGGGCACGCTCGATGACGTCGAGCGTCGGACGCGCTGCATGCGCGGGCGACGCCAGGACAGCAAGCGACAGCAACGCCGCCGCGATTGTGCCGAGTATGTTGCCGGTCATCGCCGTTCCCCAAGGTCGCAGTACTCGGTCGGACCGAGCCACATCCGGTGTCTAGCCGACACCGCGAAATCGGCCTAATTCCGAGCAGCGATCCGAACGGAGGCAGACATGCGGGAAATCGGCCATTTCATCGCCGGCAAGCCGGTCGCGGGGACCAGCGGCAGGTTCGGCGACGTATTCAATCCCGCATTGGGCGAGGTCAGTGCCCGTGTCGCGTTGGCCGACACATCCGAGGTGAACAAGGCCGCAGCAGCCGCGGCGGCCGCGTGGCCCGCCTGGGCCGCCACCCCGCCGCTGCGCCGCGCGCGCGTGATGTTCAAGCTGAAGGAACTGTTGGAGCGCGACCGCAAGGAGCTGTCCGCGATCATCACGGCCGAGCACGGCAAGGTGCTGTCGGACGCCGATGGCGAGGTGCAGCGCGGCCTCGAGGTGGTGGAGTTCGCCTGCGGCATCCCGCACCTGCTGAAGGGCGAGTTCACCGAAGCCGTCGGCACCGGCATCGACGCCTGGTCGATCCGCCAGCCGCTCGGCGTGGTCGCCGGCATCACGCCGTTCAATTTTCCCCTCATGGTGCCGCTGTGGATGATCCCGGTGGCGCTCGCCTGCGGCAACTGCTTCATCCTGAAGCCGTCGGAGAAGGATCCGTCCGTGTCGCTGAAGCTCGCCGCGCTGCTGGCGGAAGCCGGCATCCCGGACGGCGTGTTCCAGGTGGTCCAGGGTGCGCGCGAGGCGGTCGAGGCGATCCTGGCCCACCCCGACATCGCCGCGATCAGCTTCGTCGGTTCCACCGCGATCGCCGAGACGATCTATCGCGGCGGAACCGCGCACGGCAAGCGCGTGCAGGCGCTGGGCGGGGCGAAGAACCACCTGGTGGTGATGCCGGACGCCGACATCGACGATGCGGTGGATGCGCTGATGGGCTCGGCGTACGGCGCGGCGGGCGAGCGCTGCATGGCGGTGTCGGTCGCGGTCGCAGTGGGGTCCGCCGGCGACAGGCTGGTGCAGAAGCTGGAGCCGCGGGTGCGCGCGCTGAAGATCGGACCGGGCACCGATCCGGACGCGGAGATGGGTCCGCTGGTCACGCGCGAGCACCGCGAGAAGGTGCAGGGCTACATCGATCTCGGCGTGCAGGAGGGCGCGAAGCTGGTGGTGGACGGCCGCGGGCTGGCGCTGCAAGGCTATGAGAGCGGCTACTTCCTCGGCGGCTCGCTGTTCGACCATGTCGGCACCGACATGCGGATCTATCGGGAAGAAATCTTCGGCCCGGTGCTCGGTGTGGTGCGCACACCCGACATGGCAGGCGCGGTGCGGATGGTGAACGCGCACGAATACGGCAACGGCGTCGCGATCTTCACCTCGGACGGCGGCGCGGCCCGCGATTTCGCTGCCGGGATCAACATCGGCATGGTCGGCGTGAACGTGCCGATCCCGGTGCCGATGGCGTTCCATTCGTTCGGCGGCTGGAAGCACTCGCTGTTCGGCGACCATCACATCTATGGGCCGGAAGGCGTGCGCTTCTACACCCGCTACAAGGCGATCACGCAGCGCTGGCCGACCGGCGCACGGCGTGGCGCGGAGTACGTTATGCCGACACTGGGGAGGTAACGGTCGGGAGTGACGCACGCGCTGCCATGAGTAGTGCGCAGGTGGCGGCCGTCGAACGACGCGCGCGGAAGACTCTCGCCGCGAGTTGCCTCGGCATGCTGACGCTTGGTGCCAATGGCACGGCGATCATGGCCGCACTGCCCACCATGCGCCACGATCTCGGGCTGAGTGCCGCGCAGCTTGAATGGGTGATCAATGCCTATCTCATCGTCTCCGCCGCCTGCATCATTCCTGGCGGCAAGGCCTGCGATCAGTTCGGTCCACGACGAATAGCGATAGCCGGCCTGGCGTTGTTCTCGGTCGCGTCGGTCGTTGTGGCGACGGCGATGGCACCAGCCACCCTGCTGGTCGGCCGTGCGCTGCAAGGTCTGGCGGCCGCGCTGAGCGTCCCTGGCACGCTGGCAGCCGTCAGTGAGGCCAGCTCGCCCGAGCGCCGTGCATCCGCGATTGGAGCCTGGGCTGGCTTCCTGATGCTGGGATTCAGCCTCGGTCCGCTGCTCGGAGGTGCCCTCACCCATTACGTCGACTGGCGCATCATTTTCTGGGCGAGCGGTGCGACCATGCTGGCCGCCGCCGGCGGCTTCGTGGTCAACGGTGGCGCGAACGCGTCGTCGAGCGCAGGGCGGGTCGGGCGGTTCGACTGGATCGGCTTCGTGCTGCTCGCGGTCTTCATGATCGCTTTGGTTTCAGCGCTGCACGCATTGCCCACTGTGGCCAGTACGCCGCTTGGTGTCCTGGGCTTCGGGGTGCTTTCAGCCGCGGCCTTCGTCGCGCTGCGGACGGCGGAGCGTCGTATCCGGGATCCGCTGATCGACCTCGGCCTGATCGGGGCGGCTGCGTTCCAACGCGCTGTCGCCCTGGGGTCGATTGCCATGTCATGCATTCTGGCACTGCTGTTGTTTTACAATCTGGACGCCCAGAGTCCGTCAGGCCTGTCACTAACGCCGGTTGGCGCCGGCGTGTCGCTGCTGCCGATGAGCTGTGGGCTGTTGGTCTTTGCGTTTGCCGCGCCGAGCCTGGTTCGCCGCTTCGGGCCGCGGCACGCGCTCGGCGGGAGCAATCTGCTGATCGCCGCAGCCAGCGTGTTGATCGCCGTTTCGATGCGCCTCGGGATGTGGGTGCCGCTCGTGATCGGTCTGTTCGCCATCGGCATGGGCTTGGCCTTGCCGTATGCGACAGCGCCACGGCTCGCCCTATCGACGTTGCCGGCCAGTGGTGCCGGCGCGGGCTCCGGCATCATCAATGCGTGCACGTTTCTCGGTGGCAGCATCGGTGTGGTCGGCGGTTCGGTCGCCTATGCAATCGGCGGCCTGTCGGCGGCGATGGGACTGATCGCAGTTTTTGCTCTTGCTGGTGTCTGGCTGTGCCGAGGTTTGCCAGCACGTTTATGAGCGCCGTCGCGGTCGGGCGCTCAACGGCAGGCTGTCGAACAGCGTGGGCGCGTCGCCCACCTGGGCGCCTTCGATCTCGAGCAGCCTCAGCTTGGTGGTGACACCGCCCGCGGCCGAGAAGCCACCGACCTTCCCTCCGGCCGCCAGCACGCGGTGGCATGGCACGATGATCGGGAATGGGTTCCGCCCCATCGCTTCGCCTACCTCGCGCGCCGCGCTGCGGTCGCCAAGCCGTGTCGCTATGTCGCCGTATGCGAGCGTGGCCCCGGCAGGGATGGTTCGCGCCACCGCATAAACCTCCTGGTGGAATTGCGGCACGCCCTCCATGTCGAGCACAACGGCCGAAAAGTCGCGTTTCTCGCCGCGCAACAGTCCGGCGATGCCGTCAATCACCTGTTGAATATGGCCGGGCGGCGAGGCCTCGCGCGCTCCGGGGCATCGCCGCACGAGACGCGTCCGCGTCGCGCTCTCCCGCGCCTCCGGCAACTGGACCCCGGCAACGCCATGGGCGCTCCACGCGACGCCACATCGCCCCACCGCAGTGTCGAAGATAGCGAATGATTGCGCTGGCATGACGCCGGGAGGCTAGCACCGGTTGCCGCCCTCTGCACGCCGCGATGCCTGGCCGAACCGATCTGGCGCCTTCCTGACCATGGAGCATACTAATTAGGCTTGGCTGCCCAACATCTGCCCTGCGATGAGCTGATTGCCTAGTGTATTATCATAATATCGTCGGAACGACCGTTCTGACCGCCCTGATAGTTACTGGCAGATTGCAGTTCTGGTCGAATTATAGGCGGCTTGGCAGATTGGCATGCGGCTTGCTCGCCTCAGCACCATTCCGGGACATGATAAGAACAAAGGGGCTTCGCCATGAGCAATGGATCGCCGCGCCCAGGTCTCACCCGCCGCACCGCACTGGCCGCCGCCGGCGCGACCGCGTTGTCCGCGACTCTCGCAACGACGCGGGCAGCCGAAGGCAGCACCCTGCGGGTCGCCTATCCGCTACCGGTCGCGACCCTCGATCCGGCCAAGTTCCGCGTCGGCGGCCTCGAGTACAACTACGCCCACTGCGTGTTCAACCGGCTGACCGCACAGGACACCAAGCTGCAGGTGATCCCGGAATTGGCGCAGAGCTGGGAGGCCAGCGAGGACCTCAAGGTCTGGACCTTCCACCTGCGGCCAGGGGTGAAATTCCACAATGGCAAACCGCTCGACGCAGCCGACATCCTGTTCACTTACAAGCGCCTCATGGATAAGGAGAACGCCTCGGTCCTGCGGGCCGCGCTCGGGGTGGTCGAAAAGATCGAGGCGGTCGATCCGATGACCGTCAGGTTCACGCTGTCTTCCCCCTATTCAGACCTCGCCGCGGTCACAGCGCAATATCAGGCGCAGATCCTCACCGAGTCGGCGATGGACACGCTGACCACCAAGCCGGTCGGCACCGGCCCGTTCCGCTTCGTCGAGTACCGGCCGGGCGATCAACTGGTGGTGGAGAAGAACCCGGACTATTTCGTGCCCGGCTCGCCGAAGGTCGATCGCGTCATCATGCGCATCATTCCGGAATACACCACGTCGGTCGCCGGGCTGGAGAGCGGGGCGATCGATCTCATCTACGATCTGCCGCCCGAGCAGATCGATCAGCTCAAGAACAGCAAGGTAGCGCGCGTGGAGGAGGTCGCGTGCGGCAGCTGGGAAGGCATCATCCTCAACAACGCATTCAAGCCGTTCGACGATCCGCGCGTGCGCGAGGCGTTCATCAAGATCGTCGACCGGCAGGCGTTCACCGACATCGCCATGTTCGGCCACGGCACGCCCACGGTCACGCCGATCCCGCCGACGCATCCCTTCTTCCGGGCCGATCTGCTGACCCCGCCCGATATTCCCGGCGCCAAGAAGCTGCTGGCCGAAGCGGGCTACCCAAATGGTTTCCCGCTCGAGATGATCATCGCGACCGGTTCGCCCTGGGAGGAACGGCTCGGCACGGCGTTCCGCGACGCGGCCAAGCAGATCGGCGTGACAGTGTCGCTGCGCATCGTGCCAGGGGACAAGTTCGACGCCGAAATGGAGGGCAAGGTCGCCTTCAGCGTCGACGGTTTCTTCGGCCGCCCCACGCCGGACACGATGGTATACGCGTGGTACCACAGCAGCGGATCCTGGAACAACACGCTGTGGCACTACAGCAATCCGGAAGTCGACAAGATCCTGACTGCGGCGCGTTCCACCGGCGACAAGGCCGAACAGGAAAAACTGTACGGCCGGTTCCAGGAGATCGTCGCCAAGGATGGGCCCGGCTGTCTGGTATTCGTGCGCAACTTTGCCTGCGGGGTCAGCAAGAAGGTGCAGAACTTTGTCGGCTCGCCGCAGATGTGGGTGGACATCAACAACGTGTCGCTGAGCGCATGACGCGCGCCGGTTGACGCCATGGCCAGCTACGCGCTGCGCCGCCTGGGCACCGTGCTGTTCATCCTGGTCGCGATGTCGCTGCTGGTGTTCCTCGCGACGCACGCGCTGCCATCGGACACGGCGGCGCTGATCCTTGGCCAATATTCCACACCCGAAACGCTGGCGGCACTCGAGCACAAGCTTGGCCTCGATCTGCCGCTGCCGGTGCAATATTGGCACTGGGCGCGCGCGATGCTGCACGGCGATATGGGCCAGTCGCTGGTGATGGAGCGTCCGGTCGCGCCGATGCTGTGGGACGCGTTCGGCCGCTCCGCCATCCTCGCGGTGGCCGCCATGGCGATCGTCGCGACACTGGGCGTCACCACCGGCATCGTGGCGGCAGTCTGGCGCGGACGCTGGCCGGATCACGCCGTCTCGGTGTTCGCCTATCTCGGCATTTCAGTGCCGGAATTCTACTGGGGCCTGGTGCTGATCCTGGTGTTCGGCAGCACCCTCCATCTGCTGCCCACCTCGGGCATCGGCAACCTGAGCGACGGCCTGGGCAGCTACATCTCGTTCCTGGTGCTGCCGGTCGCGACGCTGACGCTGGGCTTTCTCGCCCATGTCTCGCGGCTGACCCGTTCCAGCATGGCCGAGGAACTGGACAGCATGTATGTCCGGGTGGCGCGGTCGCGCGGCCTGCCGGAGCGCGTGGTGATCGTGCGCCACGCGCTGCGCAACGCGCTGGTGCCGACGATCACCGTGCTGGCACAGGATTTCGGCTTCCTGATCGGCGGTATCGTTGCAATTGAAACCGTGTTCGCCTATCCCGGGCTTGGCCGGCTGCTGATCTTTGCCCTGCAGCGCCAGGATCTCCCGCTGATGCAGGCCGCGATCCTGGTGCTGACCGCGGTGTTCTGCCTCGCCAACCTTTGCGCCGATCTGCTGTACGGCGTGGCCAATCCGCGCATCCGCCACGGCGGCGCAGTTGACTGAGGTCGCGGCCCTGGCCGGCACGATTTCGCGGCGCCCGCGGTTGCCGCGGCCGCTGATCGTCGGTGCCGTCATCGTGCTGGTGCTGCTGGTCGCGGCGGCGCTGGCGCAGGTCCTGGCGCCTTACCCGTTCGACCAGATGCATATCCGCGACCGGTTCTCGCCGCCCAGCCTGCACTACCTCGCCGGCACCGACGAATACGGCCGCGACGTGTTCAGCCGACTGCTGATCGGCTCGCAGCTTTCGCTGCTGATGGGGGTCAGCGCGACGCTGATCAGCATGGGGCTCGGCGTGCCGCTCGGGCTGCTGGCCGGCTACCGCCGCGGACTGACCGACGAAGTGATCATGCGCGCGCTGGATGTGCTGCTGGCGTTTCCGCCGATCATGCTGGTGCTGCTGATCATCGCGGTCACGCCGCCCAGCCTGCTGAAGACCGCCTTCGCCATCGGCGTGCTGTCGGCGCCGCCGATCGGGCGCGTCACCCGCAGCGTCACGCTCAACCTCATGAGCGGCGAGTTCATGGAGGCGGCCCGCGCGCGCGGCGAACGAGTCTGGTACGTGCTGTGGCGCGAATTGCTGCCGAATGTCTGGCCGGTGCTGATGGTTGAGGCGAGCCTCCGTGTGGTGTTCGCCGTGCTGCTGGGCGCGGTGCTGAGCTTTCTCGGCTTCGGCGTGCAGCCTCCTGCAGCCGACTGGGGCCTGATGATCAGCAATGGCCGTTCCTTCGTCGAGCAGGCGCCGTGGATCTCACTCGCCCCGGGCATCGCCATGGGCATCACGGTGATCGGCATCAGCCTGCTGGGCGACGGGCTGCGCGAGGTGCTCGACCCCCGCCTTGGCAACCGGCGATGAACGACGCGGTCATCCTCGATCCGGCGCTGCTCGAGGTCCGCGATCTGACCGTGCGCTATGCCGGCACCGCCGCCGTGCGCGAGGTGTCGTTTCGTCTGCGACCAGGTGAGGCGTTGGGTATCGTCGGCGAATCCGGCTCCGGCAAGAGCAGCATCGCCGGCGCGATCCTGGACTTCCTCGGTCCGGCGGCATCGATCAGCGGGCAGATCCTGTTCGAAGGGCGCGACCTCACGCAACTGTCGCGGAGTGACCACCGCGCGGTGCTGGGACGCAAGATCGGTTCGGTGTTTCAGGACCCGTTCACCGCGCTCAATCCCGCGCTGCGCGTCGGTCGGCAGATCGCCGAACCGATCGTCCGGCATCTTGGCGTGAAGCCGTCCGAGGCGGCGCGCCGTGCCGTGTCGCTGCTGCGCGAGATGGGCATCCACCGCGCCGAGGACGTGGCACGCGCGTTTCCGCATCAACTCAGCGGCGGGATGAAGCAGCGCGCGCTGATCGCGGCGGCGCTGGCGTGCGAGCCGCCGCTGCTGATCCTCGATGAACCGACCACCGCGCTCGACGTGACGGTGGAGGCGCAGATCCTGCGCCTGCTGGCACGGCTGCGTCAGCAGAAGCGTGTCAGCCTGCTGTTCATCAGCCACAACCTGGGCGTGGTTCGGCGCCTCTGCGACCGCGTGGCCGTGATGTACGCCAGCCAGTTCGTTGAACTTGGCAGCGTGCGTGGTGTGCTGGAGCGGCCTTCGCATCCCTACAGCAAAGGGCTGCTCGCCTCGCGCCCGCCGCTGCGCGCCGCATCGCGGGGCAGCCGGCTGCCGGCGATCGAAGGCCAGATGCCAGGTTCGCCACGTCCTGAGGCGGGCTGTGTCTTCGCGCCACGCTGTCCGTACGCCGAGCCACGCTGTTCCGCAGGCGCGCAGGCGCTTTGCGAATTGGGCGCAGCGGGGATGACAACCAAAACGGCTGGCGCGCACGGCGTGGCCGCGTCTGATCATTTGGCACGCTGCTGGAAGGCCGATGTGGTGGGGGACTGGCCTCGCCAGGGCGTCGACGCCATCGACCAGGGGCCGTTCCGCGCGGGTGATGCGCTGGTGAACGTCACGCGGTTGCGCAAGACCTTCACCACGCGCGGCGGCCTCGCGGCGTGGCGGCTGTCCGTCGCCGGCGGCCGCCCTCGACTACGCCACCAGCCCGTGCAGGTGGCGGCGGTGGATGGCGTGTCGCTGTCGATTTCCCCCGGCGAAGTACTTGGCCTGGTTGGTGAAAGCGGCTGCGGCAAGTCGACGCTTGGCCGGCTGGCCCTGCGCCTGCTGCATCAGACCGACGGCGGCGTCGAGTTCGACGGGGCCGACCTCAGCCAACTCTCCGGCGCGGACCTGTCCGCGTTTCGCAAGCAGGCCCAGATCGTGTTCCAGAACGTCGGTTCGTCGCTGAACCCGCGGCTCTCGGTCGGCGAGGCGATCGAGCGGCCGCTTGCGCTGTTCGGCCTGGCGAAACCGCGGGCACGCCGGCAGCGGGTCGAGGAACTGCTCGACATGGTGCGTCTGCCGCCGACCTACCGGCAGCGCTACCCGCATCAGCTCAGTGGCGGCGAACGCCAGCGTGTCGCCATCGCGCGCGCGCTGGCCACCGAGCCCCGCTTCGTCGTGTGCGACGAACCGGTATCGGCGCTCGACGTCTCGGTGCAGGCCGCGATCGTCAACCTGCTGGCCGATCTGCGCGATCAGTTCGGGCTGGCCTATCTGTTCATCTCGCACGACCTGGCGGTGGTCGCGCAGCTCTCCGATCGCATTGCCGTGATGTATCACGGCCGCATCTGCGAGACCGGCACGCCCGCTGAACTGCTGGCGACACCGCGGCATCCCTATACGCGCATGCTGCTGGCCGCGGTGGCCGAGGACACCGTGGCGGACGAACCGCCGCAGGGTGAGCCGATCTCCGGGCAGGCATCGGGGTGCCCGTTCGCCGCGCGCTGTCCGCATCGGCTGCCGACGGTCTGCGAAACCACGGCGCCGTTGCTGCGCGCGGTGGGGGCCTCGCACGAGGTGGCCTGCCATCTCGAGCCATCCTCCGCCACGCAAGTCGATGCTGTGCTGATGCCGTCGATCGTCACCTGAACAACGAAAGGACCCACCGGACATGCCCGCCGATCCGTTCCATCTTGCCTGGTTCCTGCAAGGCTCCTCGATCCAGGCCTGGGGCGAACCATGGACCGGAACGATCACCAGCGACTGGATGTCGTGCGACATGTTCCTCGATCTCGCGCGCGGCTGCGAGCGGGCCTGCATGGACTACATGCTGCTCGAGGACTCGATCTATGTCGGCGAGACCTGGCAGAACTCGCGCGACATGTACCTGAAGAACGGCATGTCGATACCGCGTCAGGAACCGACGATCGTGGCGACGCTGATGGCGGCGGCGACCACGCGGCTGGGTATCGTGCCGACGCTGTCCACGTTCGCCTATGCGCCGTATCTGACGGCGCGCATCGTCGGCACGCTGGACCAGATCTCCGGCGGACGCGGCGGCTGGAACATGGTGACCGGCAGCTCCGATCTGTCGGCGAAGAATTTCGGCATGGAACGCCTTCCCCCGCATGACCAGCGCTATGACATGGCCGACGAATACATCGCGATCTGCAAGCAGTTGTGGGGCTCGTGGGAACCGGGTGCGATCGTCAGCGACCACCAGAGCGGCGTGCTGATAGATCCCGCCAAGGTGCACACGATCGACTACGAGGGGCGCTACTACAGCAGCCGGGGACCGCTGAACTCGGGCCCCTGTCCGCAAGGCCAGCCGGTGATCGCGCAGGCCGGCGGATCGGATCGCGGACGGCGCTTCGCCGCCCAGCACGCTGACACCATCGTCGCCCACGTGAAGGGCGTGGAGCAGATGAAGGCGTATCGCGAGGACGTGCGCGCCAAGATGACGGCATGCGGTCGCGATCCCGACAGTTGCAAGGTGCTGTTCCTGGTCTCGCCGATCCTGGCGGAGACCACCGAGGAAGCGGAGGCGAAGGCTGCGCAGCGCGTCGCGATTTCGGCGCAGAACGTGGACAAGCGGCTGGCGCAGCTGGGCTGGATCACCAACATCGATTTTGCCGCGTTCGACCTCGATGCCCCGGTGGGCGAGCTGACCACCAACGGACATCAGCAGAGCCTGGCGCAGTTCCTGCGCAAGGCGGGAAAGCGAACATTGCGCGAGGCGATCGTCAGCTACACCAGCGGCGGCGGGTCGGTGGATCTGGTGGGATCGCCCGACGCCGTCGCCGCGCAGATGGGCGAGGCGATGGAGGAGGTCCGCGGCGACGGCTTCCTGTTCTCGATGGGGAATGTAAGCCGGCGCACGACGGCGGAGATCGCCGACGGCCTGGCGCCGGCGTTGCAGCGGCGCGGGTTGACGCGCAAGGCCTACGCGCACAGGCACCTGCGGGACAATCTGTTGGAGTTCTGAAGATCCGACTGGGACGATGGGTTTCGCTTCGCTCAACCCATCCTACGACAATGCGCCGATGCAAGGGTAGGATGGGCTGAGCAATGCCTTTCAATAGTCTCTGGGTATCTACGACATCGTTCGGCAGCAGGCACGTGGCAGGACGCTGCGACGCTCACGCCATCGGGCGAATGTTCTGATTCAGGCGGAAGAAATTGTCCGGATCATATTTCGCCTTGAGCTGCTGCAGCCGTCGATAGTTGGGCCCGTACGCCGCCGCGACCTCATCGCCGCCCTCATCGTCGCCCAGATAGTTCACATACCGGCCGGACCCCATGAACGGCTGCATCGCGGCGTACGAATTCCGCGCCCAGGCGATGCAGGCGTCGTTGTCCTTCGCATCCATCCACTCCGACAGTACCAGCAGATTGTAGCCTACCCCGCGCAGCGGGAATGCCGTGTCAGTGACGCCGATGCGGGTGACGGCGCCATGGAAGTGCTCGAGCAGCAATTGACCCATCGGCGTCGGACACTGCGCAAAGCAGTCGATCATGGTGCGAATTGCATCGTCGTTCAGACTGGCGAGGAAATTCGACTTCCAGTAGTTGAGCGCACCGCGCGGATAGGCGTCATCCAGCATCGAATTCATCAGGCAATAAGGCATCGGCCCGATCGCTTCCAGGGCCGGTGCGCCGGACGCCTTGATCGGCTGCACTGCCTGCTCGCCGTCAGCCAGCGGCCCGCAATGACAGACCACCATCGCCGCCAGCTTCGTGCCTGACCCGTCCGCCGCGTGTATCAGCCCGCCGAACACCATCAGCTCATCCGGGAGCGAGGCAGTGATGTCGCGGAAGCGCCGAAGCACGTCCCATGCGTCGCTGAACGGATAGGCGATGACACCGCCGGTGATCATGGGGCCAACCGGATGCAGTCGAAATTCCAATGATGCCGCCACGCCGAAGTTGCCGCCGCCGCCGCACACGCCCCAGAACAGGTCCGCGTTGTCGTCCTTGCTGGCCGTGACGGTTCTGCCATCGGCCAGGACCAGTTCGACCGACAACAGGTTGTCCAATGCAAGCGCGTGCTTGCCCATCAGCCAGCCAAGCCCGCCGCCGAGCGTCAGCCCCGCAATGCCGGTGGTCGAGATCACGCCGCCTGTCGTCGCCAGCCCATGAAGCTGCGTCTCACGGTTGAACAGGTTCCATGTCAGACCGCCCTGGGCGCGGGCGGTGCGCGCCTTCGCATCGATGTGTATGCCGGTCATCGAGGAAAGGTCGATCATCAGGCCGCCGTCGGTGGTCGAGCGCCCAGCCACATTGTGGCCGCCGCCACGGACCGCAACCTCGAGCCTGTGGTCACGCGCCACTTTCACGGCATCGACGATGTCGCTGGTGCCGCGGCAACGGGCGATCAGACCGGGCCGCTTGTCGATCAGCCCGTTATGGACCCGTCGCGCGTGCTCGTAGTCCGGATCAGACGATTGCAGAAGCTGCCCGTTGAAAGCCTTGGCAAGCTCGGCGACGGTCTCGCCAAGCGACCGCGCTGCAGCCATGGTTGCCTCCCCTGTCAATTCCGATCACAAGGAATTGTAACAGTCGCGGCCTCCTGGCGTCACGCAGAATACGTGACGCCGACCGTGGGAAGGGTGCCGACTACAACAGCGTCTCGGGATCGCTCGGATCATCCGGCACGGCCAGCGCCTTCAGCCGCGGTATGTCGTGCAGGATGACCCGCGCTCCGTGCGTCTCCACCCCGTACCCGCGCAGTGTGGCGAAGGCACGCGACAGATTCTCCTGCCGGCAGCCCAGCCGCGCAGCCAGCAGGCCCTTGTCGAACGGCAGACGGAATTCGGCCTTGAGCGCCTCGCCGTCCTTCACCCGCGCCAGCAGGTAGCAGCCCAGCCGCTGCGCCGCGGTGCGCAGCTTGAGGTCGCGCAACTGGCGCACCATGGTGCGGAACTCACTCGAAACCGAACGCAGCAGCGTGTTGGCAAGCGGCGCCTCGGCCTCCACCAGATCCAGCAATCCTCCGGCATGGATCGCCAGCAGGCGGCATCGGGTCACCGCGCGGGCGGTCATCAGCGTGGGCAGCCGCGTCAGCACCGACGCCAGCACGAAGTGATCGATCGGGTGCAGCACCTCGACCAGGGCGGTGGTGCCGTCGGGCGCCGTGCTGGACAGCGCCACCTGTCCTTCCAGCAGGATATACAGGAACTGCGGCATGGCGCCCTGATGTGACAGCACCTGGTCGGCCTCTGCCGGTATCTCCTCGGTGATCGCCTCGATCCGCTCGCGCAAGGACGCATCCAGCCGCTCGAACAGCGGCACGGTCCCGATCAGATCCACCGCCGTTACCATGATCTCTCCTCCAGCGCCCGAAACGAACTGCACGATTTAGTCCGATCGGCGATTATTGGACAATGCCGGGACGCTGCGATGGCCCCCGATGCTGGCTGTGCTAGGGTTTGTGTCTCGCGGGCGTGATGGAACTGGCAGACATAAGGCGCTTAAAACGCCTTGGCCCACGGCCGTGCGGGTTCGAATCCCGCCGCCCGCATTTCACTACCTCCGGTTGATCCACATCAATGCGCCGATCCGGCATGCAAAATAGCGTATGCGTGTCGGCCAGAAGCGGCGGACGCATTATGGACAGGATCGGTGCCATGCATTTCGCCGAAACCGACGAATTTCTCGAGCCTGCCGCCCACGAAGAGGCGGTGCGAATTGCCGACCCGCGGCAGATGACGCGTTCGCAGCTTCGGCGCCTCGGCCTGCCAAGGCTGGTGTACCTGCGGTGCGGCACGGTCGATGGTCAGGCGTCGTTCGCCATTCATGCCGCGGACGGCACGGCGATCGCCGTGGTCGAGGATCTCGATGTCGCCATGGAGCTGGCTTCGGAAAGCAACATGATATTCGTCGCGGTGCATTGATGCCGCTGATTGCGACGTCGGTCGAGCCCCCCGGCGTCGCACGCATCTTCTTCGACCTGCGCGCGGTTGCGTCATCCCCGGACGAGGAGCGACTGATCGCGGCGGCGATCGAACGTGCATTTGCACTGGCGACAATGGACAACGAAGCAGCGCAGCGCACCCCCGCCAGGTGAGCGCGCGCTACCGCGACGCGGCCGGCTCGAACAGTTCCACCACGTTGCCCGAGGGATCCTCGCACAGGACCTGCCGTCCGCCTGGTCCCTCGACGATATCGTTGCGGAACGCCACGCCCTGCGCGTGCAGCGTCGCCACCGTGCCAGTGAGATCGGTGACCTGCAGTACAAAGCGGTTCCAGCCGCCCGGCTCGGGAGTCCTGCCGTCGGGCATCGGCTTCGCCGCCGACGCGCGCGGCCCGGCAAGCCACAGCGTCAGGTCGTCGCGTGCCACGATCGCCATCGCCGGCCCGAACTGCTGGCGCAGCGCAAAGCCGAGGCGGGTGTAGAACGCGATCGCCGCATCGACATCGTGCACGAGATAGCGCACCGAGGCCATGACACCCTCCGTCAGCTCACCGCTTCCAGCACACGATCGCATACATGCGCCATCTCGGCCTCGCTGAGATATGGATGGATCGGCAACGCGAGGATGCGGTCCGCGAGATCCTCCGACACCGGCAGACCGGTGCCGTCATGATGGTCGCGGTAGGCCGGTTGCAGATGCAGCGGGCGCGGGTAATAGATCGCGGTCGGCACGCCGTCCGCGCGCAGTGACGCCTGCACGTGCTGGCGCATCGCCCCGTCGGGCAGCAGGATGGCGTAGATCGCCCAGGCGCTGGTACTGTCCGGTACGCGGGCCGGTGTCACCACCGCGTTGCCAAGCCGCGAATCATAATAGCGCGCGACGCGTTCACGGGCGGTCAGCTCGTCGCCGAATACCGTCAGCTTGGCGAGCAGCACGGCTGCCTGCAGCGAATCCAGCCGGCCGTTCATTCCGGTGTGCAGCACCTCGTAGCGCGACGTGCCCTCGCCATGCGTGCGCAGGCTGCGATACAGCGCCGCGCGATCGTCGCTCTCGGTGAGCAGCGCGCCGCCGTCGCCATAACCGCCCAACGGCTTCGACGGGAAGAAGCTGGTCGCCGTGGCATCGGCGGCCGCACCCAGCAATCGTCCGTGCAGCGTGCAGCCGAAGCTCTGCGCCAGGTCATCGAGCGTGAACAGGCCCTCGCGCTGTGCGATGGCGGCGAGCGCCGGCCAGTCCGCCGGCTGGCCGAACAGATCGACGCCGATCAACGCGCGTGGCAACAGCTTCCCGCCGCGCCGCACTTCGGCGATGCGGCGCTCCAGATGCGCCGGATCGATCTGAAACGTACGCGGATCGACATCGACGAAAACCGGGGTCGCACCCAGCACCAGCGGCACCTCGGCCGTCGCGGTATAGGTGAACGCCGGCAGGAAGACCGCGTGGCCCGGCCCGATCGCCTCCGCCATGAAGGCGATCTGGATCGCGTCGGTGCCGGAACTGACCGCCACGCAGTGCCTGGCGCCACAGAACCGCGCCAGCTCGGTTTCCAGTTCCGCCACCTCGGGGCCCAGGATGAACTGGCAGTGCGCCAGCACGCCGTCCAGCCGCCGGCGCAGTTCGCCCGCGATGCGGGCCTGCTGCGCCTTCAGGTCGATGAACGGAATGGTGGTCATGGGCGGTTCACCACAGGCATCAGTCCTTCGCTGTTGTGTTCGAATTCCGGCACCAGGCGCCCCAGCAAGGTGAGTGCCAGCCGCGCCTGGCCGCCGCGGCAGGCGCCGGCGATCTCGTCGATCGCCCGACCGACGATCGCCGGATCGGCGGTGCGCGGCGACGCCATCAGCAGGCCGGAGAAACCGGTCGGAACCGGCGGTTCCCTGCCGTGGAACAGCTCCTCGTGCAGCTTCTCGCCAGGACGCAGGCCGGTGAAGCGTATTTCCACGTCGCGCTCCGGCGTCAGTCCGGCGAGCCGGATCATCTGCTTGGCCAGATCGACGATCTTCACCAGCTTGCCCATGTCGAGCACGAAAATGCCGCCCTGCTCGCCCGACGGCAGGGTGGCATCGCCCGCGCCGACCACGCTCGCCTGGAGCACCAGGCCCACCGCCTCGCGCACCGTCATGAAGTAGCGCTGCATGTCGGGGTGGGTGACGGTCAGCGGACCGCCGCGCTCCAACTGACGTTGGAACAGCGGCACCACCGAGCCGGTGCTGCCCAGCACGTTGCCGAAGCGCACGGTGATGCAGCGCATGCCGCGACCGGAGGCTCGGGCGGCGATGTCCAGCGCCTGGCAGTACATCTCGGCCATCCGCTTCGACGCGCCCATCACGGAGGTCGGGTTCACCGCTTTGTCGGTCGAGATCAGCACCATCGCCACCGCGCCGACGCCGCGCGCGGCATCCGCGACGTGGCGTGTCCCGGCGACGTTGGTCAGCAGTCCCTCCAGCGGGTTCGCCTCGACCATCGGCACGTGCTTCAGCGCCGCGGCGTGGAACACCAGTTCCGGCCGCCACTGCTCGAACACGTCGCGTACCCGCGGCTCGTCGCGGATGTCGGCCAGCAGCGACACGCGCGGAACGTGCGGGTGACGTTCCGCCAACTCCAGATCGATCAGCCACAGCGCATATTCGCCGTTGTCGAGCAGGATCAGCCGCTCCGGACCAAGTGCTGCGACCTGCCGCGCCAGCTCGCTGCCGATGGTGCCGCCGGCGCCGGTGACGATGACACGCCGACCCTGGATCAGGCGCGCCATGCCTTCGCGGTCGAGCGGCACCTGCGCGCGGTTCAGCAGGTCCTCGATCGCCATCGGCCGCAATTCCAGCTCCCGCGAGCGATCCGCCGATCCGGCAGGGTCGAGCGCGGTCGGACGCGGCGCGCGCCGGATCCGCATCCCGTGCTTCTCCGCCGCCTCGACCAGGACGGCGAGCGACTGGCCTGCCAGGTCCGGCGTTGCCACCACCAGCGTGTCCGGCAGCCGGTCCTCGCCCGCGAGGCGTTCCAGGACCGCGGCCGCATCGCCGATCGCGCCAAGAAATGGGCTGCCGTGGATGCGCCGACCGGTCTGGCGCGATCCGACCGCCAGCAATCCCTCGACGCGCAGGGCCTGTCGCCGGTCCCAGGCCAGAGCGCGCAGGAACAGGTCGATGTCCTCGGCGGCGCCGACAACCAGGGCCGACGGGATGTCCGGCGCGAAGCCGCTGGGGAGTGCGCCGCGGCGATGCCGCCAGCGGCGATAGACGACCCGGGGCGCGC
>DASXNR010000300.1:0-5093 GCA_036494925.1 Acetobacteraceae bacterium
GCGGTTCGCCAAGATCGGCGGCGAGATGGTGTCGATGTCCGCCGCCGAAGCGCTGGTGGCATCGCTGTGGCCGGACGCGCAGCACGCCGTGATCAGCCGGCCCGATCCGCGCAAGGGCGAGTCCCTTCTGCTGGTGACGACGCGGCAGAACGCCGACAGCCGCGACATCCTCGCACTCGCCAGGGCGCGGATGATCCCCGAGATCATGGTGCCGCGCGCCATGCTGAGCGTGGCGTCGATCCCGCTGCTCGGCACGGGCAAGATCGATTATCCGGCGGTGCAGGGCCTCGCCGATGTGGCGCGCGTGAGCGGGGAAACCGTGCCGGCGTGATGGTTCACCCCGGCACCGGTCGATAGCCGCGCGCCTTGCCGATCGCCACGTAATGATGGTGCAGGTCGGCATAATCCCCCTGCGCCACCTCGAGTGCTGCCATCGGATAGCGGTCCGCATACCAGAACGAGTGCAGGGCGAACGGCTGACGATGCTCCTGGAACCCGTGCGTGATGTAGTGATGGCGACCACTGCCAAGGCTGCCCGCCGCGACAGCCGCTTGCACATCCGCATTTGATGCAAGGTAGTATGCCTCATCGAATTCGATCAGCAGTTCGCCCAGATTGCGCGGGAACCGCGGTGCCTCGTCGATCTGGCGCTTGAGCGCCTCGTGCGTGACCAGCCGGCAGTACGGCATCATCCGCTGGTGCACATCCGCATGCCAGGCCAGCGGCATCGCGTAGTTGATCGGAAACAGCCAGAACCGGTAGCGGGGATCACCGAACGGCAGCAGATCGACCGTTTTTCCCTGGATCGGATTGAACAGGCCGCTGACCGTCATGAAGATCCGCTCGGCACGCGACAGCCACGCGGCGAGCCATGAAAAAGTGCTGACGCCGACAACGATGTTCTTCGAGCGGCGGATCAGCTCGAAATCGCCCATCGGCCCGCGAGAGTCGAGAAAGGGCGCGTCGCGGAACCGTTCGCGCAACCGATCGGTGTAGGCATTCGGCGCGGTCTGTCCCATGAACACCGGCTGCAATCCGGTCCGGTCGATCAGTTGCGCGTAGAACTCCACCGGCGTGAGCGGATAATCGCCATAGCTGCCATCGACGATATCGCCTGCCCGGACCGGGCAGACCAGATGCTCGCTGCCGTAACCCGCTTGCACTTCGTCGGTGACGAACACCTGGTCGTAGACTTCGTGCGGCAGGAAGTTCTCCATCCGCTGTCCGTAGCCAGCCCATTCGACCCGGCGGATCGCGCCTGCGTTCAACGCGGCGGCGAGGATCGGGAGATCGATGCGCTCCCATGGTCCGACCTGCACCACGGGCCCGGTGGACTCGATGGTCGGGTGCTCGATGTTCCACTGCGGTATCTGCACATTCGAGATGCGGCAGCCCGGAACCAGGCTGACAAGCTTCAGCGCCACCATGTACTCGATCATCTGGTTGCCGAGATTGCCCAGCAGCGTCAGGTGCAGGACCGGTCCGTCGGTCCTGGCGTCCCCGGACATCGCTCGCTCCTATCGGGACGGCATGCGCAGCGCGCCATCGAGCCTGATGGTTTCACCGTTCAGGAATCGATTGGTCGCAATGTGCTCGACCAATGCGGCGTATTCTTCCGGCTCACCCAGCCGTTGCGGAAACGGTATGCCTTCCGC
Source organism: Acetobacteraceae bacterium (assembly GCA_036494925.1). Lineage (GTDB taxonomy): Bacteria > Pseudomonadota > Alphaproteobacteria > Acetobacterales > Acetobacteraceae > JAMXLO01. The sequence goes on from DASXNR010000300.1 coordinate 1,656, forward strand.
AAGACCACGCTGGATCTCAGGTGGCAGCCCCTCGACCATCGGAGTGTGAAACAGCCCCGGCGCTATCGTCACCACGCGCACGCCGATCCGGGAAAACTCGCGTGCCGCCGGCAGCGTCAGCCCCACCACGCCGGCCTTCGATGCGGCATACGCGGCCTGACCGACCTGGCCCTCATACGCCGCAATCGATGCGGTGTTGACGATGACGCCGCGCTCGCCGTCCGCCAACGGATCGAGCGCGCCCATGTCGGCCGCAGCCAGCCGCAGCAGATTGAAGCTGCCGATCAGGTTGACGCGGATCACCCGCTCGAACGCGGCGAGCGGCATCGGACCGTCGCGCCCGACGATGCGTCCCGCCGTGCCGACACCGGCGCAGTTCACCAGCAGCCGCGCCGGCCCATGCGCCTCGCGTGCCTCGGCAACAGCGGCTTCGGCAGATGCCGCATTGGCGACATCGCAGACGATGCCAATGCCGCCGATTCGTGCCGCGCTCGCCTCGACCGCCGACTGGTTGATGTCGAGCACAGCCACCCGGCAGCCGGCGCGGGCAAGGCGCTGCGCGGTTGCGGCTCCCAGACCGGAGGCACCGCCGGTGACGATGGCAGACTGTCCGTCGAGACGCATTGCGGGTTTCCTCACGCGATAGTGTCGCGAGAGCGGTATCATACCGGACGGGCAGCTTCCATCGCGTGTGGCCGCATGCGCTGCAGGCAGCCAATGGTGGCCAGCACCGTGCAGCCCAGCGTGACGATCGCCACCAACAGCGCCCATCGCTCATCACGCAGGTGCAGTGTCGCGAAATACGCGGCACCCACAACGACAACCCCGGTGCCATTCGCCACCTGCTGCGTGGTGGCGAGCATGCCGGCACCGGAGCCGGCGTGGATGTGGCGAACCTGGGTCAGCACGACGCTGAACAGAGGTGCGAGCACCATGCCCTGGCCATAGCCGAACACCGTCAACGCCAGCATCAGCATTGCCATGCCTGGCTGCGCGATCGTGCCTACCAGCAGTGCCATGGCCGCGAGACCGATGCCTTGCACGACGCAGCCTTCGATCAGCCGGCCGCCGCCCAACCGCGAACCGGCGACGAAGGCGAATGCCAGCGGCATCACTGTCAGTGCCGCGTCGAATGGCGATAAGCCGAGGCCGTTCTGAAGGTACAGCGTCAACACGAAATAGAACGACAGATTGCCGAGGAAGAAGCAGAACGTCGCACCCATGCCAGCGACGAAGACGCGGTCTTCGAGCAATGCAAGATCGATCAGCGGCATGCCGCCACGTTGTTCCACCGCACGTTGCAGACGCACGAAGCAGAACAGCACGGCGGCGCCGGCCGCTATCGCAATCCACAGCCACCACGGCCAGCCGAATTCGTGTCCGAACATCAGCGGCACGAGCAACCCGATCAGTCCGGCGAACAGCGCCGCGGCGCCGCGCAGGTCCATCCGCGTGTTGGCGGTGCGCTGCATCGACGGCATCAACACGCCTGCGGCGATCGCGATGCCGAGCCCGATCGGGACGTTGATGCAGAAGATGCTGCGCCAGCCCAGGCCCGCGAGGTCCAACGTCACCAGCCAGCCGCCCAGCATGAAGCCGACCGCGGCACCGAGACCGATCGCGATGCCGAATACGGTGAAGGCACGGGCGCGCGCGCCATCGGGGAACAGCGTATGGATGGTGGCGAGCACCTGCGGCACCATCATCGCCGCGGCGCCGCCCTGCGCGGCGCGCGCGAAGATCAGCATCGCCGGCGATCCGGACAGCGCGCACCACAGCGAGGCCAGCGTGAAGCCGAGTACGCCGGCAATGAACACGCGCTTGCGGCCGACGATGTCGCCGAACCGGCCGCCGGTGATCAGCAGCGCGGCATACGCGATCTGATAGACCGCCACGACCGCCTGAATCTCGGCCGCGTCGGCGTGCAGGTCGGCACGGATCGAAGGCAGCGCGACGTTGACGATGAACGCGTCGACCACAGCGAGGAATTGTGCGGCGGCGACGCTCGCCAATGCCCACCAGCGGCGGGCGGGAACGGCATCCATGGGAACCTCCTTGCTCTCGGGTTCCCATCCTGGTCAGCCGCCGCGCACAAATCGATTACGCGCAAGGTAATGCCGGCTACTTCTTCAGTGTGTCCCGCAGTCCGCGAAGTCCCAGATAGTAACCGACGATGCCGAAGCCGGTGACCATGCCTTGGCTGACGGTCGCGGTCTCGGAGATCGGACCACGGCGCACCGGGTTCGACATGTGCAATTCGATGGTCGGGAACTTCACCTGACTGATCGCGGCGACGAGCGCTGGGTAACCGCGCGAGAATCCGGCGGGATTGAATATCGCCGCGTCGAATCCCTGGTCGTTCGCAGCGTAGAGCCGGTTGATCACCTCTCCCTCGATGTTGGAATGGAAGATCTCGATCTCCACGCCGAGTTCGTTGGCGTAGCCGCGGATGCGTTCGTCGTATTCGGGCAGGGTCATCGGCCCGAATATTTCGGTCTGCACCTTGCCGCGCATGTTCATGCCGGCGCCGTGGATGACCAGGATCTTTGCCATGTCGATCTCCTTTCCGTTGATACCGCCTCATTGCAGGGCACCCCCCGACCGTCATTCCCGCGCAAGCGGGAACCCGGGCTGGCTCCATCGGTGCTGCCCGCCTGGGTCCCTGTGCTTTCGCCGGGATGACGGTGGGGCGCTGTCAGGCTACTCGGTAATCGGCCAGCGTGTCGTAGTTCGGGTCCGCGCCGATGCCGGGCACATTCGGCGGACTGACCGTGCCGTCATCGTTCAGCGTCAGCGTATGGCGGTAGACACGACCCCACATCGGATCGACGGTGTCGCGGTAGAACTCCAGGATCAGGCCGTTCGGGATCGCCGCGACCAGGTGCACGTGGATGTCCTGCGAGCCGTGCGGCGCGATGTCCAGGTCGTTGGCCTGCGCCAGCGCCGCCACCTTCATGAACTCGGTCACACCGCCCAGGACCTTGGCATCCGCGTTCAGGATCGCTGCGCACTCGTGACGGATCAGGTCGCGGAAGCCGTAGCGGGTGTATTCGTTCTCGCCGGTCGCGATCGGAATGCTGGTCGCCTGCGCCAGCTTGCGATGGCCGTCGTAGTCGTCGGGCGCCACCGGTTCCTCGAACCAGAACACGTCGAACTCCTCGATGCGTTTCGCGAGCTGGATCGCCTCGTAGTAGCGATACGCGCAGTTGGCATCGACCATCAGCTTCACGTTCGGTCCCACCGCCTCACGCACGACGCGCACCCGCGCAACATCCTCGACAATGGGCACCGCGCCGACCTTCATCTTCACCGCCTTCGCGCCCATGCGCACATTGTCTTCCATCTCGCGCGCAAGCTCGGAAAACCCCTTGCCCTCCTCGTAGTAGCCGCCGGCGATGTAGGTCGGCACCCGATCGCGGAAGCCGCCGAGCAGCTTGT
>DASXNR010000301.1:0-15701 GCA_036494925.1 Acetobacteraceae bacterium
TCGCGATCTTATGCCCCTGATCGCCGCGGCCTCCGACGAAAACGATGACATCCGGAAAGCTCACCGAACCAGTCGTCAAAGCCCTGATCGATGGCGGTTTCTTCACCATGCTGAAGACGAAATCCGTGGGCGGAATGGAGCTGAAACCCTCGATCTACGCCCAGGTGACCGAGGCGCTGGCCAGCGCGGACGGATCGACCGGATGGGTGGTCAGTCAAAGCAACGGGTGCTCGACGACGAGCGCGTATCTCGATCCGCACATTGCCCAGGAGATTTTCGGGAGGCCGGATGGGATCGTCGCCTGGGGACCGCCCGGTTCGCCATACGAGGCCACTCCGGTCGCAGGCGGCTACCGCATCACCGGCAGGTGGCGCTTCATGAGCGGCAGTCAGAACGCCACCTGGCTCGGCGCGCATCTGCGAGTGGCGGGGACCAAGGAAACCAAGACCTTCCTGTATCCCAAATCGAGCGCTACCTTCCACGATATCTGGCACACGCTGGGACTGCGCGGCACGGCCAGCAACGAGTATTCCGTCGACGATCTGTTCATTCCTCACGAGCGCGCCATCTACCGCGACGATCCACGCGACCGTCGGTCCGACAGCCCGCTGTATCGTTTCACCAGCAACCAGCTCTATTCGATCGGGTTCGGCGGCGTGGCACTTGGGATTGCCCGCGGCACGATGGACGCGTTCCTGGCCCTGCCGCGCGAGAAGACCCGCCGTGGCGCGGGCAAACCGATGGTGGAGAACAACGTCGTCCAGTCGCACGTGGCGCAGTCCGAGGCGAGGTGGCGGTCCGCGCGCTATTTCCTGCACGCCGCCGCGGACGAAGCGCTGGAAACGATCGAGGAACGCGGCGCGATGGAGCCGGATCAGCGCACCCGCCTGCGCCTCGCCTCCACCTGGGCCATTCAATCGTCACGCGAGATCGTCAACACGTTGTTTCACGACTGCGGATCGATGTCGGTGTTCGAGGACAATCCGTTCGAGCGCCGCCTGCGCGACATCGACACGGTCGCGCAACAGGGCCAGGGGCGGATACTGCACTACGAGACGGTCGGTCAGGTCATGCTCGGCCTGTCGCCGGAGAATATCTACTGACAGTGCGCATGTGAGGCGGCAACATGCGCCACTCTGGGCAATCCGGTCGCGATATCGGACAATAGGCGGAAAGGACAGGAGGATCGCAATGCCGGTGATCGACGTTCAGGTCCATCCGTTCGATCGAAATCATCCCGGCCGTCCGTGGGCCAGTCCCTCACACGGACTATCCTCTGCCACCGGCGAGGAAATGGTCGCCGCAATGGACAGTGTCGGGGTCGACGGCGCGATCATGGTGTCGTCGTTCAGCGCCTATGAGTACGATCCGAGCTACGCGCTCGAGGTCTACAACACCTATCCGGACAAATTCCGGGTCGTGACGCCGGTCGACGCGACCGATCCGGCGATCGACGATGTGGTGGCCAAATGGGCGGCGACGCAAGGTGCGCGCGGGATTCGCATCCGCATGCGCGACGGCCTGCCGATGGACGCCGACCATCCGGGCCTCAACCGCGCATTCGCCGCCGCCGGAAAACATGGTTTGCCGGTCAACCTGCTGTGCTGGGGCATTCTGGACAAAGGCCTGCCGCACATCCAGCGCCACCCCGACACGGTGATTGTGATCGACCATCTCGGCATGCTGCAACCCGCGCGGCCACCGGTTCCGGCCGACGTCTGGGCCGATCTGCCGAAACTGCTCGCGTTGGCCCAATACCCGAACGTAAGGGTGAAGATCAGCGGCGCCTGCACGATGTCGCACCTTCCGTTCCCATACGACGACATCTGGGAGCCGGTGCTGCGGATCATTGACGCATTCGGGCTGAATCGCTGCATGTGGGGCACCGACTGGACCCGGACGATCGGCATGCTGACCTATGAGCAAGGCGTCGCACCGTTTCGTGACACCAGGCGCCTGTCCGAGAGCGACTTGGCGGCACTGATGGGTGGGACGCTGCAGAAAGTCCACAAGTGGTAATGCGGCCGCGGCGATGATCGAATAGCTCAGGAGGCGGTTATGGCGTTGCTCATTGTCGATCTCGACAAACACATCGGTAACGCCACGGCATGGCGCGACACGTTCGGCGAACAGCTGCCCGGTCTGGCAATCCGCATCTGGCCTGACGCGGGAAATTCGGCGGATATCGAGTATCTCGCCTTCATGCATCCCGATTTCGGGGCTCTTCCCAATTTTCCGAACTTGAAAGCCATGTTCAGCCGCTCTGCCGGGGTTGAATCCTTCGTTGACCATCCAAAACTGCCTAAGGTCCCGCTATGCAAGGTCGAGCCGCCAGGCGGCGATCCGATGATGACGGAATACGTCGTGATGCATGTGCTTCGTCTGCATCGTGACATGCCCGGCTATCAGGCGGCTCAGGCCAATCGGGAGTGGCGCCGCACAGCGATCACGCGGCCCGAGCAAAGGCGTGTCGGATTCCTCGGCTTCGGCAAGATGGCGAAAGCCCCGGCGCTGGTGTTGAAGTCGCTCGGGTTCAAGGTCTCAGCCTGGGTTCGACGCAGGCGCGACGAAGGCGACGTTGCGATCTATCACGGCGCCGACCAACTGGAGCCGTTTCTTCAGCAGACCGACATCGCGGTTTGCCTGTTGCCGCTTACGCGGGAAACCGAGGGCATATTCTGCGCGCGCACCTTTGCCATGATGCCGCGAGGGGCGATGCTGGTGAATGTCGGGCGCGGCAGACATGTGGTGGATGAGGACCTGATCGCCGCGCTCGATTCGGGGCAGTTGTCATATGCCGCGTTGGACGCGCTATGGCCTGAACCTCTGCCGCCGACAAGCCCGCTCTGGCTGCATCCGAAAGTTACCGTGATGCCGCACGTCGCGCGCCGGCCGACAGTTGCTCAACTGGTGACCGAGATGACGGCGAGTATCCGAAGCTTCGAGGCGGGCCGCGGGCTTCTGCAGGTGGTCGATATCGCAATGGGGTACTAGTGGGTACAACCCGATGGACACGTCCGGCTCGTTTGCTCCAGCGCAGGAAAGTAAGCGAGATATTGAAACCGCGGATGCACACGGATGCACACAGATAGAACGCTGATTCGGTGCGGCCTGCCGACTGTTTTTGTGGCGGCGCGATATATCCGTGTTCGTCCGTGCTTTCAATTCCTTGCCTGCCTCAGACGCCGAACCCTGACCCAAGGACACGCCATGACCAAGTATCTGCACACCATGATCCGCGTGAGTTCACTCGAGCAGAGCATAGCCTTCTTCGAGGTACTCGGCCTGCATGAGATCCGCCGCCGGGCCGACGAGAAGGGCCGCTACACCAATGTGTTCCTCGCCGCCGCAGGCGACGAGTCGGCTCCCTTGGAACTCACCTACAACTGGGATCCCGAGCCGTACGCCGGCGGGCGTAATTTCGGGCATCTCGCCTATGCCGTGGACAACATCTACGACACCTGCAACGCCTTCATCGCCCGCGGCGTAACGATCAATCGCCCGCCGCGTGACGGCCGCATGGCCTTCATCCGCACGCCGGACGGCATCTCCCTCGAGCTGCTGCAGGCCGGCGCCGCGCTGCCGCCTGCCGAGCCCTGGACCAGTATGGCCAATACCGGCGCCTGGTAGCGCCGGCTGGTCACTGCGCCGTCATGCCGCCATCGATGACCAGTTCCGAGCCGGTGACCCAGGATGCTTCGTCGGACGCCAGGAACAGCACGCCATTGGCGATATCCAGGGCGGTGCCGAGCCTGCCCATCGGGGTGCGATCGAGCAGCACCTGGCGCACCGCCGGGTCATTGAAGCGCGTCTCGGTCAGCGGGGTATCCGCATAGCCCGGATGCACTGAATTGATGCGGATATTTTCCCGCGCATATTGCAGCGCCGCCGACTTGGTGAAGATCGCGATGGCGCCCTTGGCGGCTGAATAGGCCGGCGAGGTGGGGCTGCCGACAATGCCCATCACCGAGGACGTGTTGATGATCGACCCGCCACCGCCTTTGCGCATGGCCGGGATCGCGGTACGGGTGCCCAGGAAAACCCCCTTGGCGTGAACGTCAAGCTCGCGGTCCCAGATTTCCACTGTGATGTCCTCGACCTTGCCGGGAAACGAGACACCGGCGTTGTTGAACAGGACATCCAGCCTGCCGTGCGCCGCCATCACCGCGTCGACCACCTGGGCCCAGTTCTGCTCCGACGTCACGTCGAGGTGCAGGTAACGCGCGTCATGGCCATCGGCGCGCAGCGCTGCTGCCGAACGCTCGCCCAGCTCATCGCGGATGTCGGTCAGCACCACCTTGGCACCCTCGCGCACGAACAGGTGCGCCGCCGCGCCGCCGAAGCCCATCAGCTCGCCCTTGATCGCAGCCGCCGCGCCGGTCAGCAGCGCCACCTTGCCCCGCAGTCGCATCCTGTCCCCCATTTCACCGTTGATCGCCGGCATGGTGCGCCATTTCGTGTGCCGCCTCCATCGCACCGCCGTCCGGCCTGGATCGACGGCGGAGCCGCCATACGAGGAATCTGGACTGAACCGCGACAAATCCGCATTGTTTCTCGGTCGGGTTGACTGATGCCTCCCCGATCTGGGGAGTGCCATCGGTAAGCCCGGCGTCCACGTCTGACTGAGACGCACGAGAAGCTAAAGGGAAGCTCCATATGTCTGCAACGATTCGAGGATCAGCCGTACCCTGGTGGAAGGAACCCACCAAGGACCAATGGTACGCCTATACAGCCGCATGGATGGGCTGGACGCTGGATGCGTTCGATTTCACGGTATTCCTGCTGATCATGGCGCCGATCGCGCAGGAATTCGGCGTGCCGCTCATCGATGTCACCGCGATCTTCACGGTCACCCTGATCATGCGTCTGAGCGGCGCGACGGCCTCTGGCTGGCTGGCCGACCGCCTGGGGCGCCGGGCGCCGCTGATGATCTCCATCCTGTGGTACTCGGTCTGCAACCTCCTCGCGGGCTTCTCACCGAGTTTCGCATTCCTGTTCGTGATCCGGGCGCTGCTGGGCATCGGCATGGGCGCCGAATGGCCGGCTGGCGCCGCGTTGGCCATGGAGTCCTGGCCGGCACGATCGCGCGGCTTCATGTCCGGTGTGCTGCAAGGTTCATGGGGACTGGGCTTCGCGTTGTCGGCCGCCGCCTATGGCCTGCTGTACCCACGGCTCGAAGCCTGGCATACCGGCTACGGCTGGCGTGGCATGCTGATCCTGGGTGTGCTGCCGGCCCTGGCAGTCGTTTGGATCCGGATCTACGTGAAGGAACCGGAAGTCTGGGCCGAGAACAAGAAGATCCAGGACGCGACTCAGCAGCAGGCTTCGCTGCCGTTGTTCGCGATCTTCAAGCCGAAATACCTGTTCAACACCTTCACCGGCTGCCTGTGGATGGCCGCGAATTTCTGGGTCTACTACGCGATCTGGGCCATGCTCGGGACCTATCTGCAAAAGGAACTCGGCTGGACACCGGCCCAGGTGGCAGTCCCGGTATTCTGGGGCAACATCGTAACCTTCCTTGCCTGCGCGTTCTGGGGGGCGGCGTCGGAAAAGGTCGGGCGCCGGTGGGCGTTGATGATCCCCACGTTCATCGCGATCTTCATCGCACCGCTCTATCTGTTGACGACGGATCCGACGACCTTCCTGATCTTGTTCCTGCTGATGATCTGTTTCGTCGGTGGCAAGGATGCCCTCAACCCCGGCTGGTTGTCGGAACGCTACCCGACGGAGGTCAGGGCGACGGCAGCGGGCTTCGTGTATCACCAGGGCGCGGTGTGGGGCGCGTTCGTCGCCCCGGTGCTGACCTATTTCGCGGTCAATCAGCAGATGGGCTTCGCCAAGCCGATGCTGTACGCCACGGTCGGGTCACTCATCGTGTATGTCATCGCGGTTTATCTGGGGCCGGAAACCAAGGGCAAGGAGTTGACCGCCGAGCTGGAGATCTTCGGGCAGGAAGAATACCCGTAACGTTTCGCGGCGGCGTGAGGACAGCGGCCGGGGCCTTGGCTCCGGCCGTTTTCCTGTAGCGGCTACAGGCCTTCGCTATGCTGCGGTACCGATGGACGCGACGACTTCATCGGTCGTCACGATGGCATTGGCATAGTTCGGCATGTTGATATCGAGCGCGGCGTGCATCATCTCGTCCGAGTAATCCGCCGTCGCGTCCTTGACCATGGTGACATCGTAGCCGAGCTCGGCGGCAAAGCGCACGGTCGCCTCGATACAGGTATGCGCAATCAGCCCAATGACGATGAGCTTATGGATGCCGTGCCTCTTGAGCTGAAGGTCCAAATCCGTGTTGGCGAAGCCGCTCGAACACCAATGCTCGCCCACGACGATCTCACCTGGCGCGGGCACGAACTCGTCGCGGAATTCGCCGCCCCAGGTGCCGTATTCGAAGCTCTTGTGCGACCAGGCCGCCCTCTGAATCGGCGCGACGTACTGCCAGGTTTCGTAGTCGCCCGGCCGGTAGCGCCGATGCATGGCGTAGAAGACCCGAAGTTTCGCCCTCCGGGCCGCGTGCAAAATTTCAAGCATATGAGGAACGCAGCCGTTCGCCTCGGCGACAGCTTTGATGCGGGGCCAGATCTTGCCGCCTTCAGAGATGAAATCGTTGTACGGATCGACCACCAACAGCGCTGTTGCCGCCCTTTCATAGGACACGTTCGTCATGAGCTTTCTCCGATCACCTTGACGGTGACAAAGATCATGATGACACCTAATTCGACCGTCTAGATTGAAGGAATTGCTCGCTGGCGCAAGCCGGCGACCTCATCGGCACTCCGCCCGCGCGCTTCTCAAGGCACCGGAACGCCGATCGACTTCAGCCGCGCCTGTGCCCGCCCAGCCCGCGCCTTCAGGCCATCAAGATACGTACTGACGTCGTTGCCGGGCAGGTTCAGCACCTTGCACCCAAGCCGCCAGTACTCCTCGATCTGCGCCTCGGTCTCCGCGGACCCGCGGGCAAGTTTCCCGTGCGCGTTGCAGGCCTCCGCGATCCGGCGCACGGCTGCCTTGAACGTCGGGTGCTCGAGTTGGAGATGAACGCCCAGGCGCGCACTGAGGTCCGAGTGACCATAGGCGATCATGTCGATGCCCTCGACGGCCGCGATCGCCTCGACATTTTCCAGGCCCTCGAGCGATTCGATCGACACGCAGACGACGATGTTGGCATTGGCCCACGGCGCATACTCGGACGCGTGGCGGGCGCCATAGCTGCGGTAACCGGTATGCATCCCCTGCCCCGAGATGCCGCGATTGCCGATCGGCGGAAATTTTGCCTCCCGCGCAATCGCGCGCGCCTCCTCGGCGTTGTCGACCTCCGAGACCTGGATGCCCATGATACCCTGATCGAGGATCGCGGGGATCAGATGCGTGAAGGATTTGTGGATGCGCACGATCGCCGAGACGTTGGTGGCCTGAAACCATCCGGCGAGATCCGCGATCGTCTCGAGGTCGAAGGCGCCATGTTCGTGGTCGATCATGCAGTAGTCGAAGCCGGAGGCCTCGATGATCCACGGGACTCCGCGCGACGCGAATTCCTTGAGCCCGGTCCCGAGTGCTGCCCGCCCCTCGCGCACCGCCCGCCGTATGCTGTTCTCTTTCATGGATTGTACCAGGCTCCCATCGTGACACACCGCCGGCCATGACGATTGGTGGTGCAGTATCAGTCCAATTGACCCTCAGGCTGCCAGCCGCTCCCGGGCGGCCGCCTTGATCATGACCGCGCCCTTTTCCGCGATCATGATGGTGGGTGCGTTGGTGTTGGTCGATGTCACCGCCGGCATGATCGATGCATCGATCACGCGCAGTCCCTCCATCCCATGCACCCGCAACTGATCGTCGACGACGGCCAATGGATGTTGGCCCATCATGCAGGTGCAGCTGGCGTGATAGCAGGTGCCGCCATAGCGCCGCGCGTAATCCAGCAACTCGTCGTCGGTGCGCACATCCTTGCCGGGCAGGCTTTCCGCCAGCACATAGGGTGCGAGGGCCGGTGCCTCGAACATGCGCCTGGCGAAACGCAGGCCGCCCAGCAGCGCCATGCGATCGGTCTCGTCCGACAGGTAGCGCGGATTGATCAGCGGCATATCCTCGGGCCGGTTCGACTTCGCCTTCACATAACCACGCGACAGCGGCCGCATCTGCCAGGCGCCGGCGCTGACGCCGGGGGTCTCCTCCAGCTCGCCGATCTGCCCGTTTTTGAAGCTGCCGGGCGCGACGGTGACCTGCATGTCGGACGTGGCCGATGACTCCAGCACCTTCACCGATGCCGCGACCAGCGATGGGCTGTAGGTCAGCATGCCCTTGCCGGTGAACATCCAGCGCAGCACCTCGATCGCCAGCGGAATGCCGCGCGCCTTTTCGTTCGCCGTGGCGAGCCCTGCAACCGGATAGGAAATGCGCGCCGTAAAATGATCCTGCATGTTGCGCCCGACGCCGTTCAGCTCGTGCACGACCGGAACGCCGATTTCGGATAGATGCTCGGCATCGCCGACACCGGAGAGTTGCAGGATGTGCGGTGAGCCGATCGCGCCCGCCGACAGGATCACCTCGCGCCCGGCTGTCACGCGCTGTGTGGCGCCGCCACGGGCGAATTCCACGCCGACGGCGTGTTTGCCCTCGAAGATCACGCGATGCACCATGGCATTGGTGATCAGCCGCAGATTCGGCCGCGACAAAGCCTGTGCCAGATAGGTGCGCGCCGCGCTGGCCCGCCGCCGTCCGTTGCGGGTTTGCTGGCACCAGCCAATCGTGTCGATCGAGCCATGCGTGATGCCGTTCACGTCCTCCTGGTAGCTCAGGCCCAGATGTTTGCCGGATTCAACCACTGCCTCGCAGAGCGGCGAGCGGTCCGTGTTCGAGGTGTGCAGTGGGCCATCCTTGCCGCGAACCTCGTTCTCCTGGCCTTCCCAGTGTTCGGCGGCACGAAACAGGGGCAGACAGTCGTCCCAACTCCAACCACGGTTGCCTAGCTGTGCCCAGTGATCGTAGTCCTCAGGCTGGCCGCGAATATAGATCAGGCCGTTGATCGAGGAGGAGCCGCCAACCACGCGGCCGCGCGTATAGACGATGGCCCGGCCGTTCGTGCCGGGGTCGGGCTCCGAACGGTATTTCCAGGTGAGCTTGTCGTGGTCGAGCATCTTGAAGAAGCCCGCCGGGACATGGATCAGCGGATTGTGGTCCTTGCCGCCGGCCTCGATCAGGATGACGCTGGTGTTTGCATCCTCGGTAAGGCGGGTGGCCAGGACGCAACCGGCCGATCCGGCCCCTGCGATCACGTAGTCTGCTTGCATGGTTTCCTGCCTGGGGTCATCGTTGATTGCCCGGAGTGTGACCCGGGTTGCCGCCCTGTCCAAGCAGGAAAACGACCCAGGTCAGCCGTCGGCAGCCCGTTCAGACGGTCGCAGAAGCGGAAGTTCGCGGGCAACCCTTCGCCCGTGACTTGGCCTCCTCCCTAGAAGAAGACGAACGACCGCACCACGACGTTCTTGCGGCATCGTGCGTCGCGGGGCACGGTCGGGTCGACGCAGGCAGTATGGAACGACCAGCGCGACACGGATCCGTCGGTCACCGAATCATAGCACTTGAGCATCGAGACCTCGGTGGGCTGCTGCCGGGGAATCCAGTACCACTCGTGGTCGGGACGGTAGGTGAAGCGGGTGGTCTCGCCGACGCGGTCGTCGTAGATCCGGTAGTTGGTGATGTACGGCTGATCGGCGAACGAGGGCCAGGCGCAGAGCACGAAGGGAAACTGTTCGACGGTTTCGATCGGCTTGGCGAGATTGATCGACACGAACCGCCGCGACATCTTCGCGTCGGCCTCTTCCTCCGTGTAGTGCTGCACACGCCCGAAGTTCCGCAGGTTCCTGGTGAGCAATTCGCGGCAGCGCACGCGGCCGCTGTTGTCGTTCAGGTCGTTGTGCACGAGGTTGGCGTAATTGGCATTCACGCCCGGGTTGTTGCTGTCCTGGTCTTCCGTGCGGTCGCCCGTGTAGTCCTTGTCGAAGACGTCGTGGTTGTAGACCAGTGCGTCGGTCGCGTCCGGGAAGAATTCGAGCAGGAGCTTCTCGATCTCGGGGTAGAACACGCGCTCCACCTCCGCCGAATCGTAGATGTTCGAGCACTTGGACTCGAGATGCGCCAACGAGAGACCGAGCCGGTCCATGCATTCGGGGCTGTTGGGCGAGAGGCCAGGGTAGTACTCGCCGATGCGGCGCGCGTCGCGCATCACCTGCGGGAAGTAGAGGTCCCGCCGCCGGTTGTCCTGCTCGTTCCTGCGCAGGACCGCCGCCACGTCGGCGCGCGCCGGGTCCCGCCAGACGGCGTTGGACGAGACGACGGAATAGGTTGGCCGCTCGTAGACGGTGTAGGGCAGCGGCAGCGCCAGGCCGCCCTCGGGGGCCTTGATGGCGTTGTTCTTGCGTATGTAGTCCACGCACTCGTCGTAGTTCCGGAACCCGAGGCCCCACTGGGTCTTGATCGGGCCCGGCGGGGCCTTGTCGATCATCTCGGTAACTCGCTGGCCCTCGCCGTCCGCGATCTCGCCCAGCGCGTCCTTGAGCGCCGCGGCGGTGCCCGCGTCACCGTCCCGGTCGAACGACATGTAGGACAGGCCGCCGTTCGCCGCGATGGGCGGCGGCTGACCTTCCGTGCGCTGCAGCGACGGGACATAGGCCGGCGAGGCTCTCCGCGCGTCCGCCGCAACGTTGGTGTCGGCGATCTCGAGCTGGCTCATTGCACACCTCCGAGTATTTCCGCCTCACGGTGGCACACAGAGCCCGGGCTTTCCAGACCATGGTTTTTCGCTCATCCGAACGCGCTGCGCCGCGGCTCGAAAGCGACCGGCAAAACGCACAGATCGGAGGCCCGCTACACCCTTGGCAACGTCACCACGAACCGCGCTCCCAGAACCCGGTTGCCGATCCCGCGCCGGTTCTCCGCCGAGATCCGCCCGCGCAGCGCCTCCACGATCTGCCGGCTGATCGACAGCCCCAGCCCCGAATGCTGCCCGAATTTTTCCCCTGTCGGCCGCTCGGAATAGAACCGCTCGAACACGTGCTCGAGGTTACCCTCGGGAATTCCCGGTCCTTCGTCCTCGACGCTGATCTCCGCCATCCCGCCCGCCTCGTGCGCGCTCACGGCGATCCGGCCGCGCGGCGGACTGAACGACTGCGCGTTGGCGATCAGGTTGCGCAGCACCTGCACCAGGCGGTCCTCCACCGCCCACACCATCAGGCTGGACGGCGCCTCCACCACCAGCCGCGGGTCGTTCTCGGCATCCCGCGTCGCCTCGTCGAGCTCGCGCAGCGCGTTCAGGATCGGCACCACATCGACCGGCTCGGCAGTGATGCGCGACAGCTCCGCATCCAGCCGCGACGCATCGCTGACGTCGCTGATCAGCCGGTCCAGCCGCGTCACGTCCTGCGCGATGATGGTCAGCAACTGCTTCTGCCGGTCTGGGTCCTCGATGCGGCGCAGCGTCTCGATCGCGCTGCGGATCGAGGACAGCGGGTTCTTGATCTCGTGCGCCACATCGGCGGCGAACTTCTCGATCGCGTCCATGCGCGCGAACAGCGCGTGCGCCGAGTCCGACAGCGCGGTGGCCAGCGCCCCCACCTCGTCGCGCCGTGCCAGCAGCGGCGCCGGCACATGGCCGGTCCGTCCGGTCCCCTCGCGCATCTCCGCCGCCGCACCGGCCAGCCGCAGGATCGGCCGCGCGATCGTCAGCGACAGGTACCAGGACAGCAGCACCGTCAGACCAAGCGCCAGGCCGAACAGCGCCAGGATGGAAATGCGCACCACGAACAGGCTGGTCTCCACCTCGCGCGCGTCACGCGTGAGCAGGATGATGCCGACCGTGTGGCGGTCGCGTTCCACCGGCTCCGCCACCGTCACCAGCAGCTGGTTGTCCTTGGTGCGCCGGATATACGGCGGCATCTCGCGGCTTTGGCCGGAGCGGTTGAGCCGCAGCTCCTCCTTCACGTCGGGCTGCCACTCCAGCCCGCCCGCGCCTGGTGTCATGTCGACCACCAGCGGCGTCGGCGTCTCGTGCGGCAGCAGCGTCAGCACCTTGTCGTAGATCCAGCCGATCGCGCCGACGATCGGACCGTGCTCCACCGCCGGCGGCAGCGGCTCGGTGCTGACCGCGCCGCTCGGTCCCTCGCGTACCCGGGAATCGGCGATCACCGTGCCATCGGGCGCATAAAGCTTGGCCTGCGCACCCGGCGTCGGATCGGTCAGCCGGCGCAGCAGCGGGCGCGCGATCTCCGGCACCAGCTTCGGGTTGTCCGGATCGGTCATGCGCACCGCGCTTTCGCCCAGCGCGCCGGCATAGATGCGCGCCTGCTCGCGCAGCGCCGATACCTCGGCTTCCAGCAGCCCGTTCTGGTACTGGTCGAGATACAGCAGCGCCGCCACCAGCAACGCCAGCGGCAGCGCGTTCACCAGCAGGATGCGGCGCAGCAGCGGCGACACCCAGCGCGCGCGGAACCGCTTCTGCTGCGGAGCAGCAGGAGGCGCCAGCGCGGTCAGGGTGATGCCGTCTGGCATGGCGGCCGGTCAGTGCTCCTTGTAGCGATAGCCGATGCCGTACAGCGTCTCGATGTGGTTGAAGTCATCGTCGCCGGTGCGGAACTTCTTGCGGATGCGCTTGATGTGGCTGTCGATGGTGCGGTCGTCGACGTAGATGTTCTCGCCATAGGCCGCGTCGATGAGCTGGTCGCGGCTCTTTACCATGCCGGGCCGCGCCGCCAGCGCCTTCACCAGCAGGAATTCGGTGACTGTGAGCTGGATGTCCTGGCCGTGCCAGATGCACTGGTGCTTGGTCTCGTCCAGCGTCAGCTCGCCGCGCACCATTACCCCGCCGGGGGCGGCACCGGAGCCTTCGGCACGGCTGGCCTCGTTCCGCCGCAGCAGCGCGCGGATGCGCTCGAGCAGCAGGCGCTGGGAGAACGGCTTGGTGATGTAGTCGTCGGCGCCGAGACGCAGGCCCATCAGTTCGTCCACCTCTTCGTCCTTCGAGGTGAGGAAGATCACCGGCATGGAACTGCGCTGGCGCAGCCGTTGCAGCAGCTCCATGCCGTCCATCCGCGGCATCTTGATGTCGAGCACGGCGAGATCGACCGGGCGGGCGTTCAGGCCCTGCAGTGCGCTCTCGCCGTCGGTGTAGGTGCGGACCTGGAAACCCTCCTGCTCCAGCGTCATCTGGATGCTGGTCAGGATGTTGCGGTCATCGTCGACCAGGGCGATGGTCTGCTTCATCGAGGTCTCCCTCGGGACTGCGGTCATGGCCGGGCTCCGTTATTTCAATGCGGCGACCGTGGCACCAGATTGTGGCGCATTGCGGACGGGAGGTGAACAGATCATGGCGCATGCCGAATTTTTCCAGCCCCGTCGCTTTCGTTCCGCGGCACAGCACTATCTGGCAGGGCGGCCGGCCTATTCGCCCCGGCTGATCTCCCATGTGGCGAAGTTCACCGGCCTGACGCCTGATCACCGATTGCTGGACCTCGGCTGCGGGCCGGGGATACTGGCCGGTGCATTCGCGCCGCTCGCCGGCGAGGTGATCGCCGTGGACCCCGAGCCGGAGATGCTGCGCATCGCGGAGGCGGAGTTCGGCGGCACCGGGCGCATCCGCTTCGTTCGCGGCAGCTCGTTCGACCTGTCGCCGGCGCTCGGACGATTTCACCTGGTGACGATGGGACGCTCGTTCCAATGGATGGATCGCGTCGACACGCTGCGGCGGCTGGACGCGATGATCGAGCCGGGCGGCGCGGTGGTGCTGTTCAACAGTGGGCACCGCCATGCTTCCTGCGCCGGGTGGATACCGGCGTATCGGGAGCTGGTGCGCCGCTATGCCGACGACGATCGGACCCATGTGAGGCGCCAATCCGGCTCCTGGGTGGGCCACGAGCCGATCCTGCTCGGCTCCGCCTTTGGCTTGCTGGACGAGATCGCGGTGATCGAGCAGCGCACCGTGTCGGTGGCGCAACTCGTGCATCGCGCGCTGTCGCGCTCGAGCACGGCACCGGACCGGCTTGGCGACGCGGCCCCCAGGATGGCGGCGGAGATCGAGGCATTGCTGCAGCCGATGGCGACCGACGGCACGCTGACCGAGGTGATCGCGACCAGTGCCCTCATCGCGCGCCGTCCAGGAGCCCAGGCATGAGCGAGCCCTCGCCCGCCCTGGAAGCGCGCAGGCTGCTGCGGGCTGCCCGCGTCGGCACCCTGGCCAGCGCGGCGGACGGTCAGCCATTCGCCTCCCTGGTCACGCCCGCCTGCGCCCCTGACCTGTCGCTGCTGCTGCTGCTCTCCGATTTGTCCGAGCACACCCGGCATCTGCGTGCCGAGCCGCGCTGTTCGGTGCTGGTGACCGGGACGCCGGAGAGCGCCAACCCGCAGACCGCGCCGCGCGTCACGGTGACCGGACTGGCGGAACGGATCGCCGATGCGGCGCTGAAGGCGCGATATCTCGCGGTACATCCCTATGCGGCGCAGTACGCCGACTTCGGCGACTTCTCGCTGTGGCGGGTCCGGCCGCTCGGCGGGCTCTATGTCGGCGGCTTCGCCCGCGCCGCCCGGCTGCGCGCCGCCGACCTGGCGCCGGAACCCATCGTGGCCGCCGCCATTGATGCCGCGGAGACGGGGATCATGGCGCATTGCAACGCCGATCATTCGGACGCCTTGGCGGCGATCGCCGGGGAGCCTGGCGACTGGCGAATGGTCACGGTCGATGTCGATGGCTGCGACCTGACGTTGGGCGATCGCGGCGTCCGTATCCACTGGTCCGCCCCGGTGGCCGATGCGAATGGCGTGCGCCGCGAACTGATCGGACTGGCCCGCGCCGCCAGGGCCGGTTGATGGCCCCCACCGCGCGGCTGTAGCGTGCGCCGGACAACAGGAGACGCATCGTGCTCAAGCTGGGATACAAGGCCTCGGCCGAACAGTTCGCTCCGTCGCAGCTGCTGGCGTTCTCGGTGCTGGCCGAGCAGGTCGGCTTCGACTCGGTGTTCGTCAGCGACCACTTCCAGCCCTGGAACCACACCGGCGGCCACGCACCCAACGCGCTGGTGTGGCTCGGCGCGCTGGGCGCGTCGACCCAGCGTGTGGTGATGGGCACCTCGGTGCTGACGCCCACCTTCCGCTATCATCCGTCGGTGGTGGCGCAGGCGTTCGGCACGCTGGGCGCGATGTTCCCCGGCCGCGTCGTGCTGGGCGTCGGCACCGGCGAGGGGCTGAACGAGGTGCCGTCCACCGGCATGGCGTGGCCCGAAACCAAGGAACGCTTCGCCCGGTTGCGCGAAGCCAACCAGTTGATCCGCAAGCTGTGGACCGAGGATCGCCTCAGCTTCGAGGGCCAGTTCTACCGCACCGACAAGGCGACGATCTACGACAAGCCCGCCAGGCCGGTGCCGATCTATGTTGCCGCGGCGGGGCCGCAGGTGGCGAAGTATGCCGGCCGCTCGGCACAGGGTTTCATCTGCACGTCCGGCAAAGCGTGGAAGCTCTACACCGAGACGCTGCTGCCGAACGTCGAGGAGGGGCTGAAGCTGGCGTCTAATCCTCCAGCGGATTACGACCGGATGATCGAGATGAAGGTGTCGTTCGACACCGACCGCGAACGCGCGATGCAGGACACCCGGCATTGGGCGGCCCTGGCGCTCACGCCTGAGGAGAAGGTGTCGGTCGAGGACCCGATA
>DASXNR010000302.1:0-17007 GCA_036494925.1 Acetobacteraceae bacterium
TGCGTGGCTGAAGGCCAACCATCCGGAGGTCTTCATCGCCGCCTGCATGAGTCTCGCCCTCGGCAACACCGATCGGCTCGCGGCGCTGCGCGAGGAGGCGTCGCGCTCGAGCATTCGCATCCTGCCGCCCGAGATAAATCATTCCGGCGCAGATTTTACCGTCGAGCATGTGGAGGACGGCAGCCTGGCGATCCGCTACGCCCTGGCGGCGGTCAAGAAGGTCGGCTTCGCTGCCATGCAGTCCCTCGTCGAGGCGCGTGGCGACACGCCGTTCACTGATCTCGCGGATTTCGCCGCCCGTGTGGATCCGCGCCAGCTCAACCGGATGCAGCTCGAGAACCTGATCCGCGCCGGCGCGTTCGATGCGCTGGCGACGAACCGGGCACGTCTGTTCGCGTCGGCCGAAGCGATCCTTCGCCGCGCCCAGGCCACGGCCGAAGAGAAAGAGAGTGGGCAGATCGCCTTGTTCGGTGTGTCGCCCGGTTCGTCCCGGGAAGCGCTGCGTCTGCCCGAAATGCCGGACTGGCCGCCGATGGAACGTCTCAACTTCGAGGCCGAGGCGATCGGTTTTCACCTCACCGCGCACCCGCTCGACGTCTACGCCAAAGCGCTGCGCCGGCTCGGCACGACACCGTGCGCCCAGGTGGAGACAGGCGCCCGGGCCGGCATCACACGCGTGCGGCTGGCGGGAATGGTGGTCGCGCAGAAGGAGCGGGTGACACGCACCGGTAACAGGATGGCGTGGGTGCGCATCACCGATGCCTCTGGTTCATGCGAGGTCACCCTGTTCGCCGAGGTGCTGTCGCGTGCGCGCGAGCTGCTTCTCAACGGGTCCAACGTGCTGGTCACCGCCGATCTGCGGCAGGACGGCGAGGCACTGCGTGTTACCGCGCAGGAGGTCATGTCGCTCGATCAGGCCGCTGCGGCTGCCGGCGCGGCGATGCGCATCTGGCTGCGCGAGACGGCGTCGGTACCGCATATCCGCGACCTGCTGGGACGCGAGGGGCGCGGCAAGGGGCGCGTGATCCTGGTGCCGCGGCTTGGCACCACCCAAACCGTGGAGATCGCGTTGCCCGGCGGCTTCAACGTCACGCCGCGACTGGCGCAGGCGCTGAAAGTGATCCCCGGCGTCGAACAGGTCGAGGAGCTGTAGTTCGGCGCTAGGTGTTTTCGGCTTCGCCCAGCGCGCAGTGGCCGACGACAACTCCAATCAGAAACGACAGCAGCAACCATGCGGTCATCGCGCTGATCGCCCGCACAACCAGCTCACGCGGCAAAAAGCTGGCGCCACAACCCAGTGCAATGATGGCGGCTGGCATTAGGGCCAGAATAAATCGTATGAGACGATCCCCGACAGTTGACATGTGTGCGCACCCCCCAAGTGCTTTGGTTACTAAGATGCAAAGATTATGCCAGTTATAAAAAGACAGGAAATTGAGTGAGTTGAAAAGCCCCCCATTCGGTTGGCAATCGTCAGTTGTCAAATTTTCCGACAAATTAACCATGATATCACGGTTTTGCGATTGAACGCGGTAACGGGTTAGATGGCGGCGGCCGGTTGCAAGCGGACACGCACGCTACGCACGAGCAGGTTGTGTGCGCCGCGCTGGGTTTGCTGAGGGTTGTGCAGAACCGAGTCGCGGTAACCCGTCCTGTCTCCTTCGGCTCTAGCCAAGCCGGCTACCCCGAAGGAAACTGCAGCACAGCCCAGGGGCAGGCAACATGAAAATCCAGGACATCGAACGGGTGAACCATCTGATTGCCGAGTTGCATGGCATGAAGGATCTGATTGGCCACGCGAAACGCGCTGATCCCGGGGACTGCGAGTTGTTCATCAAGCTGCCGGGCGACGCCTCGATCCGGATGTCCAGCGAGGGCGCGGCATCGACGCACTACGAGGGGTTCTCCGCCTCCCCGGATTTCCTGCGCAAATTGCAGCAGCTGGCAGTCGACGAGCTCGATGCGCGGCGACGTGGCATCATCGCCGAACTTGCGGCACTCGGCGTGGAGGCGGAGACATGACCGGGCTGGCAATGAACTGGTTCGAAGTTCCGGATGGAGTAACGCAGCGTGTGCTCGCGCGCTGCGGCGTGGTGCACCCGCACGCCGATCTCGATCCGAAGCGCACCGCGTTGATCGTGGTCGATCTGCAGAACGCGTTCATGGACGACGAGGTCGGTCATGCGGTGTGCCCGATGGCGCGCGACATCGTGCCCAACGTGAACCGGCTCGCCTCGGTGGTGCGCGGCGTGGGCGGCGGCGTGTTCTGGATCATGAACACCTTCGATGAACGCAGCGCGTACGAGTGGAGCAATGCGCAGGCGATGCTGACGCCGGCCAGCCGCGACCGCCGGATCGCGGCGATGAGCGAGGGCACCAAGGGGCAGGAGCTGTGGCCGGAGCTCGATGTGCGGTCTGAGGACGAGATTGTCCGCAAGTACCGGTTCAGCGCATTCATGCCGGGGACCTGCGACCTGCCGTATCGGCTCCGCGCGCGGCAGTTCGACACCGTGCTGATCACCGGCACGGTGACCAATGTCTGCTGCGAGTCATCGGCGCGCGACGCGATGATGACCAACTTCAAGACCGTCATGGTAAGCGACGCCAATGCGGCGATGACGAAAGAGGAACACAACGCGTCGCTGGTCGCGTTCTATGCGGTGTTCGGCGATGTGATGGACACCGATTTCGTCATCCAGCGACTGACGCGGAACGATTCAGCCGGGCCGGGGTGAGAAAGCAAGAATAACACGGATTACACGGCTTCAGGCGCGGATTACACGGAGAAGGAAATTAATGCGCTTCGCGCCGGTGCCCGGCGATTCAGCGCGAAGCGCCAAAATCTTCTCCGTGTAATCCGTGCCTGAATCCGTGTACTCCGTGTTATTCTTGCTTGCTTCTTTTCAGGCCGCTGTTGCTGCTACTCTTCCACCCGGTGCACTATCCGTGTCGGCGAGCCGTGGATACCGAGCAGCCGCAACTGCCCGTCTCCGGCATTGCGGAACACGTGCGGCACGCAGGCGGGCAGCGCGATCATGTCGCCGACCTCCAGCCGAGCCGGGCGATCCTCCTGGCCTTCCAGCCAGGCCTCCATGGTGCCCTCGATAATGAACAGGCACTCGACGTAAGGGTGCCAGTGCAGCGGCGTCCGGTAGCCGGGCTTGCAGGTCTGCACGCCGGTGAAGACCGGCAGGCCGTCGTCGCCGGTCAGCTTGTTGTAGTGCGCAAGCGGGCCGAAAGACACCGCCTCGGATTCCGACAGGCGGGCAATCTTCGCTTCGGTGTGCGGTCGCATGACGCGTCCCCTGCTGCTGGCGTCATGGTAGCGGCGTTGCTACGCTTGCGCCAAGTCACAGGAGGAAACGGACATGGCGGTCTTTGTCATCGGTGGCACCGGCTTCATCGGCACGCGGGTGATCCGCCTCTTGGCGGCGCGTGGCGAGGAAATCGTGTGCATGGACATCAACCCCGGCGCCGCCTCGTTCGAGGACCTCGGCAAGCAGGTGCGCGTGCTGCGCGGCGACGTGACGTCGTTCGACGACGTGATGGCGGCGACCGTGAACGCCAGGCCCAGCCGGATCATCAACCTGTCGTATTTTCTCGGCAGCGAACACGCGCCGCACGTGGCGATGAAGCTCAACATCCTCGGCATGGACAACTGCTTCGAGGCGGCGCGTCTGGCCAACGTGCAGCGCGTGGTGTTCGCCAGTTCGCTGGCGGTGAACGGCATGCAGAAGCACTACGGCGATCGCATGATCACCGAGGACGACTATCGCCACGGCGAAGTGCAGTACGCGATGCACAAGATCTTCAACGAGTGGCAGGCGCAGGACTACAACGAGAAATACGGCATGGCGATCACCGCCATCCGACCGGCCAACGTTACCGGGCCTGACAAGGTGCGCGGCTCGGTGGACCACGTGAACATCATCACCCAGCCGGCGCAGGGCAAGCCGATCTCGTTCTCGTACCAGGACGCGATGCGCTGCCCGATCCATGTCGATGACATTGCCGAGGTGTTCACCCGCGTGCTGCTCACCGACCAGCCGAAGCATGCGGTGTACAACTCGGGCGGCATCGCGATCAGCCTTGGCGAGATCGCCGACATGGTGCGCGAGTTCCTGCCCGAGGCGCGCATTTCGTTCGAGCACGAGACCGGCGGCAAGGCGACATCGGGCAATTACCTGATCGACAACACGCGCCTGGTGCAGGAGTTCGGCGTGCAGTACCTGCCGTATCGCCAGCGCGTGCTGCAGATCATCAACGACATCCGCCGGCAGGTGGGGTTGCCCGTCGTCTCCGGTTGATCATGGCGCGGCCGGTCCTGATCGTTGGTGCGCTGCTGCTGGCGGTGACGGCACGCGCACAGCCCGCGATCGACTGGTCGACGGCGGACCCGGTGAGTGTCGTGATGGTGGACAATCGGTTTGTGCCGGATCGGCTGACCTTCAGGCACGGCGTGCCCTATCAGCTCCAGCTTGAAAACCACGGCAGGAATCTGCATGAATTCACCGCCCCTGAGTTCCTGGCCGATGCCATCGTGCGCGATCCGAGCGTGTTGGCGAACGGGGGAAAGGAGGTCGTGGTGCAGCCGGGCTGGCAACTGGTGCTTTACCTGATGCCGGTCAGCGCAGGCACGTTCGAGCTGTACTGCGCCGATCACGACTGGGACGGGATGGTGGGGGAGATCGTCGTGGAGTGAGCGCGCGGCGAGTATGCGCCCATCTTCCAACAAGGGCCTGACGACGATGCACGATCGCGAACTGGATCAGCCACCGGCCGGTACGACGAGGCGGGCAGCCTGGGCTGGGTGCTTACTCGCAGACGCTCCGCAACCCTCGGCCTGCCGCGACATCGCCCACCGCGCCGTCGCCGCGCGGCCGACGCCTGGGACTACACGGCGGCGAACAACGAAACACCGCGGGCGCCGTTGACGTGCAGTAAGAACCCGGACGACATGCTGCCGAGGGGCGGCGCAGACTACATCGGTGGCACCTACGCAGCGCTCGCCCTGGCGGTCCGCAGCGGAAACGCGCTGCGCGTACGACCATCATGGCTGTCGGTAGCGTTGGCGTGCAAGACTGCGCGCTCGGCTCCCCAACTGACGCCACTGCCTCACTGCCCCACCCCGATCACCTCCCCGATCGGGAACGAGTGCAGCTCCTCCTGCGCGGTCTTGAACACCGCATCCTGGTCGTGCCCCTTCTGCCGCGCCAATTGCCCGACCCGCGCCGATACATACTCGCCCAACGAGAGCGCGCTGACCACGTCGTCCGGGCCATGCGCCGCACGTCCTTGCAACCCCTCGCGCACCGCATACACGAATACGCCGTTGCGGCTGTCGTAGCTGTCCAGCGCCTCCTGTATCGAACTCGACGCGGCGAGCAGATACCGCCCCGTCTCGTGCCCGACATTGGCCAGAGCATCCGCGGTCACCGCCCCCGAATAGCAGGTATCCAGGAACAGCAGCGCGTCGCGCGCACGAATGTGCGACAGCGCGGCGATCAGCATCGTCTCGTCGATCGCAGCGCTGCCCAGCGACTGCCACGACGACACGTCGGCGACATCCTGCGGGATCAGCAGGAACCGGCCGTCGCCCTGGCTGCGCACGCCGTGGCTCGCGACATAGAACAGGAACGTGTCGTTCGGCCGGATCCGCGCGGCGAGGCGATCGAACGCATCCAGGATGCCCGACCGCGTCGCCTGCTGGTCAACCAGCAGTGTCACATCGATGGTCGAGAACATGTGCTCGCCGGCGCGCTGCACGGTGCGTACGAAGGTCTCCGCATCCGCGACGGCAAAGTTCAGCGTCAGTGTCGGGGCGGCGAAGTGGTCGATGCCGACCGCCAGCACGAACAGCCTGCCATGCTCGGCCGCGCCGCTGTCGGCGGTGGTCAGCTCCATCGGCGTGCTCTCGGCGAACACCGTGTCGGTCTTGTCGTAAACGCGAAGCTGCACGCTGTCCTGGCCGGGATCCAACGGCACGTCGATCGTCGTGCTCGCCTTCCCGCCATCTGCGGCTGGTGCCGTGAAGCGTCCGGCGTTGCGGTCGTTGACGAAGGCGTCGATATCGCCGATGCCCAGGCCGCGGTCGGCAAGCTGCACGCCAATGCGCAGCTTGCCCGCCTGCGGCGGCAGGCGGGGCAGCGAGGCGGCGTGCGGATCGAGCGCGGCGCAGGTCCCATCGGCCAGCGGCACGCAGAGTTCGGCGATCTCTACCGCCGGCTGGCGCCCCAGCCTGGCCCGCAGATCGCCGAGTTCCGCCAGGCGCTCGCGCGACGGAGCGGCATCGCCGGCCAGCCGCGCCCGCACCGCGGCGGGGGCGTACAGCGCCCGGTAGGCCTGCGAGAAGCTGGTCCATTCCGGCTGCTGGTCGTGGCCGCGGTTGAGGTGCACGCCGACCAGGTCCTTGCCGCCGCGGTCGGCGTGGTCGAACAGGCCCTCGGGGGTGAACATCACCCAGCGCGTGCCGTCGGCATGCGCGAACAGCGCGACCCGCGGATCCAGCGGCGCATCGCGCGACAGGCCGTACCAGCGCAGCGTGCCGTCGAGCAGCGCCGCCACCGCGACCGTGCCGGCGGTGTTCACCGTCACTGCCCAGGCGGCGGCCGGCACCGTGACGGCGGCGATCTGGTGCGCATCGCGGGTGGAGAACAGCCGCAGATGTGTGTCGGTGCCGAGCAGCACGGCGGAGGTGTCGGGCAGGATGGCGAGGCTGCGGCTGTATTCGGTGCGATCCAGCGCGAGCGCCACGCCGTTCAGCCGCGGCGCCGACGAGTCCTTCCAGTTGGTCGGTGTCAGGCCCGGGGCGGCGGTGCGCGGAGCCGCCAGTGCGTCGTCGGGTGACGACACCGTGGTGATACGGCCTGCCGCCGCGTCGAAGCGTTCCAGGCCCGATGCCGTGGCGAACTCGACGACACCGCCATCGGCGGATACCGCCATACGCTGCTCGCGGGCCAGGCGCAGATCGACCATCGGCGGGGCCGGGCGGGATGCGATGCTGCCGTCGGGTGCGATCCTCCCCCAGCCGGGATCCTCGGCCGAGAACACCGCGCCGCCACCCGGCACCGGCTTGATGTCCAGTACTGTATCGCGTGCGGCCGGCAGGTCGATGGCGGGACCAAGCCCGAAATCGTCCCAGCGCCGCACCACGTTCGCCGTGCCGGACCTGGCATAACCGCCGGCCAGCAACGCGACGCCACCGTGGTCGTTGGCGGCCCACGCCACCGCCAGCAGGCCTTCCCCCTTCAGCCCATCGGTGTCGGGTGCGAACAGCGGCAGCAGGGTGCGCGCCGACAGGACATCGACCCGCAGCCGTCCCTGCCGGTCGGCATTCTCATAGGCGACCGCCAGCAGGCTGCCATCCGGCGAAACCGCCAGCCCCCACGGCCGCTGGCCCGGTGCCGGTTCCTTCTCGGCGAGCCGGTGCCCATCGGCATCGTAGGCCCGCACCTTGCCGTCGCCCGCGGCCGTGAACAGCCGCCCCTGTCGGTCGAAGGCGAGGTTGCGGATCGGGCCGGCGTAGGCCGCGTCCTCGAAGATCGCCTTGCCAGATGCGGCGTCCCACACGCGCGCTCCGCCGCGCGCGAGGCCGGCGGCGAAGCGGCTGCCGTCGGGCGAAATCGCCAATGCGTACACCGGTGACGGCAGGCCGGGCAGGCGACCGGTCATCACGCCGCGCCGCGGATCGAACAGGTAGATGCTGAACGTTCCATCCCAGGAACCGCCGGTGGCGCCGGCAGCGAACACCCGGCGGCCATCCGGGGTGATCGCGACGGCATAGATCTCGCCCTCCTGTTCGGCGCCGATCGGCGGCCGCAGCACGCCTCGTGCCTTGCCGTCGGGCAGCGACCAGAGCCGCACGGTCTTGTCGTAGCTCGCGGTCGCCAGCAGCCGGCCGGAGGCATCGACCGCCATTCGCGGCACCGCGCCGATATGGCTGCCGGCCTCGATGCGCAGGAACGGAGCCTGCGGCGGGGTTTGCGCCAGCGCCGGACCGGACAGCGCCAGCAGCAGGCAGAGGAAGGCGCGGATCACCCAGCCGCCAGCTCGAATCCGGTCGCCTGCGCCTTTTCCGTTACCGCAACGCTTTGCGCGAAGTCGTCGCGCCGTGCCGCGTTGCTGCCGGCCAAGGTGCGGACATCGCTCGAGGTGGCGATCGGTGCCGCGGTCGGTACCCCGATCGAGCGGCGGCCGCTGGCGCCCTGCAGGTCGCCGGCGGACACATACCCCTGCTGCCCGCTCGCCGTCTGCACCAGCGCGTAGCCGTTGCGTCCCGAGCTGACGGTGACCTGCTCATGCGGTTGCAGCCGAGCAATTTCCGGCGCTCCGGGATCGGGCTGCAGCTTGATCGGCGCCGCGACACGCACCACGGCAGACCCGGACTGGGTCTGGCTCGACGCGGCCATCGCTGCTGCCGCGCCGGGATCGACGTTGCTCGACGCGACGCCGAATTGCTGGCCCCGATCCTGGATCTGCTGATTGATCAGCTTGGCGAGCGCGATGTCCTTGGCCGCGTGCTGTCGCACCGCGGCCATGGCCGCCTCGGCTGTGGTCCGGTCGATCTGGTGCGCCAGATAGTCTGTGTTGATCGCCTGCGCCTGGCGGAAGCGGCAGTCCTCGAGCTGATCGAAGGCAAGCTGCGTCTTGTCGATCTGCGCATTCTCGCGCTCCAGATCGAGACTGACGCGGGAATACAGCGCCGCCTGGTCCATCTGCTGCTGCTGTAATGCGTTCCAGTAGGCATTGCTGCCGCCGATCACGCCGCCGGTGATGCCCCCGGCCAGTGCGCCGATCGCCGCGCCGCGCCAGTTGCCGGTGGCCAGACCGCCGATCAGTCCTCCCGTCAGCGCGCCGACACCGGCTCCCACGGCGGCACCCTGCAGGATCTGCGCGCCGAAGAAGTCGCCGGTGGAGTCCAGCGCCACGAGCTGCGGCCGACAGGAATCCGTTCCGTCGTCGGAGCCGATCCGCTGCGATTGCGTGGTGAACGCGCCGGGCGCGCAACCGCACAGCAGGCCGGTGATCGCGATCACCGACACGCCGCGTCGCAGCCAGATGGCGTAACCTGTTGGTAGCACGAGTTTCCCTCCGGTCGATGGCTTTGCTGCCAAGATGGAATAAGCGGTAGTTGGGACCGAAAGCAAATCTCAGCGAGCAGGCGCGGTTGACGCAAGGGCTGACCGCTCGCCAGACTCGGCGCGACGGGCAGGGGGAGGCTGGCATGCGGGTCTGCGTCTACGGCGCCGGAGCGATCGGCGGCCACCTGGCGGTACGCCTCGCGCTCGGCGGAGCCGAGGTGTCGGTGCTGGCGCGCGGTGCGCATCTGGCTGCCATCCAGCATGATGGTCTGACGGTCCACACCACCGAGGGCCAGTTGCACGCCCGGGTGCGGGCGAGTGACGATCCGAGCGCACTCGGGCCGCAGGATGCCGTACTGGTGACGGTGAAGGCGCCGGCGCTGCCCGCGGTGGCCGCTGGTATCGGCAAGCTGCTGAAGCCGGACACGCCGGTGGCGTTCGTGATGAACGGCATCCCGTGGTTCTATTTCCACGGCATCGGCGGTGCGCTCGAAGGCCGCCGGCTGCCGAAGATCGATCCCGACGACGCGCTGTGGCGTGCGGTTGGCCCGGAGCGGGCGATCGCCGGCGTGGTGTACGCCGCGAGCGCGGTGATCGCGCCGGGGGTGATCGAGCTGGAGAACCCGAATTCGCGCGTGGTGCTGGGCGAACCGGACGGACGTGAGTCGCAGCGCGTGCAGGCGATCGCGGCACACATCAACGGCGGCGGCATGCAGGCGATCGTCAGCACCGCGATCCGCGACGAGATCTGGAACAAGCTGCTGGGCAACCTGGGCAACGGACCGCTTTGCGTGCTGACGCAGGTGAGCATGAGCAGACTGTTCGAGGAGCCGCTCTGCGCCGAAGCCGCGCTCCGGGTGATGCAGGAGGCGCAGGCGGTGGCGAATGCCGTCGGCGCCCACCCCAGCGCCAATCACGAAAAGCGCATCGCGCACAGCCGCGGCATCGACCACAAGCCGAGTATCCTGCAGGACCTGGAACTGGGCCGGCCGATGGAGATCGACGGCATCTTCGATGCGCCGCTGGAGCTGGCGAGGATGGTCGGCGTGGCGACGCCGATGCTCGATCTGCTGGTGGCGATGGCGAAGGTGCGGGCGCGGGCGGCGGGGCTGTATTAGGGAGCGGCTATGATGGAAATGCGGACATTCGGCCGGACTGGATTGCAGGTGTCGATCCTCGGCTTCGGTTGCGGCGCGGTCGGCGGATTGATGGTGCGCGGTGCGCCGGAGGATCAGGAACGCGCGGTGGCGCGCGCGCTCGAAGCAGGGGTGAACTACTTCGATACCGCGGCGATGTACGGCAACGGCGAGTCCGAGAAGAACCTCGGCCGCGTGCTGGCGAAGCTGAAGCCGAAGGTCGTGGTCGGCACCAAGGTGCGGATTCCATCGGCGGAGTTCGGCCGCATCGGCGCGGCGGTGACCCAATCGCTGGAGGCAAGCCTGCGGCGCATGGGGCGCGAGCAGGTCGATATCTTCCACCTGCACAACGCGATCACTACGAACGGCGGCGGTGAGTCATTGTCGGCGAAGACCGTGCTGGACGAGGTGGTGCCGGCGTTCGAGAAGCTGCGCGACCAGGGCAAGCTGCGGTTTCTTGGAATTACCGCGGTCGGCGACACGCCGGCGCTGCATCAGGTGATCGACTCGCGCGCGTTCACCTCCGCGCAGGTGAGCTACAACATGCTCAATCCCAGCGCGGCGGAGGCGCTGGCCGCCGGTTATCCGGCACAGGACTACGGCCGGATGTTCGACCACACGCAGGCGGCCGGGGTCGGCGTGGTCGGCATTCGCGTGCTGGCCGGCGGCGCGCTGAGCGGTGCGGCGGAGCGCCATCCGATCGCCAGCCCGCCGCCGGATCCGATCGGTTCGGCCAATTCGTACGATGCGGACCTGGCGCGCGCGCGGCGGCTGGCGCCGTTGGTGCAGCAGGGCCACGCCGGCAGTCTGGCGGAGGCGGCGGTGCGGTTCGCGATCACCAACAAGGCGATGGGCACGATCCTGGTCGGCATGGCGACGCACGCGGAGTTCGAGCAGGCGCTTGCAGCGGTCGACAAAGGGCCGTTGCCGCAGACAGCACTGGACAGCCTCGCGGCGTTGCAGCGCGGCTTCGCCGGCGAGACGCGATGAGTTCCTGCCGGGGTAATGAAGTAAATCGAAGTCACGCTGCTGGCACAACTCCGAGTTCGACCCTCAGGTCCTGCACCACCTTGTCGCGGGTGCGCGTCTGCCAGCGCGAGCGCCTACCGATCGGCGTGTTCTCCACTTCCGGCAGCACTTTCAGCGCGACGAACACCGGCCCCGGCTGCGCCAGAATTCCCGGCAGGCGCTGGCTGAATTCAGCCAGATCGGTGAAGGCGAAGGCGCGCGGATAACCGGCGCCGCGCGCCAGCACCTCGTACGCGACGGTCTTCGCGTTCGGCACCGGCTGGCCGCCGGTGGTCGCATAGCACTCGTTGTCCAGGAGGAAATGGTAGAAATTGGCCGGCGCCTGTTCGGCTATTGTCGCCAGCATGCCGAGACTCATCAGGATGTCGCCTTCGGAATCGAACAGCGCCACGCGACGGCCGGGTTGCGCCAGCGCAAGTCCGAGTGCGAACCCCGCGTGTCCGCCCATTGCCGGATCACCGAGCGGCACATCGAGCGTCTCGCGCGCGGAGAGCCTCACCCAATGCCGTCCGCCGCGTCCAGGCACGACGATCGCATCGCCGCGGTGCTCGGCGAAAACGTTCAGCAGTTCAGCGGTGTGCATCACGAGATGCGTCCCTTACCGGTTGAAGCCGTGGTACTCGTCGCCCACCAGCACGACCACTGGCCGCTGCGTCCGCTCCGCCTCCTCGAAGGCGATCGTTATGCGCGGCGCATCGGCGTCGCTCTCCACCAGATAGTAGTTGATACCGAACGCCATCAGGAACCGCTCGGTATAGGTCGCCGCCGTGTCGGTGTTGACGCCGTGCCGTGTCCAGCCGCGATAGCCTACCATCAGCACCACCGGAACGTTCATGCCCAGCAGCCAGCCGCGGATCGAATCGCCGGATTCCATCATCCCGGTGTTCTGGATCAGGATCAGCGGCTTGTGTCCGCCAGCATGCAGCCCGGCGGCGATTGAGCACGCGTGTCCCTCGCGCGTCACGCCGATCAGCCGCAGCGACGGCTCCGCCTGCATCAGCAGGTACAGCCAGTTGGTTTCGCTGTCCGGCAGCCAGACCACATCGGTGACGCCGTTCTGCTTCATGTGGGCCAGCACGGTCTCCGGGCTCAGCGCCACAGCGGTTGCGTCGTTCATCGGAGCCTCCGGGTGCGATTTGTCGGCGGGCGGGCCGCTAGCTAACATCAACCCGAGCAACCATCCAAGGGAGAGCGACCCAATGGCCAACACATTCCGCGTCGGCGACATGACGGTCCATCGGATCGTCGAGATGGAATGCGGCTTCACCCCCGCGCTGGAGTTCCTGCCCACGCTGAAGCCAGAGGTGCTGGAGGCGAACAAGTCCTGGCTCGCACCCTCGGCGCTGGATGCGGATGGCAACCTGGTGCTGTGCTTCCAGTCCTACATCGTGAAGACGCCGCGTCACACCATCCTGGTGGATAGTTGCATCGGCAACGACAAGGAGCGCACCGCGCGCCCGCTGTGGCACCAGAAGAAGGACGATGCCTGGATGCGCGGCCTGGCCGCGGCCGGGCTGACGGTGAACGACATCGACTTCGTCATGTGCACGCATCTCCACGTCGATCATGTCGGCTGGAACACGAGGCTGGAGAACGGCCGCTGGGTGCCGACCTTCCCGAAGGCGCGCTATCTGTTCTCCAAGACCGAGCTCGACTACTGGCTGGCGGAGAATGACAAGACCTCGCTGCCGCCGATCGTCGATAGCGTGATCCCGATCGTCGAGGCGAAGCGCTGCGACCTGGTCACCAGCGATCATGCGCTCGACGACACGGTATGCCTGCTGCCCACGCCAGGTCACACGATCGACCACTACGCGGTGGCACTCGGCCGCGGCGGCAAGGACGCGGTGATCACCGGCGATCTGATCCACACACCGCTGCAGGCGCGCTACACCGAGCTGTCCATGCGCGTCGATTATGATCCGAAGCAGTCGGCCGATACCCGCCGCAAGTTCCTCGAGAGCTACTGTGACACCGGCACGCTGTGCTGCTTTGCGCACTTCCCGTCACCGTCGCGCGGCCACATCAAGCGCTGGGGCGAGGGCTTCCGCTGCGAGTACGTCACCGACTGACGCAGCGTGCGGCTGCTCGCGTGGAACATCCGGCAGGGCGGCGGGTCACGGCTCGCCGGCATCATGGCCGCGATCGCGCGCCATGATGCCGATGTGCTGATCCTGTCGGAATACCGCGGCGGCGATTCAGCCGAGCGGTTGCGGGTCGCGCTACAGGCATCCGGGTATCGGCACGTGACGAAGTTGCTGCCGCCGCCGCAGCGCACCGGCGTGCTGATCGCGGCGCGGCGGCGTTTCGTGGAACGGGGGCCGGTCTGCGTGCGGGTCGAGGAGCCGTGGCGGCTGGTCGATGTCGATCTCGGCGTGTTGCGGTTGACCGGTGTCTATATGCCGAACCTGCTGAGGAAGGTGCCGTATTGGCAGACTCTGGTCGATGCGTGTGCGACGCGCGCGATGGGCGACGCGCTGGCGATCGGCGACTTCAACACCTGCCGCGCCTACGTCGATGAGCCGGGTGCGATCGATGCGACCGCGCGTTTCATGGACAGCATGGACACCATCGGGTTTCGCGACCTGTGGCGGCATCGCTATCCGGATGGGCGCGAGTTCTCCTGGTACAGCCATCGCGGCAATGGGTTCCGCATCGATCATGCGTTCCTGTCACCGAGCCTCGCCAGGCGTGCCGGAACGGTTCGCTATTCACACCAGGAACGGCTTGCCGGACTGTCGGATCATTCGGTGCTGTTGCTGGATCTGCCGCGATCGCGGAAGGGTGCCCTGTCATGAAATTCGGACTGCGTTATTGCAACACCGGCCGCTACGTGGATCCGGCGCGCGCGATCGAGCTGATGCAGGCGGCCGAGGCCGCGGGTTTTGAATCGGCATGGACGGTGGAGCACACCGTCATCCCGCGCGGCTACCAATCGGCGTATCCTTACACGACCGATGGCCGTCTCCCCGGCGGCGAGGGCGACTTCCTGCTGCCCGATCCGCTGATCTGGATGGCCTACGTCGCCGCGGCCACCACGCAGATCAGGCTTGCCACCGGCATCCTGATCCTGCCGCAGCACAATCCGGTCATCGTCGCCAAGCAGGTGGCCACGCTCGACCACATGTCGAACGGCCGCATCCTGCTCGGCATCGGCGTCGGCTGGCTGAAGGAGGAGTTCGACGCGATCGGTGCGGCATTCGAGAACCGCGGCCGCCGCACCGACGAATACATTGCCGCGATGCGCGAACTCTGGTCAGCCGACGCGCCGAACTTCGCCGGCCGCTACGTCAGCTTCAAGGACGCGTTCATGCGTCCCAAGCCGGTGAAGCGTGCGGTGCCGATCATCATCGGCGGCCACACCGAGGCCGCGGCGCGGCGTGCCGGCCGTCTCGGCGACGGCTTCTTCCCTGGCCGCGGCCTGCCGACCGAGCTGATCGAGCTGGTGCGCCACACCGCGCGCGAGGCGGGCCGTGATCCGGCTGTAGTGGAGATCACCGTCGGCATGCCGGACGACCTGGCACAGCTTGCCGACTTCGCCGCCGCCGGCGTGTCGCGCGTGCTGCTGCCGGTGACCGGCGTCGCGGGCCTGGCGCGCAAGGTCGCCGGACCGGAGGACCTGCTCGGCTGGCGCGAAACGATCGAGCGCTGCGCCTCGCTATGAACGCGACGGCGCGCGTCTGCCTGATCGATCTGGATGGTACACTGATCGACTCCCGCCCCGGTATCGCGGCGAGCTGCGAGGCCACGCTGCGCGCGCTGGGTCACCTGCCCGATCCGGCGTTCGACGTGACGCCGCTGATCGGCCCGCCGCTGCCGCAGGTGATCGCGCGTCTGCTGGCGCGCTACGGGGATGACCGCGTCGAGGCCGGGATGACGGCATATCGCGCGCATTACGGCGAAATCGGACTGTATCTGGCGACGGTCTATCCGGGTATTCCCGAGGCGATGCGCACTGTGTCACGCCAGGCGCGCTGCTTCGTCGTCACGTCGAAGCGCAAGGACTTTGCCGCGCGCATCGTCGCCTCGCTGGAGTTCGCCGGCACGATCAGCGGCGTGCATGGCACCGAGCCGGATGGCAGCCTGGACGACAAGGCGCGGCTGATCGCAGCCGTGCTGCGCCACCGGCGCCTCGATCCGAATGACACCATCATGGTCGGCGACCGCGCGCACGACATCATCGGCGCCCAAGCCAACGGACTGCGTGCGTTCGGCGCGTTATGGGGCTACGGCAGCCGTGAGGAGCTGGAGGCGGCGGGCGCGGATCGTCTGCTGGCGACACCGGGCGAGTTGGTATAGGGGACCCCGCATGGACAAGGATGAATTGACTCGTTGGGCACTGGCGAACGGTTGGCAGATGATTGCCGGCTGTCCGAGCCTGACCAAGCCGTCCCGTCCCAAGGAAGCGATCGTCCGGATGGTGCTCAAGGAGACGGTGGTGAACCTCGAGGTGAAGAAGCCGGCCGGCAAGTGGGAGAAGGTCTCGGGCCAAAGCTATGGCAAGGTTCAGCCCGATCCCGATACCGCGCTGCCTTTGGGCCTGGGGCTCGAGACCATTCCGGGCTTCACGATGCTCATGCGCGACAACAAGGACCGCATGGTGTTCGCCAGGATGACCGGGACGCCCAAATCCTAGCGGCGCGACGTCGCCTTCTGCTGGCGGCGCGCCATGCGCGCGGCGTAGCGTGCGTCGCGCGCCGCCTTCTGTTCAGCCGCACGCGCGACGGCGCGCGCCTCATCGTCGGCAGCGCGGGCGGCAGCCGCGACATCCTGAGCCTTCTGTTCGGCGGCCTGCCGCGCCGCCGCGGCCGCACGGATGGCCATTCGCTCGGCGTTACGGGCGTCGCGTGCGTCGCTGATCGCCTTCAAGGCTGCCTGGCGTTCGAGCACGACCGGATCGTCGGGCCCCGGCCGTGCCAGGAACCGCTTCAGTGTCGCAGTCTTCGCGTCCGCGGCGGTGGTCAGTCGGTCGTTGAAATTGTCGTTCTTGTGAGCCTTCATCGGCGTGGTTTACCACAATCGCAGCGTGCGGGTAGAGGGTGATGGGTTTCGCTGCGCTCTACCCATCCTACCGCAATGGCAACGCGTCCGCGGCAACTCGTAGGATCGGTAGAGCGCAGCGAAACCCATCGAGCCAAGCGATCGCACGAGTTTCAGAAGAGTAACGAGTCAAACCACGGATGCACACGAATGAACACAGATTCTGGCCTCATCCGTGTTCATCTGTGCGAATCCGTGGTTCCAGAATAAGCAGCGTGATCGCTACGTCCCGATTCCGCCCAACGCCAGGTACTTGATCTCCAGGTAATCCTCGATCCCGTACTTCGACCCCTCGCGTCCCAGCCCCGACGACTTCATGCCGCCGAACGGTGCCACCTCGGTCGAGATGATCCCCTCGTTGATGCCGATGATGCCGTATTCTAGCGCCTCGGCTACGCGGAAGATCCGCCCCACGTCGCGCGCATAGAAATACGACGCCAGGCCGAACTCGGTGTCGTTGGCGAGCCTGATCGCCTCCTCCTCGGTCTTGAAGCGGAACAGGGGCGCGACCGGGCCGAACGTCTCCTCGCGGAAGATCATCGCGTCGTTCGGCACGTTGGCGAGGATGGTCGGTTCGAAGAACGTGCCGCCCAGTTTGTGCCGATGCCCGCCGGTCACCACCGACGCGCCGCGCTTCACTGCGTCCGCGATGTGTTCCTCGACCTTCTTCACCGCATCGGCGTTGATCAGCGGGCCCTGCGACACGCCGGGCTCCATGCCGT
>DASXNR010000303.1:0-10770 GCA_036494925.1 Acetobacteraceae bacterium
ATCATTCCACCGGGTCAAGACACAAGCCCGGATCCCTGAGGACCTGCCGGCGCGGGGCAGGGGCCGCATCGCCCACCGTCAAATCCTCAAAAAACGATCAGCTTATCCACATCCCGACCGCGCTCCGCCGACGCCTCGAAATCCAGCGCGGGTCCGACCGGCACGATCCCGGTCGGATTGATCCGCCGGTGACTCATGTAATAATGCCGCTTGATGTGGCCGAAATCGACCGTCTCGGCGATGCCGGGCAACTGGAATATATCGCGCGTATAAGCCCACAGGTTCTTATAGTCGACGATGCGCCGGACATTGCATTTGAAATGACCATGATAGACCGGGTCGAAACGGACCAGCGTGGTGAACAGGCGGATATCTGCCTCGGTCAGCATCTCGCCACACAAAAATCTTGATTGGGACAGCAGACTTTCCAGCCAGTCCAATGTCGCGAACAGCTGCCCGACGGCCGCCTCGTGCGCCGCCTGCGTCGTGGCGAAGCCAGCCTTGTACACCCCGTTGTTCAGGGTGTCGTAGACCCGTTGGTTGATGGCATCGATATCGGCCCGCATCGGCTGCGGATAGTAGTCACCCGCCCGCGCGCCGATCTGGTCAAACGCCGAGCCCAGCATGCGGATGATATCGGCAGATTCGTTGTTGACGATGGTCTGCGTGTGCTGGTCCCACAGCACTGGCACGCTGGCACGTCCGCTGTAATGCGCATCGGCACGAGAGTAGATCTCGTGCAGGTAGCGGCTGTTGAACAGCGGATCCGGGATCACCCCTTCACCTGGCGAGAATGTCCAGCCCTGCTCGGCCATCAGCCAATGCGTGACCGACACCGGAATGATCTGCTCCAGCCCCTTCAACGCCCGCATGATCAGCGTGCGGTGCGCCCAAGGGCACGCGAGCGACACGTAGAGATGATAACGGCCGGGCGCGGCCGAGAATCCGTCGCTGCCGGTGGGCCCAGGGCGCCCGTCCGGTGTCACCCAGTTGCGGAACGCGGTCTGCGCCCTTTCGTAACGGCCAGGCGCGCGGGCCGCCTCGGCCTTTGCGGCCTCAGGTTCCTGCTCCTGCCAGACGCCATCGATCAGCACGCCCATGATGCTCCCCCGTCCTCCCCGACGCCGGACATGCTACCCCGCGCCGACGCATTGCGCGATCACGGTGTTGCGGCGAGGTGCCGGGGCGCGCCGCGCTCGGCGATCTCGGTGACCAGCTTGCGGGTCATCGCCTCGCCGAAGGTGTGGAAGTCGTGCACCTCCAGCACGAAGCTGGCCGGCCCGCCAGTGACATTTTCCCGATAGTAGTTCGGCAGGCCGCCCGGCGGCTGGACGTGGGCGTAGGTCCACGACACCGGATGGTCATTGATGATCGCCAGTCCGTTGATGGTGATTCCGGCCTTCACGGCGTCGTCGCGCGCCTCCGTCACGTCACGGCCGGCGTTGTTGGTGCCGTCTCCGCATACGTCGATCACCCGCCGCTGCGTCTCGAAGCCGCTTTCCGCCAGCAACTGCACGCCACGGTCGATGCCGGAACTGATCGCGGTGCGGCCCCAGAACGAGCGCGGCGCGGCCACCAGCCTGTCGGCGAATGCCTGCGCCGACGCCTGGTCGCGGATCACGCCCCAGTCCAGCACCGTGCGCACCTCGAAGCTGGAGGCAAACTCGACGTAGGCGACGGCGATCGCGCCGATGTTGCCGCCCTGGATCGCCTCGATCACCTGGCGCGAGGTGAACGCCGCGGCATAGCCCTCCTTCTCCAGTTTGAACTCCGAATCGTCGATGCTGCGCGAGACGTCGGTGACCAGGACGAGTGTGAGGTCGACGCTGTCGGCGGCGTGCGCCGGCACGAGGGCGAGGTAGGCCGCAAACAGCCAGACAACGAGGCGCATGGCCGACGTCTCCAGATGGCCCCGCATCATGCGGCGGCGCCTCGGAAGGTCAAAACAATAATCCCGCGGTTACTGGCTCGCCCAGATGATGCGGTGCATCCAGGCAACCTCGGTCAGCTCGAAGCTGTAGTCGGGATGCGCGGGGTTCAGGCTGCGCAGTTCGACGCGGCGGGCAGATCGTCGGGCGAGTTGCTTCGTCATCACTTCGCCGCGCAGGGTGCGCACCACCACGCGGTCGCCGCGGCGGATCGGTGCGGCGGGCGAGACCACGACCATGTCGCCGTCGCGGAACACCGGCTCCATCGAATCGCCGCTGATTTCCAGCGCGTAGGTGTTGGGATCACCGATCTCCGGCAGCGTGACCTCGTCCCAGCCGCCGCCGACCGGGTAGCCGCCATCGTCGAAGAACCCGTCACCGCCGGCCTGGGCGAAGCCGATCAGCGGAATTCGCCGCGTCGCGTTGCGGGAGGCACCGTTGGAGGCAAGCGCGCGCGCACCGGACACCAGCGCGGTGAACGCCTCCAGGCTGGCACCGGTGGCGTCCAGCACCTTGGCGACACTCTCGGTGCTGGGCCAGCGGGCGCGGCCGTCCGGCATGCGGCGCTTCGAACGGTTGAAGGTGGTGGCATCCAATCCCGCGCGTCTGGCGAGGCCGGAGGCGGACAGGCCGTTTTCGGCGGCGAGCGTGTCCAGCGCGCGCCAGATGTCGTCATGCTTCATGGACGTGATCCCGTTCGGGCGAATCGGTGAGACGACAGTGTCGTAGGATTTCTGGCGGAATGGAATAGGAAAGTTAACCTCATGACGGACGGCGGCCGCAATCGCCGCCATCATGCAGCCGTACGGGTCAGTCGGATGTTGCCGAAGGGATCGAGGGTGGCACCGACACCGCGCGGAACCAGACATGTCGCGTCGTATTCCTGCACGATCAGTGGACCGGTGCGAGGGTGCGACGCCAGTCCGGCACGGTCGACCACAGCTGTGTTCACCCAGCCCTCGTTGGGAAACCAGGCCCGCCGGTTGCCGGGCACGACGATCGACGACGGCGGAATGGCATCCGGCAGGCGCGGCCGCTCGGGCATGCCGCGCGCGATAACCGAGAGACCGATCAGTTCCACCGGCTCGTCCCGCGGCGCGCGAAAGCCGTAGTTGCGTTCGTGTGCCTCGCCAAACAGTTCGCCGAAGTCGGGCGGAAAACCTCCGTCGGTCAGTCGCACTTCGATCTCGCTTGACTGGCCGACATAACGAGCCTGGGCGGCAAGGCGGAACTGCTGCCGCTGCGGTGGAAACCCATCGCGTGTCAGGCGCTCCGTCCCCGTTGCCGCGAGTTCCTGCAGCACCGTTGCAATCCGCACGTGGTCGGCCTGGTCGATACGCATGCGCAGGCTGCGCGTCGCGTGATGCTCGGTGTCCGCGACCAGCAGCCCGAACGCGCTGAACACGCCGGGCAATGGCGGCACGATCACCCGCGTGATGCCAAGCTCGGCGGCGATCGCGGCTGCGAACAGCGGACCGTTGCCGCCGAATGCCAGCAGCGCGAACTGCCGTGGATCGCGACCGCGCTCGACCGACACCGCACGGATCGCGCGCATCATCGACGCCGATGCCAGCCGCAGCATGCCGTACGCCGCTTCCTCTACCGACCGATGCAGCGGCTCCGCCAGCGATCGCGCGATCGCCGCGCGTGCCGCATCCGCATCGAGTTTCAGCGCGCCGCCGACCAGGCCGTCAGGATCGAGATAGCCCAGCACCAGGTTGCAATCGGTGATGGTCGGTGCGGTGCCGCCGCGGCCATAGCATACCGGTCCCGGTTCGGCCCCCGCACTGTCCGGTCCGACCTTCGGCGCACCACCCGCATCGAGTCGGCAGATCGACCCGCCGCCGGCGCCCACCTCGGCAAGATCGATCGCCGGCAGCTTCAGCAGGTAGCCGGCACCGACCAGCAATCGCGATCCCGCCATTACGCCGGCACCGACTTCGAGTGCTTCGCTGCGCAGCACCTCGCCATTCTCGACCAGGCCCGCCTTTGCCGTGGTGCCGCCCATGTCGAATGTGATGACGCGCGGTTCGTCGAGCCGTACTGCCAGTGCCGCACCACCCACCACGCCGGCCGCGGGGCCGCTTTCGATGATGTGCGCCGGTGCGACCGCGGCGAACTCGGCTGATGCCAACCCGCCGTTCGACTGCATCAACTGCAGCGGCGCCTCGATGCCGAGTTCACGCAGCCGCGCGACCAGTGATGTCACATAAGCGCGCACCACCGGCTGCACATAGGCGTTGATCACCGTCGTGCTGGTGCGCGGATATTCCTTGATCTCCGGCAGGATCTCGTGGCTGACCGATATTGCGACGTCCGGCAGCGCCGCGCGCACCGCAGCGGCCACCGCCCGTTCGTGGGCCGGATTGGCGTAGGAATGCAGCAGACAGATCGCAACGCTCTGCACACCCTCCTTGCGCAGCATGTCGATTGCGGAACCAAGGCTCGTCACATCGAGCGGTATGGCAACCGAGCCGTCGGGGCGCAGCTTCTCGGTCACCTCGAGCCGCAACCGTCGCTCGACCAGCGCGCGCGGCTTGGTCCAGTGCAGGTCGTACAGCACTGGCATGCGAAGGTCGCGAATCTCCAGGATGTCGCGAAAGCCCTTGGTGGTGATCAGCGCGGTGCGTGCACCCTTTCCCTCCAGGATCGCGTTGGATCCGATCGTCGTGCCATGCAGCACGTCCGCCACCGTCCCCCCGTCAGACGCCAGCAACGTGCGTAGACCATCGAGAATTCCGTCGCCGTAATCGTGCGGCGTGGAGGCGATCTTGTGCGTGATCACGCGCCCACCCGCCGTAACTGAAACGAGGTCGGTGAACGTACCGCCGATGTCGATGCCGATGCGCTGAGCCATTGTTCTGACCGCGTGTCCGTTTCGCTGGTCAGCGGACTATGCCGGGCAGATCAGGCGCGGTCGAGCGCCATCCGGATGCACTGTGCGAGATCGCCGCGGCGGTACGGCTTCAGCAGCAGCGGCACATCGGGCCGGTCGCTGCCAGGGCGGTGCACGTTGGCATAGCCTGACGTCACCAGCGCCTTCAGTCCGATCCGAATGGCGCGCGCCTTGTTCACCAGCTCGAAGCCGTTCATGCCGCCTGGCATGACGACATCGCTGAACAGCAGATCGATCACTTCGCCGCCCTGCACGATGCCGAGCGCCGAGGGTCCATCCGACGCGGTCAAGACCCGGTAACCCAGGTCGCTGATCGTCGCGACCGCAAGTTCCAGCACTTCGGCATTGTCCTCCACAATGAGCACCGTCTCATGTCCGGTCGGCGTCTGACTCGGCACCCTGGTATCGCCATCGCTCGCCTGCCGCACCGCGTCGCAGCGCGGCAGATAGAGGCGGAACGTCGTGCCGGTCCCCGGGGTGGAGTCGATCACCACGTGGCCGCCCGACTGCTTGATGAAGCCATAGACCTGGCTGAGCCCGAGGCCGGTACCCTTGCCGACCTCCTTGGTGGTGAAGAACGGCTCGAATGCGTGCGCCGCCACGGCGCGATCCATGCCGATGCCGTTATCGGTGACGCGCACCATCACATAGGCACCGGCGGTCAGGTCAGGTGAACGCCGCGCCTCAGCCGCATCGATCACGACGTTGCAGGTCGCGATCTCCACTCGCCCGCCGAGTGGCATCGCATCGCGGGCATTGACGACAAGGTTCAGGATCGCCGCCTCGAACTGCGACGCATCGATCCGCGAGGGCCAAAGGTCCGGTCCGAAAGTCAGGTCGAGAACGTTCGCGTCCCCCAGAGCACGCCGCAGGAACGGCTCGCACGCAACCAGCACCTCGTCCAGCGAAACGATATCGAGTTTGAACGTGCTGCGGCGGGCAAACGCGAGAAGTTGCTGGGTCAGTTTTGTGGCCCGGCTGGTCGCCGTCTCGGACGCCTTGAGCAGTCGCAGGATCTTGGCCCGCGGCAGGTCGCCGCCTGCGTCAAAGGCCAGGCGGATCATCTCCACGCTGCCGACGATGACCGCAAGCAGATTGTTGAAGTCGTGGGCGATACCGCCGGTGAGCTGGCCGACCGCCTCAAGCTTCTGGGTGTGCCACAGCACCTCCTCGGTCTTGCGGCGCTCGGCGCTTTCAATCTCCAGTCGCCGGTTGGCCTCGGTGAGTTCGCGGGTACGCTCGGCGACCAGCAGCTCCAGGCTCTCATTCATTCGGCGCAGTGCCTGCTCGGCGCCGCGCATCCGCAACAAGGCCTGTGCGGTCGCCAGCAGTTCCTCCGGTTCAATTGGCTCCACCAGGAACCCATCCGCCCCACCTTCCAGCGCCAACGCACGATCGTGCGAGCTCGTGACCGCGGCGGAGGTCTGCAGCACGGCAATTCCGGGATGCGTTGCCTTGATCCGCCGGCTTATCTCGACACCGTTGATGTCGGGCAGCATCACGTCCAGCAGAACCAGGTCCGGGGCGATCGCACAACATTGTTCGATTGCCGCCATGCCGGTCGAGGCTTCGGCGACACGATAACCGTGTTTGCGCAATACATGTGCCTTCAGATAACGACTGCCGTCA
Source organism: Acetobacteraceae bacterium (assembly GCA_036494925.1). GTDB lineage: Bacteria > Pseudomonadota > Alphaproteobacteria > Acetobacterales > Acetobacteraceae > JAMXLO01. The sequence continues at coordinate 6,454 of DASXNR010000303.1, forward strand.
TCGTCATCGACGACAAGAATGTTGGCGTTCGTATCGCTCATGCGGTGCCGACGGGCGCATCGACCCGCAGCACGCCGCTGATGGCACCGGCCAGTACGTCGGGTGCAAGGTCGGATTTCGACAGGATCAGCGAACAACCGTGCAACGAGGCGCGTTCTTCCGGCCGCAGAATCGTCGAAGTCAACACGATGACCGGCAGATCGGCGAGCGAGGCATCCATCCGCAAGTGTCGCAGCACCTCGAATCCGCTCATCCCAGGCATGTTGAGATCGAGCAAGACGACGTCCGGGCGCTGTTCAACCAGACGATCCAATGCGGTCCGTCCGTCAGTTGTGATCCAAAGCCGATAATGCGCACGCGGCAACAGCTGACGCACCACATAGTGCGTAACCTCTTCGTCATCTACCAACAACACCTGCGTCAGCGAACGGCGTCCGGTCACACGGTCGAGAACTTCGATCAATCTTTCGCCATCGACCGGCTTGTCCAGGTACTCGTCAGCGCCAAGGTGCACCGCCTTGCGCGCCTCGCCGGTAGAGGATGTGACGATCAGCGGGATGTCGGCGCTGGCGTCGTGGCTGCGCACTTCCAACAGAAGCCGCCAGCTCTCGTCACCCAGCAGCATGATATCGAGCAGGATAGCCTCGGGCTTTACCGCCTGCATTGCACGCCTGGCATCGCGGACCGACCGGGCGTGCAGCGGCTGGTAGATCGAGTCGGCAAGCAGCAGTTCGATCGCCAGCGCATCCGCCGGATCGTCCTCCACCAACAGCACCGGTATGCGACCGTTCTCCAGGGTCCAGTCCTGATCGACATCCGACGACTCGGCGACAGGATAGATCCGCGGCAGCGTCACAGAGAACGTGGAGCCTTCCCCGGGCGTGCTCTCGACGGTGATCCTGCCGCCGAGCAATTCGGCCAGCTTCTTCGCCAGCGGCAAGCCGAGGCCGGTCCCCTTCACGCGGCCCTGCAGCGGATGGGCAATCTGGCCGAACTCCTGGAAGATGGTATCGATGTCGGCGGCGGCGATACCGATGCCGGTATCGCGCACGTGGAGGCTCACGGTGTCGGCGACGGGATCGGCTGTGGCCCATACGCGTACTTCGCCGCGTTCGGTGAACTTGATCGCATTTGAAATGAAATTACGCAGTATCTGCGAAACCTTCGCCTCGTCCGTATCGAGCGGCGGCAACTCGCTGGGGTCTTCGAATACCAGCGCGACCGCGTCGCCAATCAGCAACGGCCGCAACATGCCGCGCAGCGCGCCGAACAGCGATGCCGCGGTGAACGGCGACGCCACGATCACCGTCTTGCCTGCCTCGACCTTGGCGAGGTCCAACAGATCGTCGACCAGCTCGGTCAGATTCTCAGCCGCCTTGCGGATGAAGCGGATCTGCGTCTCCTGCTCGGCGGTCAGCCCGCCGTCGCTGCGCGACAGCAGAAGCCGCGACAGCGCCAGGATCGAGTTGAGCGGCGTGCGGAATTCGTGACTCATATGCGAGAGGAATTTCGACTTCAGCTCGTCCGCGCGACGCAGATGATCGGCCCGCTCGTCGAGCTCGGCATACAGTGCAACCACGCCGCGGTTGGTGTCCTGCAGCTCCTGGTTGACCCGCTGCAGATCGTCCTGACGCGACTGCAGTTCGTCGAGCTGGAGCAGGATCTGCTGATTCTGCCGGCCGATCTCGGCCATCGCGTCGGCGGGTCCGTCCGAGGCGAGCGTGTTCATGATGCGGCTGAGGAGTGCGGGCGTGATGGCCGGCGCACGCCGCGGCAGCGCCTTGCCCATTCGCACCATCGTACCCTCGCCGGGTCTCGAACTGATATCGAACGCATCCATCAGTCGCCGGGCGCCCAGAAGCCCGATGCCCATCCCGGTCGCGGACTTGTGCGAGCCGGCCAGAACCGCGGGCAGATCGGCGATACCAGGACCTCGATCCCGCACCACGATCACAAAGCTCTGTGCCGGCGGATCGCCGGAGAGACGGAACTCGATATGGCCGCCGCGCGCGTACTCGTAGGCGTTGCGTGCGATTTCCGAAACCGCGGTGGTGATCCGCGTCTGGTCCTGCGCATCGAAGCCGATCAGTTCCGCGAGCCGCCGGGTCCGGCTGCGGACCAGCACTATGTCCGTCTCGACGGCGATCACGACCTGCAGCAGGCAGATGTCCATGGCGTCCTTTTATGGCACGGCGCGCATCGCGACCACCGAGGCATCGTCGCGACCCCGCCGGTTATCGCGCAGCAGCACGCCGGCGACCAGCGAGGGATGTTGGGCCGCGAGCCCCGGATAGCCGGCAAGATCCCAACGGCTGGTCAGCCCATCGGAATGCATGATCACCAGCGGCTCGCCGCTGAATTCGTAGGTGAATTCGCGGATCCGCGGGGCCACGTGCCCTGCTGTTCCGTTGTGGGAGACCATGTGGCGCGCCTTCCCTCCGTTGACCAGCACGGCGCTGATATTGCCGAGCCCGACGAAGCGGACGACGCGCGCTGCGGTGTCGATGCGCGCCACCGCCAGAGCGGCGCCACGCGTCGGCGCGAGCGTGCGGTGGATTCGTTCGACGAGGGCCTCGCAGGTCGCATCGGCATCCTGTGAGAACGCGCGTATGGCAATGTCGGCGGCACGGGCGGCTTCCATGCCGTGGCCGGAGCCATCGACCAGCATGACGGTGCGGCCGTTCACCGTATCCTTCCAGGTCCAGTCGTCGCCGCATACCTGCTCGCCCGGATACACCGCCAGCACAGCGCCGAGCAGCGTCCGTGCGCCCGGCGGGGGACGTTCGATGAACCGGACCATGATCGCGGATCCCTGGCCGGGCTGCGAATAGATTCGGATCGTGTCCGCGAGCCGCGCTATCGCTCCGAGGCCGTTGCCCAGGCTGCCGGCGGTCGAGTAGCCATCCTGCATGCAGCGGTTGACGTCGGCCATGCCCGGGCCACGATCCAGCGCCAGCAGTTCCAGACCGGTGCCTTCGGCGTCGTCGCAGCGGACGGCGTGAATATGGCCGCCACCACCGTGCTTCAGAATGTTGGTGGCAAGCTCGGTGACGACGATGGCGATCTGATCGATGCGCGCGCGCGGCAGCCCGATGCGTCCGGCCAGAGCGCTTACCAGCCTGCGGGCCTCGGCGACCTGGCTTGGGTCGGCAACGGCGGTGAACATGCTATGTCCAACGCGCCAGAGTGACGACGGTGCCTTGCCCCGGCGCAGATTGGATATCGAACTCGTTGCATAGGCGTTTGGCGCCGCCGAGCCCGAGCCCCAGCCCGCCGCCGGACGTATAGCCGTCCTTCATCGCCAACGCGAGATCGGCGATGCCCGGACCCTGGTCCGCGAAGGTCAGGCGCACGCCGCGACGTCGGCCGTTGTTCACCACCTCGATACGCAGTGTGCCGCCGCCGCCGTAATCCACCGTGTTGCGGCCGATCTCGCTCGCCGCGGTAACGATCTTGGTCTGGTCCACCAGGCTGAAGCCGGCGGAAACGGCGCGCGCCCGGACCGCCTGCCGCACCCTCACCACATCATCCGAGGTGCGGAGCGGCATCGTTTCATCGGTTTCGGTCGGCATCGTTGCGCTCCGGACCGTCGATAATGCGCCGGATCAGTGCAAGTCCCTTGTCCACGTTCAGCGCGGTGCGCACACCGGTCAGCCCCAGGCCGAGCTCGACCAGCGTGATCGCCACCGCCGGACGCATGCCGACGACAACGGTCACCGCGTCCAGGACACGCGACATCGCCGCGATATTGTTCAGCATGCGGCCGATGAAGGAGTCGACGATCTCGAGAGCGGAGATGTCGATCATCACGCCGTGCGCGCGATCGACGACGATGCGCTCGGTCAGGTCGTCCTGTAGCGCGAGCGCTAGCCGGTCGTGCATATCGACATGGATCGAGACCAACAGGCAGTCGCCGATCTTCAGGATGGGGATTTCGCCCATCCCCTAGCTCCCCGGCGTGCCGGCGGGTTCCCGGTTGACGACGGTCTTGCCCGCCCGCCGCAACGCCAGCGCCAGCGCATCGGCCATGGTTGCCTTGGAAACCACGTTAAGCTCCAGGCCGAGATGCACAATGGTCTGGGCGATCTGCGGACGGATGCCGCTCAGGATGCAGTCGGCGCCCATGAGCCGGGCGGCCGAGATGGTCTTGATCAGGTGCTGCGCGACCAGGGTATCGACCGTGGGCACGCCGGTTATGTCGATGATCGCGATCTCCGCCCCCGAGGTGACAATGCGCTGCAGCAGGTTCTCCATGACGATCTGGGTGCGCGCACTGTCGAGAGTGCCGATCAGCGGCAGGGCCAGGACACCCTCCCA
>DASXNR010000304.1:0-4518 GCA_036494925.1 Acetobacteraceae bacterium
CCGCGCCCGGCATCGTGGCGAAGCTGCTGAGGATCGTCTTGCTGAAGCGGGTGCCGAAGAGCGGTATGCCGTCCACGAGGGGGTTGGCCATGGAGGTGACGACGCCAGTCTGAATCTCGGCGGCGGCGGCCTTGGTGACGGCGGGAGTGATGCGGTTAGTCGCGCCGGTCTGATCGTCCGGACCAAAAGGCGAGGGCTGGACGACGGCCTTGCAGTCGGCCTGGGCCGAGGCGGGCGCCGACTGTAGCGACAGCGACAAGACCGAGATGCCTATGAACGCGGCTAGTCCGGCGATCCTCATGGTTGCTCCTCCCTCACCTCGTTCCGTATTCCGGTTGCGATGGTAAACTTGCCCCTAGAATGGCGTATTTTGCAAGATTATACCACGCTCGCGGCAGCCAGATCGGGAGGATGCGGTTTTGCTCCGTCGCTATGCGGAGGCTGACGGCCGCATCCGGCTGCGCGATGTCACGGTGCGCTATGGGCGGCGAATAGCATTGGAGGCCGTGAGCGGAGAGTTCGCTTCGGGCAGCCTGACCGCCGTTGTCGGGGCGAACGGGGCCGGCAAGAGCACGCTCCTCGCCGCGATCGCAGGCGTGAAACGGCTCGCCGCCGGGGCGGTGGATCGCCCTGCGCGGCAGCGACTGGCGTATCTGCCACAGCTTGCGGCGATCGATCGCGAATACCCACTTACGGTATCGGAACTGATCACGCTGGGCGCCTGGCACGAGTTCGGCGCGTTCCGCTCTCCTGGGGCTGCGCTGCGGACGCGCGCCGCGGCGGTGGCGGAGACTGTGGGACTGGCGGGACGGCTCGGGCAGCCTATTGGCGAGATCTCGGTTGGCGAATTGCAGCGAGCGCTGTTCGCGCGCCTCATTCTGCAGAACGCTGCGGTTATTCTGCTCGACGAGCCATTCGCCGCGGTCGATATGCAGACGATCTCAGTACTGCTCGATCAGGTCACGCGGTGGCACCGCGAGGGTAGGACCGTGATCGCGGTGCTGCATGATCTCGACCTGGTGCGGGCGCACTTTCCATCGACCCTGGTATTGGCTCGACGCTGCGTCGCCTGGGGTGCGACAGCGGTGGCGTTGCCGGCGATGGCGGCGTGATGTCGGCGCATGCGCTGATCGTGGAACCGTTCGAGACGCTCGCCTTCATGCGCGCGGCGCTGGTGGCCTGTCTGGCGCTGGCGCTGACCAACGGGGCTGTCGGAACGCTGCTCGTGCTGCGGCGGATGAGCCTCGACGGCGACGTGCTTGGACATGCGGTGATGCCCGGCGCGGCGATCGGGTTTCTCTATGCCGGTCCGTCGCCGACGTGGCTGTCGCTGGGCGGGCTGGCGAGCGGGTTTGCCGTGGCGGCGCTGGCTGGGCTGATCACCGGCGAGCGGACGCGGCGCGATGCCGGACTGGTGGCGTTCTATCTGGTCGCCCTCTCGCTCGGCGTCGTTCTCGTGGCGTGGCGGGGCAGCAATGTCGACGTCATGCGCGTGTTGTTCGGCACTGTGCTGGCGATCGACCAGCGCGCGCTGCTGCAGATTGCCACTGCAAGCAGCGTCATCGTGCTGGTGATCGCGGTATTGTATCGGCCACTGGCAGTGAGTGGGTTCGATCCAGCCTTTCTTCGCGCCGCGGGTACGCGCGCGCCATACGGCGCAGCGTTCCTGGCGATGGTGGTTCTGGCGCTGGTAGCGAATTTCCAGGCGTTCGGCACATTGCTCGCGGTAGGGCCGATGTTGCTGCCGGCAGCCGCGGCGCGGTGCTGGGGGTTGGGGGTAGCGGCGTCGATGGCGCTGGCCACCGGCTTCGGACTGGCGGCTTCGATTGCGGGATTGCTGGTTTCCTATCACCGCAATCTGCCCTCCGGTCCGGCGATCGTGTTGGTAGCGGGATTGCTCTTTGGAATCTCCTTCCTCGCCACCAGCTCCTGGCGCCGCATGGCACCGATTATCGGGCGGGAGGCTTGATGCTTCGTTTTATTGTCGCGCTCGTTACCGTGCTGCTGGCGCGCCCGGCGCACGCCGGAGATCGGATCCCGGTGGTCGCGACGTTCAGCGTCATTGGTAATATGCTGGCCAATGTTGGTGGTGATCGCATCGACATAAAGACCATCGTCGGGACCGGCGGAGATTGTGAGCTGTACCAGCCGACCGCAGCCGACGTCGCGACAGTCGCTTCGGCACGCGCCGTATTTATCAACGACCTCAACGAAGAGTTCGAGCCGTGGCTGGAGCCCCTGCTCAAGCAGGCCCTCTTCAAGGGCACGAAGGTCGTCGTTACCCGCAATGTGCGGACTTTGACCGCGGAGGAGGAGCATCCGGTTTCCGGCAGGCAACTCCCCGCGGCGATCGACCAGCACGCCTGGCTTGATCCGCGCAACGGTGTCATTTACGTGCGCAACATCGCCGCTGCGCTGGCGCGCCTCGATCCTGCCGGCGCCGCGGACTACGGGGCGCATGCGGCGGCCTATACGGCGCAGATCCAGGCGGTCGACGACTGGGCGCGCAAGGAGATGGCGGCGGTGCCGGCGGGCAAGCGGCGCGTGCTGGCGTCGCACGATTCACTGGAGTACGTCGCCAACGCCTACGGCATCACGTTGCTGGCGGTGAACGGTTGGACGAATAAGAGCGAGCCCTCGGCGGCGGAGCTGGCGAAGCTGGCGCGGCAGATCCGGGCCGAACACGTGAAGGCGCTGTTTCTCGACAGCATCACCGATCCGCGGGCCATGCAGCGCATCGCCGGTGAAACCGGTGCGGTGATCGGCGGCACGCTCTACGGTGATTCGCTCTCCCCCGCCGGTGGCGAGGCCGACAGCTACATCGAGATGCTGCGCCATGACGTGTCTACACTGAAGGCCGGCATGCTGGGTAACTGAGCGGTGTTGTTGGCAGCGGCTTGGCAACGCCTGCTGGTTGCGGGTGCGGCAGTGGCGGGCTTGTGGGCCGCTGTTCTGTGGGTCGCGCCGTCGACGCCGTCCACGGCACCGGCCCAGCCGTCACGGCGGGTGGCAGCGGAACCAACGGTCGCTGCAGTGTCCGAAGAGGGCGCATTGCGCGCCGTGGTCCGCTCCGGCCTGACAGCACCGGGCGGCGGCCGCTTCGATCGGTTCGACGTCACTGCGCAGCCGATCGTAGCGCCGGTCAACGCGCGCGGTCAGGTTGCCTTTTACGCGACCTTGCTGCGATCGCCGTCGCGCGAGGGCATCTTCCTCGCCGAAGCCGGGCATGTGACAAAGGTGGCGGCGTTCGGCGACGGCTTGCCGGGAGGCGGCACGCTCGCGGAGTTTGGGGCGCATCCGCTGCCGTCGCTGAACAGCGCCGGGCATGTGGCGTTCGACGCGCAGATCGCCGGCGGACGGGCGACCGAGGGGGTCTTCTTCGCCGGCGCGGATGGGTTGCAGGCCATCGCGCTTGCCGGCGACGACGCTCCGGGTGTGCCTGCCGGTGTCCTGGTGGGGTTCGACGCCCCGGCGCTGAACGACAACGACGAGCTGGCTTTCGTTGCCGATGTGCGGCGCGGACGCGACATGCTGGACGTGCTGTATTTCTGGAATGGCCGGCGGCTGCAGCGGCTGGTGGCGGAAGGCGACCGGCTGTTGCGCATCGGCGGGGTGATGGACAAGATCGGCGAGCCGGCGTTGAACAACAGCGGCGTCATCGCCTTTCCTGCCGCGATCTTCAAGGGCCCGGCGCTCGGCGGCATTTTTGTTGCCGGTGCGCGCGATCTGCGTCTGCTGGTCGGAACTGGCGACCGGGCGCCGGGTGGGGCGATGATCCTGCGCTTCTCCGAGCGCGTGGCGATCGACAACGAGGACGCGATCGCCTTCGGGGCTTATCTCGGCAAGGACGGCGCCACCCGCGAGGCAGTGCTGCGGACTGGGCCCGAGGGTCTGGACGAGATCGCCGTCGAGGGAGCGCCAGCGCCCGGCGGCGGCCGCTATGCGGGGTTCGGTCCCTGGCCGACAGTGGGGCCAGGCGGAGTGACGGCGTTCATCGCGGCCCTCGATGGCGGGCCTGGGCCGCTCGCCGCCTTCGCGGGGCCCGCAGGCGATATCCGGCGGGTCGCGGCGATGGGCGAAACGCTGCCGCAGGGCGAGTTGATCGGTCGTTTCGCACTCAATTCGGTCGCTGTGGCGGGACCGAACGGCGCGCTGACCTTCGCGACGGTGGCGGAATCGGAAGGGCAGCGCAACGCGATCTACTGCAACTGTCCGGAGCCGGCACGTTGAGGGACGAGATGTTTGGGCCTGTGCAGCATTTCACGCCATGGCGGCATGCCACGACGAAAGGTCGGGGGTTCCGCCGCTTTGAGCACGACCACTTATGGCACGACCCGGATGCTCGGGCACGGAAGGAGGTATTCTGCTCCGGTCCCGCATTTCAGACATCCAGTTGCTTGACTATCGCGAGGCCGCCGACAGAGCACTGCCGCTTGAATCTTGCGTCTCAACAGCAGCTATATTGCTGGCAGAGTACCGCCCGGCCTCCCGATAACACCCGCTTATCACCGGGTCAGA
>DASXNR010000305.1:0-9740 GCA_036494925.1 Acetobacteraceae bacterium
CGGCGGCCAGACCAGCGGGGCCGGCTCCGATCACCAGCACGTCGCAATGTGCGTAATGATGCAGATAGCGATCAGGGTCTGGCGCAGTCGGCGCGCGCCCCAGACCCGCAGCCGCACGGATCGCAGGCTCGTACAGATGCCGCCAGAATGCGCGCGGCCACATGAAGGTCTTGTAGTAGAACCCGGCAGGAAACAGCGGTGCGATCGCATTGCTCACCGCACCGAGATCCCAGGCAAGCGAGGGGAAACGGTTCTGGCTGCGAACCCGCATGCCTTCGTGCAATTCAAGCTGGGTTACCCGCAGGTTCGGCGTGACGCGCCCAGCGCCACGATCAATCGTTACCAGCGCGTTGGGTTCCTCCGATCCGGCGGACATGATGCCGCGCGGCCGGTGATACTTGAACGAACGGCCGACCAGGTGCACGCCATTGGCCAGCAGCGCCGAAGCCAGCGTGTCGCCTTGGCACCCGGTATATCGCCTACCATCGAAGCTGAACGCGAGCGGTTGCATGCGATCGATGCGGCCACCGTTGAGCGTGCGAAACGCACCCGTCATCTTGGCGGCATCTCGTCCGGCTTATAAGTGGCGCTGATGCGATCGCTGACTGTATCGCGCACGCAGTTGAAGAAGCGGCCGCAACCATGCGCGTGGCGCCAGCGCTCGGCGTGTATGCCCTTGCGATTGCTGCGCATGTAGAGGAAGTCAGCCCATGCCGCGTCGTCCGCCGACGCGGGATCTTGCGGGCGAGCAATGTGCGCCTCGCCGCCATAGCGGAATTCGTTCTCCGGCCGCGTGCCGCACCAGGGACAGGCAATCAGCAGCATCAGTGCGCCACGGCCGCGGCAGCGGCCTCGTCGATCAGTCGGCCGGTGCGGAACCGATCCAGCGAGAATGGTGCGGCGATAGGATGCGGCTGGCCGCGCGCAACCGTCGCGGCGAACACATGCCCCGAGCCGGGCGTGGCCTTGAAACCACCAGTGCCCCAGCCGCAGTTTACATAAAGCCCTGGCACCGGCGTCGGTCCGATGATCGGCGAGCGATCCGGTGTGACATCGACGATACCGCCCCAGTTGCGCAGCATGCGCAGGCGGCGGAATATCGGGAACAGTTCGCAGATCGCCTCCAATGTATGTTCGGCGATGTGCAGGCCACCGGCCTGGCTGTACGACACATAGGCGTCGGTCGCGGCGCCGATCACCAGTTCGCCCTTATCTGACTGCGAGATGTATGCGTGGATGCCATTCGACATCACCACGCAGGGCAGTACCGGCTTCACCGGTTCCGATACCAGCGCCTGTAGCGGATAGCTCTCCAGCGGCATGCGCACGCCGGCCATGGCCATCACCACGCTGGTATGACCTGCCGCCACCACAGCCACCCGCTTAGCCGCGATGCGCCCGCGCGTCGTCTCCACCGCGTTCACCGCACCGGACGGTGCGCGGCTTATCGCGGTGACCTCGCAGTTCTGGATGATATCGACGCCGAGTGCGCTCGCGCCACGCGCATAGCCCCAGGCCACCGCATCATGCCGCGCAACGCCGCCGCGGCGCTGCAACGCGGCGCCCAGAATCGGGTGGCGCAAACCGGAGGAAATGTTCAGCGGCGGACAGAACGCCTTTGCCTGCTCGGGCGTCAGCCATTCGTTGTCGATGCCGTTCAACCGGTTGGCATGCACATGGCGCTTGAACACCTGCACCTCGTGCACCGAATGTGCCAGCATCATCACGCCGCGCGGCGAGTACATGACGTTATAGTTCAGCTCCTGCGCCAGACCCTCCCACAGCTTCAGCGCATGTTCATACAGTGCGGCACTCTCGTCCCACAGATAGTTGGAGCGGATGACCGTGGTGTTGCGTCCGGTGTTGCCGCCGCCGAGCCAGCCGCGTTCCAGCACCGCAACATTGCGAACCCCGTACTCCTTGGCAAGGTAGTACGCTGTGGCGAGGCCGTGGCCGCCGGCGCCGACGATCACCACGTCGTAGGCCGCGCGCGGCTCCGGCGTGCGCCACTGTTGCGGCCAGGCGTTGCCGCCCACGGCGTGACGCATCAGGCTATAGATGGAAAATCGCACTGTTTCCCGTTCCCGCCGTATCCTCGCCCGCACGTCGTGTTGAGGCAAGCTGCGTCACCCGGTAGCATCGGCGGTCCAGGGGGAACGATCATGGCGGAGTATGACTACATCATCATCGGCGCCGGTTCGGCGGGCTGCGTGCTGGCGCATCGGCTCAGCGAGGATCCGCGCACCAGGGTCCTGCTGCTGGAAGCCGGGCCGAAGGACGATTCCATGTGGATCAACATCCCGGTCGGCTTCACCAAGCTGCTGAACAGCCCGCGCTACAACTGGAATTTTGCCACCGAGCCGGAGGACAACGTCAACGGCCGGTCGATCCCGATTCCGCGTGGCAAGACCCTCGGCGGGTCGAGTTCGATCAACGGCATGCTGTACGTGCGCGGCAATCCGCTCGACTACAACACCTGGGCGCAATTCGGCAATCGCGGCTGGTCGTACGACTCGGTGCTGCCGTATTTTCGCAAATCGGAGCATTTCGAACCCGGTGGCGACGAGACGCGCGGCCGCGGCGGCCTGCTGAACGTCGCCAACATGATCGAGCGCGCCGAACTGCTCGATGCATTCATCGACGCCGCAGCGGCCGAAGGCTATCCGCGCAACCCTGACTACAACAACGGCAGTCAGGAAGGCTTCGGCTACTACCAGGTGACCCAGAAGAAGGGCCGTCGCTGGTCCACCGCACGCGCGTTCCTCGATCCCGCGCGCGGCCGCCCGAACCTGCGCATCGAAACCGAGGCCTACACGACCTGCATCCTGCTGGATGGCAAGCGCGCCGTCGGCGTGGAATATCGCCAGCACGGCCAGACGCACCAGGCGCGCTGCGGCGCCGAGGTGATCCTGGCCGCGGGGGCGGTGAAGTCGCCGCACGTGCTGGAGTTGTCGGGCATCGGCCAGCCGGAACTGCTGCAGTCGCTCGGCATCGAGGTGAAGCACGAGCTGCGTGGCGTCGGCGAGAACTACCGCGACCACTTCGCACCGCGGATGAACTGGCGGGTGAAGCTGCCAATCACCCTGAACGAGCAGACGCGCGGCCTGTCGTTCGCCAAGGAGATCATCAAGTATTACACGCAGCAGCGCGGCGTGCTGACCTTCACCGCCGGCATCGTCTATGGCTTCGTCAAGACGCGGCCGGAACTGGAAGAACCGGACGTTCAGTTCCACTTTGCACACGCCAGCTACTCGACCGCGCAGACGCGCATCCTGGATCGCCAGCCGGGCATGACACTGACGGCGTATCAGTGCTCGCCGGAATCGAAGGGATCGATCCACGCCAGGTCGGCCGATCCGCTGGCGGCGCCGGCGATCCGGCCGAATTTCCTGTCCGAGGAGCTGGATCGCCGCACCATCGTCGAGGGGATGAAGATCGGCCGGCGCATCGTCGACAATCCGGTGCTGGATATGTACCGGGCGTTCGAAATGAACCCCGGCGACAAGGTGCAGACCGACGATGAATGGCTGGACTTCGCGCGGATGAACGGCCAGACGACGTATCACGTCACCGGCACGTGCAAGATGGGGCACGATCCGATGGCGGTGGTGGACGACGAGCTGCGGGTGCATGGGATCGGCGGGCTGCGGGTGATCGACGCTTCGATCATGCCGACGCTGGTGTCGGGCAACACCAATGCCGCGGTGATCATGATCGCCGAGAAGGGCGCCGACATGGTGAAGGCCGCGGTACAACCGGTGCGCGCGGCTGCGTAGAACATGAGCGACGGGTTTCGCTCCGCTCTGCCCATCCTACGATGGCACCGGATCGCTGATAGTCTGTAGGATGGGTTGAGCGGCGCGAAACCCATCGCGGCTCATGCCGACTTATCCAAAACGCACCAGCCTTCCGATTGGGCTTCCCAGCACTTCATCCTCGCGCATCACGGTCCGGCCGCGCACGATTACGCCAACCGGCCAACCGGTGACGTCCATGCCGGCGAACGGCGTCCAGCCGCAAGGCGAGACGATCCACGATTCTTCGATGCGCCGGCGACGCTGCAGGTCCACCAGCGTGAAGTCCGCATCGTAGCCCGCGGCGAGCCGGCCTTTGCCGACCACGCCGTAGACCCGCGCCGGACCGGCGCACATCAGATCGACCATACGGCTCAGCGGCAGACGGCCGGCGTTAACATGGTTCAGCATCACCGGAACGATCGTCTGCACGCCGGTCAGCCCGGCTGGACAATCCGGCCACGGCAGCAGCTTCTTGTCGCGGGCGTGCGGTGCATGATCGGATCCCACCGTATCGACCGTGCCGTCGTTGATCGCGCGCCACGCGGCCTCGAGATGGCGCGGTCCGCGGATCGGCGGATTCATCACGCCGAACCCCTTCAGCGTGTCGTAGCAATCCGGTGCCACCTGCGTGAGGTGATTCAGCAGCACCTCGCAGGTCGCGAGATCGCGGAAGTCCTTCAGGTAGTCGAGTTCCTCCGCGGTGGAGACATGCAGAATATGCGCCGCTCTGCCGGTGGCACGCGCCAGCGCCATCAACCGTCGCGTGCCAAGGAACGCTGTCTCCTCGTCGCGCCATTCCATGTGCCGGCGATACGGATCGCCGGTCTTGAACAACGGCCTGCGCTCCTGCAGCCGATATTCATCCTCGGAGTGATACGCGATGCGCCGACGGCCCGACCGCATGACGCGCTCCAGGTGTTCGTCATCCTCCACCATCAGATCGCCGGTCGAGCTGCCGGCGAAGATCTTGATGCCACACACGCCGCGGCCAAGCTCCAGCTTGGCGAGTTCGGGGATGTTCTGCTTGGTACCGCCGACATAAAGCCCGATGTCGCACCAGGATTCACGCTCGACGTATTCCTGCTTCCACGCCAGCTTCTCGGCATCGACGATCGACGGCGAGGTGTTCGGCATGTCGAAAACCGCCGCCAGCCCACCCAGCACCGCGGCGCGTGTCCCGGTGGGAATCGACTCCACCGCCTTGTCGCCAGGATCGCGCAGATGCACGTGCGGATCGATCAGGCCAGGCAGCACGTGCAGCCCCTTGGCGTCGATCGTTTCATCCGCCGCGGCGTCCGCGGTGACACCGAGCGCAGCGATACGGCCGTTGCGCACGCCGACATCGGTGGCCTCGGTACCCCAGGGCAGGACGCAGGTGCCATGGCGGATCAACAGATCGAAATGGGCTGGCATGGCTCGATTCCCTGTGCTTGCCGCAGTATAGCACCGGAACCAGCTATGCGAGAGGCCGTGGACCGGGAGAAGCCGATGTCGTCCGTCCCCAGGGTGAGCTCAGTACTGGAAACCTCGCTCTACGTCGTCGATCTGGACCGCGCGTGTGACTTCTACCAGCGCGTGTTCGGTTTCGAGCGTTTCGTACACGACGGCCGCATGTGCGCGCTCGGCGTGCCAGGCAGCCAGGTGCTGCTGCTGTTCCGTCACGGCAGCACCGATGAACCGGCCCCGGTCCCAGGCGGCTTCATCCCGCCACATCACGGCAGCGGCGAACTGCATCTCTGCTTCGCCATCCCGTTCGGCGAGCTCGCCGCGTGGGAAGAACACCTGCGGCGCGAAGGCATCGCGGTGGAGAGCCGCATTCATTGGGCGCGCGGCGGCACCAGCCTGTATTTCCGCGATCCGGACGGCAACTCGCTGGAGGTTGCGACTCCGGGGCTGTGGCCCAACCACTGAATGACCGCGCGATGGTGGTCGCTTGCGAGCCTGACCGCGGTCGGGCTTCTGCTGCTGCTGGCACTCGCCACGGCAGCGCTGCCGTGGATCATGCCAGAACAAGACGCGGCAGCCCGCCATCTTGCCGCGATCGTGATCTTCGCGGCGAGCTATCTTGCGCTGGCGATCGGCAAGGTGCCCGGCCTGTCGATCGATCGCGCGGGTGTGGCATTGGTTGGCGCGTGCCTGATGGTGGTGTCCGGCGCTGTCTCACTACAGCAGGCCTACCAGGCGATCGATCCAGCCACCATCACGCTGCTGCTCGGCATGATGATCGTGGTCGCCAACCTGCGCATCTCGGGTTTCTTCGCGCTGGTGAACGCCTGGGTGATGCGGCGCATGCACCGGCCGTTGCTGCTGCTGACGGCCATCGTGGCGGTATCCGGCGCTTTCTCGGCCTTCCTGGTGAACGACGCGATCTGTCTGGTGATGGCGCCGCTGGTGCTCGAGCTGACGCTCAGCCTCAAGCGCAATCCGGTGCCGTATCTGTTGGCGGTAGCGATGGCGTCGAATGTCGGTTCGACGGCAACGATCACCGGCAACCCGCAGAACATGATGATCGGCAGCTTCTCGCGGATCCCGTACCCTGAGTTCACCGCCGCCCTGGCGCCGGTGGCGTTGCTGGGTCTGCTGCTGACCATAGCGCTGCTGGCGGTGCTGCATCGCGCCGACCTGACCGGCGGCGCGCTGGAAGTGCGCACGACGCGACTGCGGGTCAACCATGTGCTGATGATCCGCTCGCTGTTGGCGACGGCGTTGGTGGTCGCGCTGTTCTTCGCCGGACAGCCGCCGGCCAAGGCGGCGATCATCATCGGCGCGCTGTTGCTGCTGACCCGGCGGGTCAAGAGCGCACGGGTCTATGCCGAAATCGACTGGTCGCTGCTGCTGATGTTCGCGGGGCTGTTCATCATCGTGGCGGGCGCCGAACACGAGCTGCTGACGCCGCAGGTGGTCCAGGCAGTCGGACGGCTGCACCTCTCCACTGTGCCGATGCTCAGCATCCTCACCGCGGTTCTTTCCAACCTGGTCAGCAATGTCCCCGCCGTACTGCTGCTGAAGCCGTTCGTCGCCGCGCTGCCGGACCATGATCGTGCCTGGCTGGTGATCGCGATGGCGTCCACGCTCGCCGGCAACTTTACCGTGCTTGGCTCGATCGCCAACCTGATCGTGGTCGAAAAGGCTGCACGGCGCGGCGTGGTGATCGGCTTCTGGAGCTACTTCCGCGTCGGCGCGCCGCTGACCGTACTGACGCTGATGGTGGGAACGCTGTGGCTGATGTGGCGTTGAGCAAGCGATGTATGGGAGAACTGCAATGGATCGTGTCCGGGTGCTCGAACAGTCGCTGTGGTCGAACGTTCCCGCCGATGTGATCGAGCAAGCGAAGCAGGCCGCGCAGACCGAACCGAGCTGGATCGCGATGCAGGGCAACGGCCACGTTGTCGCCATGGCCGCGCCCGGCAGCCCGGACACGGCGACGGGGGATGTGATCTACATTGCGGAGGTCAGTCCGGCGCGGTCGGCGTAGGCAGCTCTCCTGCGGCAAGTCGCGCATCGATCTTTGCGACCGCCTGTGGCAGATCGGCGATGCTGTCGATCACCATGTCGGCATCGCGGAGTTCGGTCGCAGCCTGCTCGCGCAGGCGGGAGCGCTCAGCTGATGGCAGCGCCGCCAGCTCCTCAGCCGACAGGCCGACGGCATTGCCAGTCAGCGCGATGCCGATCGTCCAGGTTCCGGCTGCCTTGCCTTCGCCGATACCGGGCGCGGTGTCATCCACCTTCACCACCGTGGCGGCCGGCCACGCGCCGAGCTTCGCCATCGCGTACCACATCATCAGCGGTGACGGCCGCCCGGCGGGAAGGTCGCCGGCACAAACGGTCAGCTCCGGCGCGTAGCCGGACGCCGCGGCGAGCGGCTCCAGCACCTCCATGATCGGCCGCGTGTAACCGGTGGTGCCGGCGATGCGGATGCCCCGCGCGCGCATTGCATCGATCGCGGCGATGGCACCCGGAATGATGTCGGCATGGTCGCGCACCGCGGCGATGTTCATCGGCTCGAACACCTGGAAGATCGCATCGACGTCGCCCTCGGCAAAGTCACGGCCGTGTTGCGCGCGCCATGCCGCGGCGACCGACGGGGTACGGCCGACCGCGCGGATGTGATCCCACTTCGCCATGCCCATCGGCCCGCGCGCATCGGCGATGCTGACTGTCACCCCGAACTGCGCGAAGGCACGCACGAAGGCGCCCATCGGCGCCCGACTGCCGTGGTCCACCACTGTGCCGGCCCAGTCGAGGATTGCTGCCTGCAGCTTCATGTGCCGATATCAGCACGCTTGCCCCACCGGCGCCAACCGCCCAGCATGGGCGCATGCAGGATCGCAGCGAAGGCGACATCAATCTCGGCGACGCGCGCACCGCCTGGCAGCGCGGCTATATCGATGCCGAGACGCAGGCACTGCTGGACGAGGATTCGCGCTGGTTCCTGCATCAGGCGCTGTCCACGCCGTGCCTG
Source organism: Acetobacteraceae bacterium (assembly GCA_036494925.1). Lineage (GTDB taxonomy): Bacteria > Pseudomonadota > Alphaproteobacteria > Acetobacterales > Acetobacteraceae > JAMXLO01. Next base: position 8,260 of record DASXNR010000305.1, read on the forward strand.
AACGTGGTGGAGCGCGCCGAGGGGATCTATCTGATCGACACCGCTGGAAGGCGGATCATGGATTTCCACGGCAACACCGTCCATCAGGTCGGCTACGGCCACCCGCGCGTGATCGAGGCGGTGACGCGACAACTGGCGACGCTGCCGTTCTCGCCGCGCCGCTACACCAATCGTGCCGCGATCGAACTGGCGCGGCGGCTGGCCGAGCTGGCGCCGGGACGACTGAACAAGGTGCTGTTCGCGCCATCCGGGACGGCGGCGATCGGCATGGCGCTGAAGTTGGCACGGTATGCGACCGGGCGTCACAAGACGCTATCGATGTGGGACGCATTCCATGGCGCATCGCTGGACGCGATCTCGGTCGGCGGCGAGGCAATCTTTCGCCGCGATGTTGGCCCGCTGCTGCCGGGCACCGAGCATGTGCCGCCGCCTGCGCTGGCACCGCGGTTCTTCGGCGACGACGGCCGCGCGCACGAGCGGCTGGCGGACTACATCGACTACGTGCTGGCGGTACAAGGCGACGTCGCCGCGGTGATCGCGGAACCGGTGCGCTGGACAACATTGGAGATGCCGCCAGCGGATTTCTGGCCGCGCGTGCGCGCGAGCTGCAACCGACATGGAGCGCTGCTGATCTTCGACGAAATCCCGAGCTGCCTGGGCCGCACGGGCACGATGTTCGCCTGCGAGCAGGTGGGCTGCGAGCCGGACATGCTGGTGCTGGGCAAGGGATTAGGCGGCGGCGTGTTCCCAATGGCGGCGCTGATTGCGCGCGAGGACCTGGATGTGGCCGCCGACCGAGCGCTTGGTCATTACACGCACGAGAAGAGTTCGGTCGGCTGCGCGGCTGCGTTGGCGACGCTGGACGTAATACGGGACGAGGGATTGCTGGAGCGGTCACGCGCACTGGGCGCACATGGGGTGGCGCGACTGCAGCGCATGGAATCCGTGAGTGCGGTGCGTGGGCTGGGTGTGTCGTTTGGTGCGGACGTTGCCAGTCCCGCGCTGGCGGAAGCGGTGATGTATCGATGCCTGACACGTGGCCTGAGCTTCAAGGTCGGCGGCGGACACGTGCTGACATTGTGCCCGCCGCTTACGATTTCGCACGCCGAGCTGGATGCGGCGCTCGACATTGTCGGGCTGTCATTGCGAGGAGCGTAAGCGACGAAGCAATGACAGCGGGACTTACAGTGGTTTCAGCGGCGGCGTCTCGCCGCCAGGCAGCGGCACACCATCGACGTTCAGCACCATCGACACCAGACTGTAGTAACCGACCGCACCGATCAGATCGATCACGCCACGTTCGCCGAAGCGATCCTTGATGCGGCCGTAATTGGTGTCCGAAACATGCCCGCTCGTCAGCAGTTCGGTGCAGAAGTCGTACACCTCCGCTTCGTCGTCCTGCATGCCATGCGGCCGTGTCCCTGCTGCGATCGCGTCGCAGATCGCAGTTTTCAGCCCGGCCTCGATCGCCAGCCTGCGGT
>DASXNR010000306.1:0-30921 GCA_036494925.1 Acetobacteraceae bacterium
GTCTGGCAGGAGCAGGAGCCTGCCGCGCCCAAGGGTGAGGCTGGCAAGGCGGCGGAAACGGCGCGCGTGTCCGGCCGCTATGAGCGCGCGACGACAGCGTTCCGCAACTGGGTGACACCGGATGGCAGGCCGGGGCCGACAGGCAGCGACGGATTCTCCGCGGCGCCGGGCCGGTACCACCTGTACGTATCGCTCGCCTGTCCCTGGGCGCATCGGACGCTGATCATGCGCGCGCTGAAGGGGCTGGAGCAGGTGATCCCGGTGTCGGTCACGAACTGGCTGATGGCCGAGCAGGGATGGACGTTCTCACCTGGCGAGGGAGTGATTCCCGACCCGTTGTTCAACAGCCGCTATCTGCACGAGATCTACACGCGTGCCGATGCGCATTATACCGGTCGCGTCACCGTGCCTGTGCTGTGGGATCAGCACACGCAGACCATCGTCAACAACGAATCATCCGAAATTATCCGCATGTTCAACAGCGCGTTCGACGCGGCGGGCGCGCGGCCGGGTGACTACTATCCGAAGGAACGGCGGGAGGCGATCGATGCGCTGAACGCGCGTATCTACGAAACCCTCAACAACGGTGTCTACAAGGCGGGCTTCGCCACCACCCAGGCTGCCTACGAGGAGGCGGTGACACCGCTGTTCGAGACCCTGGACTGGCTGGAAGAGCACCTCGCGCACTCGCGCTTCCTGTGCGACGACACGTTCACCGAGGCGGATATTCGGCTGTTCACCACACTGGTACGCTTCGATTCCGTCTATCACGGCCACTTCAAGTGCAACATCCGTCGGGTGATCGACTACCGGAACCTGTGGGCCTATACGCGCGACATCTACCAGGTTCCCGGTGTTGCCGCGACGGTGAACCTCGGTCACATCAAGCGGCATTATTACCAGAGCCAGCGGCGGATCAATCCGACCGGCATCGTCCCGGCCGGACCACTGCTCGATTTTGACGAGCCTGCGGAACGCGGCAAGGATGTGGCTCGTCTGCTCACCTTCTGAACAAGGAAATCTGCATTGGAAATCCGCAATCTCGGCGCATCCGGACTGCGCGTGTCGGCGATCGGCCTTGGCTGTAACAATTTTGGCGGCCGCATCGATCTGGAGGCGACGCGCAAGGTAATCCGCAAGGCGCTGGATCTCGGCATCACGCTGTTCGACACCGCCGATACCTACGGCGAGCGCGGCGGATCGGAGACCGTGATGGGCCAGATTCTGGGCGACGACCGCAAGCGCATCGTGCTCGCCACCAAGTTCGGCATGCCGATGGATGACGAGGGGGTGAAGGTCGGCGGCTCACGGCGCTACATCATGAGCGAGGTGGAGGACAGCCTGCGCCGCCTGCGCACCGACTGGATCGACCTGTACCAGATCCACGCGCCCGATCCGAGCACGCCGATCGAGGAGACGCTGCGCGCGCTTGATGACCTGATCCATCAGGGCAAGGTGCGTTACATCGGCTGCTCCAACTTCCCGGCCTGGCAGGTGACAGAGGCGCAGTGGACGGCGAAGACCTGCGGGCTGAATGCGTTCGTTTCATGCCAGGACGAATATTCACTGGTATTTCGCAGGCCCGAGGCCGAACTGATGCCGGCGATGCGCAGGCTGGGACTGGGGCTGCTGCCGTTCTTCCCGCTGGCGAGCGGGCTGCTGACCGGCAAGTATCGCAGGAACGTCACGCTGCCGGAAGGGACGCGGCTGGCCAACACGCAGAGGCTGGCGGATCGCTATCTGACCGAACGGAACTGGCAGATCGCCGAACGGCTTGGCGACTTTGCCGCGAGCCGCGGGCACTCGATGCTGGAGCTGGCGTTCAGTTGGCTGCTGGCACAGCCGCCCGTGGCGAGCGTGATCGCAGGGGCAACCAAGCCCGAGCAGCTGGAACAGAACGTCGAGGCGGGGGGATGGCGGCTTGCCGCCGACGACCTGGCAGAGATCGACCGGATCAGCGGCGGTCCCTAGCCTAGCCGGTCGACTCGCGCGACCGCAACGTTCCGCTGCCGGCGACGTTCTGCTTTCGTCTCATTGCTTTTCCATGTCGTGACCGCTTAGCATTCCGCAATAGCGACCGATTGCGGGAGGCAATTATGGCTGGGACGACGTATACGTGGACTGCAACGACTGCCTCCGCATGGACGGTCCCTGGGAACTGGTCGCCATCCGGCGGTCCGCCTGTGGCGGGTGATTCCGCGATCGACCCGGCCGGCGCGATCCTGGTCAACAGCGGCACGGTCGCCGCGGCAGATCTGTCGATCGGCGGATCTCTGGCCGCGCCGCTGCCAGGCAGGGGAACCATCTCGGCCACCGCCGGAGGCAACATCCTCATTTCGGATGCAATGGCGGTGTGGAGCGGCTCGACGCTGTCGGTGGATGCGAACTCGTCGGTGGATGTCGGCACGTCCGGAATCTTCGACGCCGGCAATATCGTGGTGGAGAACGGGCACTCGCTGGCAGGCGACGGGCTGCTCGCGGCGTCGGTCGATAACCTGGGCACTCTGGAGGCGCTGGGCACTGTCGCCAGCAACGTATTCTCCCCCGGGACGTTGGAAATCACCGGTAGCCTGACGGGCGTCGGCACGATCGAACTTGGGCCCAATTCAGTCGCCAGATTGGATGGACCTGTTGCCGCGAGCCAATCGATCAATTTCACCAGCGGCGGCGCCGAACTGATCCTGGCTGCACCTGGCAGCGGCTTCGCCGCCCCTATAACGAACTTGAACACGGGCGACAGAATCGAATTCAATTTCGGGGCCGGCGTAACAATCAGCAAGGCGAGCGTTACTTCGCCCGGTACTGTGACTGTCGTGACCAGCGGCGGCGACTACGTGATGAGCAATGTCAGCTTCGCGGCTGGCTCGACCCAGGTTTTCTTCCCATTCACAGATTTCAATACTGGCTTTGCGACCATCCAGGTAACTCCGGGCAACTATGGCTGGACCGGAAAGATCAGTACCGATCTTGGTACTGCCGGCAACTGGCAGAACTTCTTGACCGGTCAAAATCCGGCAGCCAGCCCGCCGGACGCGACGATCAATGTCGGCTTCAACAACAACGCCAGCGGCACCACCAGCACGTTGACGGGATCGGCCAGCGCTATCGGCTTCAACTTCAGTGGCCCAGGGGCGTGGCTGCTGTCTGGAGCAACGCTCACCGTCGCCGGCGCGCCCAGCCCACCCTTCCTGCCATTCGCGGGCGGGTTCAATACGAATGTGACGCTCGATGCGGCCACGCTCACGGCCAACGGCAGCACCAGCATCGGTTCGCCAACCGGCGCGACGGTTACAGCGCAAGGTGGCTCACACGTTACGACCAGCGGCGATAGCGTTGGCCCGAACGCGGGTCAGTCTGGATCGCTGGTCCTGACGGGATTGGGCACCACGTGGACCGAGCAGGCGGGTCCCGCGGCAAACGGGAGCATTCCCGGATTTCTCAGTGTCGGTTTCAGCGGGCCTTCGGGCGGCCTTGCAGGATCAAGTGGCTTCCTGACCGTCACCAGCGGAGCCGTCCTGAATACGGGGGCTTTCGCCGTATTCGGCGGTAACGCCGGGAGTGTAGGCAGCGGCACGATCTCCGCCGGTGGCACCTGGAATGCCCGTGACGTCGGTGTCGGCCAGGGAGGTGCAGGCACCCTGACAGTAGACGGCGGGACCGTCGCAGCCATAGGTGGGCTCACGGCCGGCGCCGTCAGCGGAGGCGCCGGCACGCTATCAGTCGCCGATGGTACCGTTTCGGCTACCGGCAATCTGCAAGTCGGCAGCAGTGGCACTGGGGCGATAACGATCGGTGCCGGAGGAACGGTGTCGACCGGGGGTACTTTCAGTGGCGTAGGAATTAATGCAGGCAGCAACGGCTCTCTGCAAATCCTCAACGGCGGCACTTATCAGTCCACGGTTGCGCCCCAGACCGGTCAAGTCCTCAACATCGGCTTAAATGGCACGTTTGGCGCAACGCCCGCGGCGATCGGTTCCGCATCGGTCAGCGGACTGGGCTCGCTGTTGAACCTGAATGGCAACCCGATGTCCGTCGGCAACAACGGCGGCACCGGCAGTCTCACCGTTGCTCAAGGCGGGACGGTCGAGGCGGGCACCCCCGACTCCAATAAGGGATCGGCACTGCAGGTTGGGCGCGTGACGGGCGGCACCGGAAACATCGTCGTCACCGATCCCAATTCGCTGTTGAGCCTCACTGGCTTCGTCCTGCTGGGTCAGGCGGGCACCGGAACGTTGCTGGTTGAGAACGGCGGCAGCGTGGCGATCAACAACGCACCGACCAACGGCGCAGGCTTTTTTATCGGCAGTGGCTTCACCGGCGGCACGCCCAACGTCGGCGGCAGTGGGCAGGCCACGGTCACATCGAATGGCAAACTGACAGCGGCGCAGAACATCAGCATCGGCGGCAATGGCGCCAACGGCACGCTGAGCGTCGACAACGGCGGCCTGGTCCTCGCCACCACTGGCTTCACCATTGCCAACGCTGCAACCGTGGGAGGCACGCTCTACGGCGGTGCCGGTTTGCTGGACATCGGCGCAGGCGGTGTGGCGAAGGTTACCGAGGCACCGCAGACCAACAGCTTTGTGGTCGAGGTTGGCGCCTCCAGCGGCAGCTTGACTGGTCCCACGACGCTCTCGAGTGGCACGGTCGACGTCAGCGGAGCGGGCGCGCTGCTCGACACGAACGGCAACGGGATCGAGGTGGGCCGGCTCGGCAACGGCATCCTCACGGTCAGCCAGGGCGGCAGTGTCGTCGCCGGCACGCAGGATTCGAACGTGCTCGCGGCAACAGCGATCGGTCGCCTGGGTGATGGCAGTCTGACTGTGGACGGCCCTGGGTCGACCTACACGTCGAACGGCTTCTCCTACGTTGGGCGCGGTGGCACCGGCAGCCTCGCCATTGAGAACCAGGGAAAGGTCATCGTCGGACTCGACAGCAAGGGGTCGGGCAGCATCAGCTTCGGCTCTGCGCAGGGCAGCGCAACCAGCGGCAGTGGAACCACGATCCAGACGGGCGGCAGCGGCACCGGTTTGATCACCGGCGGCGGCGATCTGTTCAGCCAGCAGAACATCTCGGTCGGCTCGTATGGCGCCAGCGGTTCGCTGACGATCAGCACTGACGGAACTGCGGAGGCAACCGGCCGGGTGCTGATCGGCAACACGGAGACGTTCGCCGCCGGCACCACCATAGTGACCACAGCGGGAACGACGATCGCCACGGCGAGCACGGTGCTCACCGGCAACGGCACGGTCGATGTCGAGGCCGGCAGCGTGCTGAAATCGGATGGGCCACACGTCGCCGGGCAGTCGAGCATCATCGTCGGGTCCGGCGCCGGCTCGACAGGCTCGCTGAAGGTGAACGGTGCCGGCGCGACAGTCGATGGCGGAGGCGATCGGATTGGGATAGGCGCCGACGCGCAGGGTTCCGTCATCGTTTCCCAGGGCGGCGCAGTGACAGCGGGCACTCAATTTTCCAGTGACAGCGCCGGGTATGTGGGTGGAAATGCCGACGGCACGGGTTCACTCACTGTCACCGATCCCGGCTCGACCTACACCAATATCGGACAGTTCGCTGTCGGAGCGTCGGGCACCGGTCACCTGCTGATCGAGAACCAGGGCTCGATGTTCACCGGCAACAGCCCGGTGGACGCCACGCAAGGGTTCGAGGTCGGGCAATCATCTGGCAGCACCGGCGATGCCACGGTCACGGGCAACGCATCGCTGCTCCGCAACACCGGCCGTTTCATCGTGGGCGATGGCGGCCATGCCAGCCTCTCGATTGACAGCGGCGGCACGGTCATCACCACGCCCGGCGCGGTGGCGGGTCTGGCAGGCGCGGAGATCGCCGCACAGGCCGGTTCGGACGGCGCGAACGTCACCGTTAGCGGTGCGGGATCCGATTGGCAGATCGGCGGCACGCTGCTGGTCGGCGAGCTTGCCGCCGGCACGCTCTCGATCACGTCGGGCGCCACAGTCACAGCCGGCGCGGCCGACCTTGGGCCAAGCGCCTCCGGCACCGGCACTATCTCGCTCTCTGGGGCCGGCAGCGAGTTGATGACATCCGGCGCGCTGATCATCGGCGATCAGGGGAGTGCGCAGCTCAGTATCGGTGCCGGTGCGACAGTGAATGCGACGGGCGGATTCTCGGTCGGCCTGGGTGGCGTGGTAACGCAGTCTGGCGGCGTGCTGGATCCGGCAGCGGCGAACATCAATCTGGGCTCGATCGGTGGCGTCGGCGAGACTATAGGAGACATCGACAACGGCGGCTCCATCTACGCCGCGAACGGCGTCTACGAGGTCGCCGGCAACATCACGACGGGCACTGGCCAGAAGGGCTTGCTGATCATCGACAGCGGCGCTTCGGACCTTGTGCTGGACAAGCGCGTCGACGCGGGTCAGTCGGCGTCCTTCACCGCAGACACCGGCACACTGACGATCGGCCTGGCCGGCAGCTTCGCGGCCACGATATTCGATTTCGCACCGGGCGATGTCATCCAGGCAACAGGGGCGAGCAGCGGAACGTTCGATACAACAACCGACGTGCTGGCCTTGAACACCGGTGCGATGCTGCAGTTCTCCGGCAACTACACCGATCCTTCGCTGTGGCACGTGGCGGCTGACGGAACGGTGTCGCTGAGCCCGCCCTGCTTCATGGCAGGCACACGCATCAGCGCCGAGCGTGGCGAGCTAGCCGTCGAAAACCTGAGTGTGGGCGACCGGGTGCAGGTGATCGGCACCGGACCATCCTCCTACCCGATCATCTGGATCGGCTGGCGCACGGTCGACTGCACCCGTCATCCGGATCCACGAAAGGTGTGGCCGGTGCGGATAGCGGCGGACGCGTTCGGTCCGGGCAGACCGGTGCGCGATCTCTACCTGTCGCCCAACCACTCGATCTACTTCGGTGATGTGCTGATACCGGCCAAGCACCTGATCAATGGCTCGACGATAGCGCAGGTGCCCGCGGACGAGGTCACCTACTACCACGTGGAGCTCGCGCAGCACGCCGTGTTGCTGGCGGAAGGCCTGCCGGCCGAATCCTATCTCGATATCGGCGATCGCTCGAACTTCGCCAACGGCAACGGCGCAATCGCGCTGTATCCGGACTTTGCCTCGCGGGTCTGGGACGCCGCGGGGTGCGCCCCGCTCGTCGTCACCGGTCCCTCGCTTGAGGCAGCGCGGCGGTGGGTGAACGGACTGGCGGGAACTGCTATGCAGGCGGCATGAGCGGAGCCGCTACGCCCAGCACGACCACGACAGCCGAGACCACGGACCAGGCCCTCGCCCGCGCCCAGGCCGCTGCCCAGGCCAAGCGCTTCGGCGAGGCCGCCGGCATCTGCAACGACGTCCTGGCGACCGCGCCGGACAATGCGCCGGCGCTCGCCCTGCTCGGCATGATTGCCGCCCACACCAACGATCCGGAACGCGGCATCTCCCTGCTCGAGCGCGCGGTGTCCGCACGGCCCGGCGTGGCAACCTGGTACGCCAATCTCAGCTCACTCTACCGTATGGTCTATCGCATGCAGGACGCGCTGCGCGTCGGGCAGGAGGCGATCAGGCTCGACCCGCAGAATGCCGACCACCTGGTGAACCTGTCGCTGGTGTTCACCGACGTGGGTGACCGGGAGCACGCCATCGCCTGCCTGCTGCGAGCGCTCGGACTGAAGCACGACCACGCCGACGGCCATCTGGCGCTCGGCCAGAACCTGCTGGCGATGGGCGATTTTGAACCCGGCTGGCTGGAATACGAGTGGCGCAACCAGACCGAGGCGGGCAAGGGCACCCTGCCGAAGATGACCTCGGCCACCTGGAACGGGATGGGGATTCCAAATGGCCGGCTTTTGATGGTGGGCGATCAGGGCTACGGCGACACCATCCAGTTCGCCCGCTACATCCCGATGATCGCCGAGCGATGTCAGGAGCTGATTCTGGGTTGCAGCGCCGAGATGGGGCCACTGCTCGCGAGCCTCCCAGGGGTGAAGCAGTACTGCCATCGCTGGACCGATGTGCCCGGCCACGCCGCGCATTGCCGGTTGTCGAGCGTGCCGGGCCTGCTGCACACGACGTTGGAGACGATCCCGGCCAAAATCCCGTATCTGTTCGCCGATCCCGTGCGGGTGGCCGCCTGGCGCGAGCGGTTTGGCACATCGCTGCCGCCGGGAGCGCGTCGCGTCGGCCTCGCCTGGACCGGCCGGCCGACCCATCCCAACGATCGCCGGCGGTCGCTGAAGCTGGCACGTCTGGCGCCACTTGCGGGCGTCCGCGGCGTCAGCTTCGTCTCGCTGCAGAAGCCGCTGCCGCAGTCGGATGTCGCGTCGATGTCACAGTTTACCGGGCTTTCCGATATCGCGGGCGACTTCGGCGAGACCGCCGCGATGATGCTCAATCTCGATCTGGTGATCACGGTGGATACGGCGATGGGTCATCTCGCCGGGGCGCTCGGCAGGCCGGTCTGGATCCTGCTGTCCAAGGCCGCCGACTGGCGCTGGATGATTGAGCGGAGCGACAGTCCCTGGTATCCGACCGCCCGCCTGTTCCGCCAGAAGACACCTGGCGACTGGGATCCGGTGATAGCGGAAGCGGCCACGGCTCTGGCGAAATGGGTCCACGCCGGAGTCGAAGGCATCGCCGCCAACTGAGCGCGCCGTGAGCGACACCGCCGACGATCCTGCCGAACTCGAACAACTGGACGCCTCCGGTCTGTTCGATGCCGCCTGGTACCTGGTGCAATACCCGGACGTGCGCGACGCCGACCTGGAACCGCTGAAGCACTTCTACCGCTTCGGCTGGCGCGAGCGCCGCAAGCCGAACCGTTATTTCGACCCCGAATGGTACTTGGATCATTATCCCGACGTGCGCGCGGCCGGCATGAACCCGCTGCTGCATTATATGCGCCACGGCGATCATGAAGGGCGCCGGCCGGTCTGGCATTTCGATCCCGCCTGGTACCGCGACGCCTACGGTATCCTCCCGGATGCGGTGACCTTGGCGCACTTCCTGACGCAGCGCACATCCGGCCGCTTCGCGCCGATGCCGGAGCTGTGGTCGGTCATGCACCTGGCACCGTATCGCGACGATCCCGCCGCCGGCGACGATCCGTTCGAGCACTATCTCGACGACATGCTGCGCGCACAGCACGAACCGTTCCCCGATCTGGGCGTTGTCGCCGCATCGGGATTGATCGATCCCAACTACTATCTGATCAATGGCACAGACGTACACGAGGCCCAGCTCGATCCGGCCGAGCACTTCTGCCGCCATGGCTGGCGCGAGGGCCGCAAGCCGAACATTTATTTCGACATGCACTGGTATCAGCAGACCAACCCGCTGGTGGCGCGGCTGAAGATCAATCCGGTGGTGCACTATGTGCTCGAAGGCGAGGCTGCCGGCCGTCGGCCGGTGCCGTATTTCGATCCGCTGTGGTACCGCGAGAGCTACGCGATCCCGCAGGGGCAGGTGGCGCTGGCGCATTACCTGATGCATCGGCGCAGTCAGGCGTTCAGCCCGACGCCGCTGTTCGACGCTGCCTGGTACGTCGAGCAGCACACTGAGGAAGTGTCCGGCAACCGCGACCCCTTCGCGCATTTCCTGCAGGCGGGGACGTATCGCGACATCGATCCCTCGCCAGGGTTCAATGCGGCGGACTATCGCAGGCGGCATCTCGGCAGGCCGAGCCGGCAGTTCCGCCAGACGATGCATCCGGACCGGGACAATCCGCTGGTGCATCATCTCCGGGCGGAATACCGCTGAAGCCGGAGCAAGTTCCGGAGTTGGCGGAGGTATCGGCGATGCCTACGTTGCGCCGATGACACTCGATCAGACTCGTGCGGCTGCCGAGCTAGCCGCGAACGGCTATACAACGCTGCGTCTGCTCGACACCGCGACGTGCCGTATGCTGGCGGCGCTATATGACGATGAGACGCGGTTTCGTAGCCGCGTCGTCATGCAGCGGCACAATTTCGGCCGTGGCGAATACAAATATCTGGCCTATCCGTTGCCTGAACCGGTCGCGACCCTGCGAGCCACGCTGTATCGCCCGCTCGCCGCGATCGCCAACGCGTGGCGCGTCGCACTGGGTGACGAGGGCCGCTTTCCCGCGACGCTGGATGCGTTTCTTGCCGAGTGCCACGCAGCGGGTCAGACACGGCCTACACCGTTGCTGCTGCGCTACGGCGAGGATGACTTCAACTGTCTCCATCAGGACCTTTACGGCCCGCTGGTGTTCCCGCTGCAGTTGACAGTGCTGCTGAGCGCACCGGGCGAGGACTTTTCCGGCGGCGAGTTCGTCCTGGTCGAGCAGCGGCCGCGTGCGCAGTCGCGCGCTGTCGTCGTGCAACTGGGGCAGGGGGACGCGGTGATCTTCCCCGTACACCATCGTCCCGCGCAAGGGACGCGCGGCGTGTACCGTGTCACCATGCGCCATGGCGTCAGCCGCGTGACGGGTGGCGTGCGGCAGACGCTTGGCATCATCTTCCACGACGCCGCCTGAATGTCCGGGGTTGACCGGATCGTTCTCCCACGGGCATTGGTGACGGGTTCGTTCGGGAGGCACTGATGGACATCACCCCAAGCGGCCAGACGCTCGGCGCGAGCATCACCGGCATCGACCTCGCCCAACCGCTGACCGGTGCGGAGGTGCGCACCATCCTGCGCGCCCTTGGCGAACACGGCGTGCTGTGCTTTCCGCGACAGACGCTCGACGCGGATCAGCTCTCCGCCTTCGGCCACCGGTTCGGCGAGCTGGAGGTCAACGTCGCCAACGCCTACCACGAGCCGAATCACCCCGAGATGATGATTCTCTCCAACATGAGGCAGGACGGGAAACAGATAGGCGCCAACGATGCCGGCCAGGGCTGGCACACCGATATGTCGTACAGCCACGACATCGCGCTGGCCAACATCCTGCACGCGCGGCATGTGCCGCTGCGCAACGGCAAGCCGCTCGGCGAAACCCAGTTCCGCAACATGCACGCTGCCTATGACGACCTGCCCGACGCGCTGAAGCGCAAGCTGGAAGGCCGCACCGCGACGCACGACTTTGCCAAGTTCTGGGACATGATGGTGGCGAAGCCCGGCTCTACGCGGAGACCGCTGACACCTGAGCAGCGCGCCAAGAAGCCGCCGGTGTCGCAGCCGCTGTTTCTCCGCCATCCTATCACAGGTCATACCGTGCTGTACGCCAACGTCGGCTACACGATGTTCATCGATGGCATGGACAGCGAGGAAAGCGGCGAAATCCTCGACTTCCTGTTCCGCCACCAGGAACGCGCCGAGTACCTCTACGCGCACCACTGGGCAGTCGGCGATGTTCTGATGTGGGACAACATCGGCACTGTGCACAACGCGGTCGGCGACTACACCGCCGATGAGCCGCGCTACATGCGGCGGGTGCAGGTGATGGCGACGCTCGACATGGCAGGTGAAAACTGGGGACTGGACGGCATAGTAGAGTCGTCCGCAGGAACCGCGCAGGTCGCCCCCAGGCGGTCTGCGCGGTAACCAGGCGCCTAGCCGTCCTTCTTCTTCTCAGCCTGCTCCTTGTTGATCAAGCGGGCCTGTTCACCCTGTTGACCCTCCCGTTCCGCTATCTCGGTATGGGCCTGCTTATCGGCCTGTGGCACAAAGTCCTCGGACTTCGTCGCTTCCTTTGCCATGGTTGGACTCCTTGCTGAGGAGCACCGTCAACGCCGGCGTCGGCGATCGGTTCCAGGCAGGCGCAACCGACGAAGGCGCTTGCTCCCTATGGGGCGCGGCCGGTACCTTTGAACGCACCGCCACAGGATAGCGTGACATGGCAGAGTTCGCCGGCAAGCGCATTGTCATCACCGGCGCCGCCGGTGGTATCGGGGTCGAGACGGCGCGCACGATGCTGGCGCACGGCGCGCACCTGGTGCTGGTGGACATTGATGAAGACCGCCTCGCCCAGGCGCGTGAAACGCTCGGCACCGCGCGTATCGCCACTTTGCGGTCTGCGCTCGAAACGCCGGAAGCGTGTGCCGCGGCACTGGATGCCGCCGGCGCGCCGGTCGCCGCGCTGATCCATCTGGCTGGATTGTTCGAGCGCGATCCGTTCGATGCGAACGATCATGGCGTATGGAATCGCGCGATCGCCGCCAACCTTACCAACGCTTACGATCTCGCGGTGGCGTTTGCCACGCGCTACGACAACCGCGACGGGCCGGCGCGCATCGTGCTGACCAGTTCGGTGGCGTATCGGCGGGGCAGTGCTGGCTATCCGCCTTACGCCGCCGCCAAGGCAGGCCTGGTCGGACTTACCCGGTCCCTCGCGCGCAGGCTGGCGCCCGATGTGCTGGTGAATGCGGTGGCACCGGGACTGATCGACACACCCATGGCGGTGGCAACCATTGCTGAGCGGGGCGAAGCGTACAAGAACGAGATCCCGGTCAGGCGCTACGGCCACCCGGCCGAGGTGGCCTCGGTGATCCGGTTCCTGTGCTCGCGCGATTCGTCGTACGTCAACGGCCAGACCATCACCGTCGACGGCGGCATCACCAACGCCTGAGCGCGTCAGGTCGCCATATACCCGCCGTCGACGTTGTAGGCCGCGCCACTGACAAACGACGCGCGGTCCGAGCACAGCCACAACACCATTTCAGCGATCTCTTCCGGCGTGCCCATGCGATGGAATGGAACCTTCGCCATCAGTTCCTCACCACGGCGACGCATCGTGTCCGCGGTCATTTTCGTCTCGATGTAGCCGGGACACACCGCGTTCACGCGCACCTTGTCATCCGCGTATTCCAGTGCCGCGGTCTTGGTGAGCCCCACCACGCCATGCTTCGCCGCGACGTACCCGGACGAAGTCGGCAGCCCGATCAGCCCCGCGATGGACGCGGTATTGACGATCGCGCCACCCCCCTGCGCCACCATCTGGATCAGCTCGTGCTTCATGCACAGCCACACACCCTTCAGGTTCACCGCGATCATCCGGTCGAAACCGGCCTCCGACCATTCGTGGGTCTTCTTGCCGCCGGCATCCACCTGGAAGCCGGCGATGCCGGCATTGTTGAACGCGCAGTCCAGTCGCCCATAGGCAGCGACGACAGACTTCACCATTGCCTCCACCGCGCCCGTATCGGTGACGTCGCCGGTCAGCGTCATTGCCTGGCCGCCGGCCTTGTTGATCAGCGCCACCGTCTCCTGCGCCGCCGCCTCCGCCGCATCGGCCACCGCGACCCGCGCGCCTTCCCGCGCGAACGCCAGCGACGTGGCGCGGCCGATGCCGCCTCCACCGCCGGTGATCAGAGCCGACTTGCCGTCCAGCAATCCCGCCATATCTACCTCCTTGGCCGCATTTCTTCCCATCGCCTCACAACAAGGCTAACATAACAGGGCTGACAATGGATCACCGGGCGATGCGCGAGGAGATACTGGCCTACAAGCGCGAGCGTATTCTCGAAGAGGCGGTCAAGCTGTTCTACGAGCGCGGCTTCACCGGCACCACGCTCGACGACATTGCCGCCGAACTCGGCGTCACCAAACCGTTCATCTACACGCATTTCCGCAGCAAGACCGATCTGCTCGCCGCACTCTGCAAGCCGACCATCGAACTGTCGCTGGAGGCGGTGGCGCGCGCGTCGGAGTCGCCCGGTTCGCCGACCGCCCGGCTGCATCGCGCAATTGTCGACTTCACCCAGGTGGTGCTGTCGCGCCAGGCCAACATCGCAATCTACTTCCGGGAAGAGAAGAACCTTGCGCCCGATGCGTTGGCCGAGATCAATGCTCTGCGCAAGAAGTTCGACAGGGTGCTGTCCAACCTGCTCACCGAAGGGGTCGCGGTTGGCGAGTTCGACATCGGCGACGTGAACCTTACCGCGCTGGCGATCGGCGGCATGATCTCCTGGGCCTACACCTGGCACCGTCCACAAGGCCGGCTCGCGCTCGACGACATGTGCCGGCGCATGGCTGATCTCGCGCTGCAGATGGTCGGGGTACGCAGCAAGGTGCCGGCGTAGCCGATCTATTCCGGCCAAAGTGCTTTCTTCAGCGCCGCAGCCATCATATCCAACGCCATCCCACCAGCACGGATGATCCGTCCCTGACCGACGAAACCATGGAGCTGGTCGGAGAAGTGCAGATGAATCACCCGCACGCCCTCGCGCTCCAGCCTCTCGGCATAGGCCACGCCCTCGTCGCACAGTGGGTCATAGCTCGCGGTGAGGACAAGCGCCGGCGCGGTGCCGGACAGATCAGCCGCGCGCAGCGGTGAGGCACGCCAATCGGCGCGGTCCTTCGGTCCATGCAGATAGTGATCGATGAACCAGTCCATGGTCTTTGCTGTCAACGGCACACCCTCGGTGACACGTCCGTATGACTCGTGTGTCATTCCGAGATCTGTCACCGGGTACACCAGCAACTGGAACGCCAGCGGCGGCAGGTCGCCGTCGCGCGCCATCAGTGCCATTACCGCGGCGAGGTTGCCTCCGGCCGAATCGCCACCCACGGCCACGTGCCTACGATCGATGCCGAGTGCGTCCGACTGCGCAATCACCCAACCGGTCGCCGCGGCGCAGTCGTCCACTGCCGCCGGGAACTTGTATTCCGGCGCCATTCGGTAATCGACCGATACCACGCGGCACTTCGCGGCGTTGGCGTAATGCCGGCATGCGACATCGTGTGAATCGAGATCGCCCAGCAGCCATCCACCACCATGGTAATAGATCAGCGCGGGCAGCACTTCCTCGGCCTTCGCGCCGATCGGCCGGTACGCGCGCAGCGGTACCGCGCCGTGCGGCCCAGGGCATGACAGGTCGCGCACCTCCGCCACGTCCTGTGGATCGGGCTGTGTCACGGCGCGACCGGCCTTGAACCCCAGGCGCGCCTCGTCCGGCGTCAACGTCTCCATTGGCGGCCGACCCGCCGCGCGCATCATGGCGAGCAGGGTTTCAGCGTCAGGATCGAGCGGCATGAGCGGGTTCCTTAGTTGGTCCAACCGATGATGGCGGCAGCAACGTCGGTCGGCTTGTCGAGTTCGGCGAGATGGCCGGCGCCGGCGATCACCTTGGTTTCCGACCGGCCGGCGATGCCCTTGGCGATGCGATCGGCATAGCCGCGCGGCATGATCGCGTCTTTCTCGCCCCAGATCAGCAGCGTCGGCGCACTGATCAGCTTCAGCCGCTTCTCCAGCTTGGTGTTGCCGAGCGGCCAGAAGATGCGCGCGGCGGCCTCGTTGGCACGCGTTTGTTCGATCGGCCACTCGACCGAATTGGCCCCCTCCGGCACCGCCTTCAGCGCCTTCCAGATCTCCGGATCGGCGCACATCAGGCCGGGCACCGCATCGCCGCGCTGCGCCCAGGGGTCGGTCGGCGGATCGGCCTCGTCGAATAGGCCGAACGGCGCAATCAGCGCGAGGCGCCGCACGCTTGACGGCCAAAGTGCCGCCATCTCCGCCGCCAGCGAGGCACCCACCGAACTGGCGGCGAGATCGGCGCCATCCAGCCCCGCCTTCGCCAGCAGGTCGCGCACCGCAAGCAGCCAATCGAGGTGCGTGTCGAGCACGGAATGACCCCGGTCGCCGCCGGGAAAGCCCGGCAGCGACGGCACGATCACCGTGCGGTCCTTGGCCAGTTCATCGAGGAACGGCACCCAGCGCGGAAGCCCGCCGAAACCGGCAAGGAAACCCAGCTTCGGCCCGCTGCCCTTGCGCCAGACGCGGGTGGCAAAGCCGTTGACATCGACGGTCAACGTCTCGGGTTCGCTCACGTCATGCTCCACTGCTGTGCGGTGCCTACCGGCCGGTAGTATCGGCGTGCCTATGGTACGTCAATCGCGGCGGCCGCCGGTCAGCGGCACGAAGGCCACTGGCAGAATGCCACGGCGTGTCACCGTTCCGGCCGCATCCTTGGTGATCAGCAGCAGTTCCTGATCGCCGTGGCGCGGCCCTAGCGGAATGACCATGCGCCCACCGGAACGAAGCTGTTCGAGCAGCGCGGGCGGGACGTCAGGTGCCGCGGCGGTGACGATAATGGCGTCGAACGGTGCACGCTGTGGCCAGCCGAGGCTGCCGTCGCCAACGCGTAATTCGATCGCGTCGTAGCCCTGTCCGGCCAGCGCTTCCGCCGCGCTGGCGGCCAGCTCCGGAATCACCTCAATGGAGTACAGCTTGCCGGCGAGTTCTGCCAGCACTGCAGCCTGATAACCGGAGCCGGTACCGACCTCCAGAACGGTGTCACCTGGCCGCAGATCGAGCAGTTCCGTCATCAGCGCCACGACGAAGGGCTGCGAGATCGTCTGGTCATAACCGATTGGCAACGGCCGGTTATCGTAAGCGGCTCGCTCGGAACCGGATGGCACGAACGCCTCGCGTCGCACCTTGGCGAGCGCCGTCGCCACGCCCGGCGACAACTCGGCGCGCCCGGTCCAGCGCGCGGTCTCGCGCATTTCAAGCGCAATCTCTTCCAGCAGCGCAGCGTGGGCATCCATAGCGAATTCATAATCCGCTCTGCCTGCCCATGCCGTCCACCCCGCTTTGCCTGCCGCGCGGCCCACGGTGTAGCGTCGATGCAAGGAGCGTCAGGGAAACGATACCATGGACGTGCACGAGGCCGGCGTCGCGACCGACCATATCGCCCGGGCCCGCAAGCTCGCACCGCTGCTGACGGCGGCCGCCCCACGCATCGATGCGGCGTCCGAATTGCCGCCCGACGTGCTGGACGCGATGCATGCCGAAGGCATGTTCCGTCTGCTGGTGCCCCGCTCGGTCGGCGGCGCGGAGTTGGATCCGGCGACCTACATCCAATGCGTGGAGGCTATCGCGAGCGGCGATGCGTCGGTCGCCTGGTGCATGAACCAGGGGTCCGGCTGCTCGATGTCCGCGGGCTATCTGGAACCGAAAGTCGCGAGCGAAGTGTTCGGCGGCCAACGCGATGTGCTGGCCTGGGGCATGGGTCCAGGCGCGAAGGCGATCCGTGTTGCGGGTGGCTGGTGCATCAGCGGCGACTGGGCATTTGCCAGCGGCAGTCGCCACGCAAGCTGGCTCGGGGCGCATTGCCCTTGTTTCGAGGCCGATGGCACGCCACAGCGCCATCCGGACGGCAGGCCATGGGAACGCACCATGCTGTTCCGGCGCGAGATCGCCACCATCAAGGACATCTGGCAGGTGATGGGCCTGCGTGGCACCGGCAGCGACGCCTATTCGGTGCGGGATTTGTTCGTCGATGACGCACACACGATAACGCGCGACCGGCCGGAGGAACGGCGTGAACCGGGGCTGATCTATCGCTTCGCCGCAATGCAGATCTATGCCTCCGGCTTCGCCGCGGTCGCGCTTGGCACCGCGCGCGCGGCGCTCGACGCATTCATCGAGCTTGCCGGTGGCAAGACCCCGGCGCTGACCCAGACCGGACTGCGTGACAGTGCGGTGATCCAGTCCGCGATCGGCATCGCGGACGCCAAGCTGAAGTCCGCGCGGACCTGGCTGATCCTGGTGCTGCACGAGACGCAGGAGGCGGTGAAACTAGCGGGCGAACTGACGACTGACCAACGGATCGCGATCCGCCAGGCGTCAACGTTCGCCATTCACCAGGCAAAAGAGGTGGTCGATGTCGCCTACCACGAGGCAGGTTCGACCGCGATCTTCGACGCCAACCCGTTCGAACGCCGCTTCCGCGACGTCAACACGGTGACGCAGCAGGTGCAAGGACGACGGTCCCACTTCGAGACCGTCGGGCAGCATCTGCTCGGCGCGCAGACGAGCCTGCGGTGGTTGTGACTGTCAGAACACCCACTGTCGCCGCCGATCTACCTTGGCTGTCAACGACGCCGCGCGGTGTAGAGGCTGGTCGTCATGTTGCGGATTACGCTGCCGTGGAACTCATCGCGGGCGATCCGATTCAGCTCCGCGAGGATTGCATCGCGGTCGGGGCGAACGTTGATATTGGAAAATGTCCGATAGAGCGCAACGGTTTGGTTCGGATCTAGGACGAGCGACCAGGTGCTTGTCTGATACTCGATGGCTTCGAAAGTGCCGGTTCGCTCCAGTGCCGCCACGCGGGCTTCGGCATCGAGGGCGAACGGAATATCCCGTGACGCCGCCGAAGGGCTTAAAGGCCGGGGGAGGAACGTCTTGGTCGCTTCGTGAAACGGGTCAGGGCGGCTGTTGTCGCCGAAGACATTCCAGACCATCGCCCACCAGCCGCCCGGCCGCAGCAGTTCGGCCACCTTGACCAGGGCCACATCCTCATGCAGCCAGTGAAACGCAGTGGCACTGACGCCGAGATCAAAGCTGACTCTCTCGATGTCCGCATCTTCGAATGCTGATGCGTTCACCGAAAGCGCGGCGTCTTGGATGCTCTTACGAAGGAAGGCCACGAGGCGGGCGTCCGGCTCGATGGCGAGCAGCGGATTCGCGCCAAAATCGAGCAATCGGCGAGTTGCCGTTCCTGTCCCTGCGCCAATCTCGAACGTCGCCGTGCCAGGCGCGAGATGGCACCGCTCACACAGAGTTTCAAATACCCAATCAGGGTAGCCGGGCCGCGTCGCATGATAGCTGGCGGGATCGTCGCCGAAGGCCACGCGACCGAATTTACAGTCGATAAACGGTTCGCTCATGCGCACTCAACTCCCACCCGGCGGGACAGGGACCGTTTGATCGCCAGCGGTTATGCGCCGACCGGTACCAAGCGTCAGACTTTGACCACTAGGACGGAGATTGCTGCGTTGCCTCGCTGCTCGCAATGACAGTGACGTCGATACTGAACCGCTCGATCTCACCCCAGTCTGGCTCGACACCAAGCCCGGCACCTTCGGGAACGGCGACGCGCCCGGCGCGCACCGGAATGTGCGGCACGATCAGCTCGTGCACCATGTTCTCCAGCCCGAAGTCGATCGCGCGTCGCACCGGATCGAGCGCGGCGGCGACCTGCAGATTCGCCGCCATGCCGATACCCAGCTCGAACGCGCTGTGGATGGTGAGATCGAAGTCGAACAGCGGCGTCACGCCGCCCAGGTCCGCCATGCTCTGAATGCCGCCCCACATCACCAGATCGGCCAGCACGACATCGACGCAGGGACGATGCAGCACCGAGGCCAGATGATCGAAGTTCACCACGCACATATTGGTGGCGAGCGGTGTCTTCATGCGGGCACGAAGCTGTGTCATGCCGGGAATGCCGTGGATCGGGTCTTCGTAGTATTCCAGGTTCAGCTCCTCGAGCCGTTGGCACAGCACGGTCGCCTGCGCCGGCGGATAGGACGCGTTCGGATCCCACCGCAGCTTCACGTCATCGCCCAGTGCGGCCCGCAGCGCGTGCAGGACGGCGACATCCCAGTCCGGACTTGTGCCGGTGCACTTCATCTTGAACGCGGTGAAGCCCGGATCGTGGTGCAGGTGCACCGCATAATCGACAATGTCGCGCAACCTGCCCGGATCGGCGAACAGACGGGGCAGTTCGCGCCGATCCACCGGTTCATCGAGCAGCAGCGCCGGGATATGCGCCACCGCTTCGAAGTCGCGCCCACCGCTGCCGC
The DNA here is from genome assembly GCA_036494925.1 of Acetobacteraceae bacterium. Taxonomy (GTDB): domain Bacteria; phylum Pseudomonadota; class Alphaproteobacteria; order Acetobacterales; family Acetobacteraceae; genus JAMXLO01. Next base: position 19,488 of record DASXNR010000306.1, read on the forward strand.
CAAGCAGGCGCCAGATCGGCATATCGAAGTGCCGCCCGGCCCAGTCGAACAGCGCCATATCGAGACCCGCCAGCGCCTGCCAATCCGCCAGCCCGTTGCGCGACCCGACCATCGGCCCCGCCATGGCCTGACGCAGGCGCAGACGGTCAAGCGGATTCTGCCCGATCAGTCTGTTCGCCATTCGCGTGATGCTTTGCGCCACCTCCTCCGTGCCGTTCGTCTCGCCGAAGCCGCGGGCGCCGTCATCGGTCTCCAGTTCCACCACGATACGCTCGGTGGTCCGGCGCATGTACAGCGCGCTGACGTAGAGCTGACGCATCGGCACCGAGACGCTGTGCAGTGTGATGCGCGTGATCGCGGGTATTCCGGTCGCGCCGTCGATGGCAATGTGTCCGCCCGTGCGCGCCGCAGGTGCGACGACCAATGGCTGCGTGGCCGCCCGCAACGTCGACGCAAGCTGTGCCAACTGGCTGACCGCCGGTTCGCTGTCGTCATGCGCGACCAGCGCCAGTTCGATGCCCGTCAGATCCGCCGCGGTTGACCATGCACGCACCGCTTCCGGCCCACCGACGAGCACCGGATCGACCAGCAGTACCTGCACGCCGCCATCGCGCATCGCACCTGCAAGTTGTCGCGGCGTGTGCCGATGCGCCGACACCGCCAACGGCGGCGCACCGCTGCCGAAGGTGCGACACGCCGTCACGAGATCGGCGCACGGATCGGCGATGTAGGCCAGCTTCAACCGGCGCCCCACTTCGCGCAGCATTCCCAGCGCTTCGGGCGCGAGCTGGGCATCGAGGTGCAGCGCCAGGTCAACATCCGGCCCCAACGTATCCGCCGCCGCACCGAGCACCGCGATCAGCCTCGCAGGATCATTTTCGCTGCTGACCAGAGCGACACGCCGAATGCCGGCTGGCACCGCGGACATCGCTCCGAGCGGCATGGTGACGGCGAAGGAAACACGCGGACGCAGCGCCCCACCGAGCCAGGTGTGCAGCGGTACCCGGTGGTGACGGCTCAGCGCCTCGGCGCGCGCCAGCTCCGCACGACCGATTGCCTCGCGCTGCGCGGCAGTCAGACCGATGGTGCGGAACGGCGACCCTTCGCCCACGGATCAGGCGTCGATCCGCGCGGTCGCGCTGCCGCTCGCTACCTCCTTGCCATCCTGGTTGGTGGTGGACAGCGTAAGATCGACGAAATGCTTGCCGCCTTCCTCGCGGATCGCCGCCACCGTCGCCTTGGCGTCCAGATCGTCGCCTGGCCAGACCTGGTTGGTGAACCGCACGCCGAACTTGGTCAGACGGCCGTCGCCGACATAATTGGTGAGCATCGTGCCGGTCAGGCCCATGGTCAGCATCCCGTGCGCGAACACACTGGGATAGCCGGCCTTCTGCGTCACGTACACTTCATCCGCGTGTAGCGGATTGTAGTCACCGGACACGCCGCAGTACATGACAATCTGCGTGCGCGACAGGTTTTCGGCGACGCGTTCGACGTGCGTGTCACCGACCTTGAGCTGGCTAGCCTTGAGTGCCATGGCGCGATCCCCTCAGCTCCGTTCCACTGGACGTTCGGTCGTCACACCGACACTGCGTGCTGTGACCACCAGTTCCCCCTTCTGGTCGCGATATTCCGTGATGCGTTCGCGGAACGTCAGCTTGCCGGCGCGCTTGCTCTCTCGTTCCCAGGTGTTGCCGGGCTTGGTCTCCACCGTCAGCACGTCCCCTGGGCGCAATGGCCGGTGATACTCGAAGTGCTGCTCGGCATGCAGCCCGCCGCCGCCGGACGGCCTGTCCTCCACGCCGCTCGCGGTCTTGCCCGAACCGAACCACTTCTGGCCGGGACGCCAGCGCAGCGGATAGTCGGGGTCGAACTGCGCCACCGCCTGCGGAAACGTTGGCGGCGCGATGATGCCGCCGACTTCGCTGTGCTTTGCCGCATCGGCGTCCTGATACACGGGATTGGTATCGCCGACGGCACGTGCAAACAGCATGATGTGGCCCGCCTCGACGGGGAAGGTGATCTTCGCCAACGTTTCCTCCGGTGCTTTGTGCCAGGGCGAAGCCTAGCGCGCCGCATTGCCCGCGCACAACGGCACACGGCATACTGCGCGCCATGCGACGCCCCGTTCGCCGCCTCGCGCGGCCCCGCATCCGCGCCGACCTCGATGCCGCTGCCGTGCCGACCTGGCGCCCGCCACACATCGCCACCGCCGATGCCACGTCTCTGCACTTCGTGCTGTCGCCCGGCCGGTTGCCGCGCGGCCGCAGGGTCTATGCGATCGGCGACATCCATGGCTGCCTTGTGGAACTCCGAACGCTGCACAGTGCGATCGCGGACGATCTGGCGCGGCGGCCGGTGGCTTCGGCGATCATGCTGCATCTCGGCGACTATATCGATTTCGGCCCCGACAGCGCGGGCGTGGTCGCTCTGCTGGCCGCAGGACCGCCGATCATCGGCCTGCCGACGATAAACCTGATGGGCGATCACGAGCGCACCGCGTTGGACGCACTGTCGGGTGATCGCGCGGCGGCGACCGATTGGCTGCATGTCGGCGGCCAGGCGGCGCTGGCTAGCTGGGGCATCACGGACGGCACGCCGCGCAACGAATGGCGCGCGGCGATTCCAGGGATGCACGTCGCATTCCTCCAGGCATTGTCGATCGACCATCTGGACGGCGACTACCTGTTTGTGCATGCCGGCATCCGACCGGGTGTGGCGCTCGCCCGTCAGGCCGAGGACGACAAACTCGGCATCCGCCAAAGCTTCCTGGCCAGCGAGCAGGATTTTGGCGCCATCGTGGTGCACGGCCATTCCGCCAGTCCCTCGCCAACGGTTCGGCCGAACCGGATCGGCATCGACACCGGCGCGGGCAACGGTGGCAAACTTACCTGCGCGGTGTTCGAGGAGGACGCCGTGGCTTTCATGTCGGCGTAGGTCGGGCGCCAGCCCGGACCAGACCGCTATGTCCACAGGTGGAGCGGCATCCTGTAGGATTGGCGCATCACACTGCATCAGCGCGGACGCGGCTGTCGGAAGCGGACTTGGATCAGGCAATCACCTCGATAGTGGACGCTCAGCGTCCGTGGCCCATATCGCGCCGCCGTGGGCGGCGGCTGGGCAGGGTCCTGCTCATTTCACTATGGCTGCATCTGACACTGCTGCTGCTCTTGGTGGTGAATGCGCGCCATGATCGGCAGCAGGAGGGACTGCCGCCGCCCGCTACCGTCCAGTTGGTGTTCGAGGGAGAACCCGGAACGCCGATGTCGGCAGAGCCGACAACTCCAGCGCCAACGCCCCCACCGATGCCGCCGACGGGGCTGGTTGTGCCGCAACCGCAAGCTCCCACCCCGACTGAGCCGCCGATCCAACTACCCGTACCCCCGCTGGCGATCGCGCCGCCGCCCACCCCGCCTCAGGTGCCTGCACCGCCGCCGCTACCGGTACCACCGGTGCCGGCGCGTCCGCCGGCGACCGTGCAAATTCCGCTGCGAGTGCCGCCGCTCGCCATGGTGGTGCCACGGCCCCCACCGCCCGCACCGCGATCAGCGCCACCACCGCGATCGAGCGCGCCGGCCCGTCCGGAGGCGTTCCCAACGCCGATGAACCTGTCGTTGAACCAGCCAGCGCCGCCTGCCCCTGGGCCGGTGCGGAGGAAACCAGGGGGAAGCGCGACCCTCGACATCTCACTGACCATGCGACAAGGCGACACCGGTACCACGCCAGACGCGCGCGCCGGCGCGGACTGGGGCAACGAACTCGTTGCATGGGTGAACAGACACAAATATTATCCGACACAGGCGGCGATGAATGGCGAGGACGGCAATGTCACCGTGCACGTCGTCGCCAATCCGAACGGTCACGTGACCTCGGTCGAGATGAAGTGGCGGTCCGGATCGCAGTGGCTCGACATGGCGCTGATGGGATTGTTCCGCGACGCCGACCTGCCGCCGATGCACGACGCGACCGAGCCGATCACCTTCAATTTCACTATGCACTACATACTGATCCGCGCGCAGTGAGACTGCTGGTGATCGCGGCGCTGGCCGGCTGGCTCGCCGGCTGCGCCGTCATGCCGACGGACACGCCGGTACCGAACGGCGAAGCCACCATCTACGTCGTAGGTCGCGGCTGGCACACCGATATCGGCCTGCCCGTGAATGAGATGATCGGCCCGCTGATATCGCTGGAACGCGACTTCCCCGGCGTCCGCTACATGGTGTTCGGTTTCGGCGAACGGCAGTTCTACATGGCGGGCGATGCAGGTTCCGGCGAGATGCTGACGGCATTGTTGCCGAGCAAAAGCGCGATTCTGCTGACCGCGCTGCGCGCTGCGCCGACCGAAGCGTTCGCGAACCAGACGGTGGTGACGCTGCACCTGCCGCGGAGCGGCGTCGAGCAGATTGCCGCGCGACTTTGGGACGATCTGGAAAAGGCGTCAGACGGATCGGTGGCGCGGCTTGCCGACGGTCCTTACATCGGCAGCGCGTTCTATGCATCGCCAGAAACCTACGATGCATTCCACACCTGCAATACCTGGACGGCGCTGGTGTTGCGCGATGGCGGCCTGCCGATGGACACGCACGTACTGTTCGCCGGTCAGGTCATGCGACAAGCGGCTCGGATCGCGGCGGTGCAGGCACGGCCGGCAATGTAGTCAGCAAGGCGGCTGCGAGCCGTTGGGGCACACCACGGTGGTGCCTGGCGGCAAGACGACTGTGGTGTGCGATGGCGGCGGCGGATTGCTGCTGCTGAAGCTGAGACAGCCGCCGAGCAACAGCGGCAATAACAGAGGCAACAGGCGCATGGGGATATCCTCACCGGCGACACGGGTCAGGCGCTCAGTTGGTCACGCGAACCGGTAGTGGGCAACCGCTGTCGTGTCACAAGGCTGTGTAGGCCGGGTGAGCGACCTCATTGCACCTCGACCCTCACATGCGGCGTCCCGGGCCCGCGCAGCAGATCGCCGGGTTCGCCACGCAGGACGTCGGACGGCGGCGGCGGTGCGTCGCGACACGCGATGCCGGGTGGAGTCACCGGGACCTCGACATAGGCCTGCCCCGTCGTGCCAGGGGGCACGCCGTTCCTCCTGCCTGCCAGGTCCAGCGCCAACGGCAGCATCGGGCCGGTCACCGCCTCGGTGGGACAATCAGCAGGCTGGGCGGCCGCGTTGTTCAACGCAATAGCCAGCAGCAACGCCGCGAGCACGATACGCATAACCCCAGTATCTGCCCGAGCGGTTAACGTCCGGTTCGCGCATGCACGCTTGAGAGCAGCGCAGGAATGAACACCAGGCTGGCAAGCAACGTGCAGGCCAGGCTGATCAGCAACAGCCGTCCCATGCTCGCGGTGCCGGGATGCTCGGACAGCGCAAGCGAACCGAACGCTGTTCCGGTGGTCAGCGCCGAGAACACGATGGCTCGTGCGGTCGCCGACCCGAGGATCGCGCGTCGTCCCGCCCGCCAGTTCATCACGAAGTAGATGTTGAACGACACGCCTACGCCAAGCAGCAGCGGTAGCGCGATGATGTTGGCGAAGTTGAGCGGCAGCGGCAGCAGCACCGCCACCAGCAGTGTCAGCAGAGCCGACAGGATCAACGGGGCGAGCACCAGGCCGACATCCAGCACCCGCCGCAACGCCAGCAGCAGGATGACCGTGATCGATACGATCGCGATCAGCGCCGCATTGCGGAAGGCGCTGACGATGGTTTCGCTGGTCGCTTCTATGGTTACCGCCGAGCCGCCCGCGTTCGGTGCGATCTGTGTCACCTCCTCGACAAACTGCTGCAGACCCTTGCTGGTGCGCGCCTGCGGGGTCGACAGAACCTGTACACGCGCGCGGCCATCGGACAGCCGCCAGTCGTCCGCAACGTCGGGCGGAATCGAGGCGAGCGTCACCGGCTCAGCGTTCAGCACGGTGCGCAGCCGGTCCAGCTGGTCCGGCAGAAAGCGCGTCAGCGCACGGTTGGTGGCAAACAGAACATCGTCGTTCGCGGTCAGCAGGCCGTGCAGGTCGGCCGCGATCGCGGCAAGCGGATGGTCCCGCGGCAACCTGGCCAATGCCGGATCGATCTGCGCCAGCGCAGTCTTCGCCGCCAGCCGGATCTGATCGGGCGTGATCGGCGCGGCCGGTGCGTGCGGCAGCAGCGTTGGCGTCAGGATCGAATTGGCGTCAGCGATGATCGCGAGCTTCGCCTGCTGGTCATCCGGTACGAAGCTCTGGATGTCGATCACCTTCGACACGGTGGGCAGCTTTACGAGTTTCGCCTTCAGCGCCTCAGCGGCCGCGACGGTCGGCTCGATGAGGCTGATGCTGTACGGATTGGTGACCGGATTGTCCATCAGATCGTACAGCGTGCGCATCGCCTCGGTATTGGGGTTCTTGGTATGCAGCGGATCGGAATCGAATTCGAGCCGCGGCGAAACCGCGAGCGCGAGTACTGCAAGGGCCACACATACCGCAAGAATCGGCCGGCGATGCCGCGCGAAGATCGGATCGAACGGTGCCAGCCACGAGAAGCCGACCACCGCCTCCTCACCACCCGGACGGCACAGCGTGATGACCGCGGGGAGGAAACCCAGCGTGCAGACGAAGGCAATCAGCATGCCGATGCCAGCGATCAGGCCAAGTTCCGCCACACCGGAAAAGTCCGTCGGCACGAAGCCGAGAAAGCCGGCCGACGTCGCCACTGCGGCAACCAGGATCTGAATGCCGGTGCGTTCCGCGTTCTGTCGCATCGCCTCGGCCGGGTCGGGATATTCGAAGCGCCGCTCGCGATAGCGCACCGAGAACTGGATGGCGAAGTCCACCGCGATCCCGACGAACAGGATACCGAACCCCACCGACACCAGGTTGAGCGTGCCAACCGCGACCGCGGCGAACAGCAATGTCAGCGTCAGACCGAGTCCGAGTGTGGCCAGGATCGGCAGGATCAGGCGCCAGGTCTGGACGGCGAGGAACAGCCAAAGCGTGATGAGCACGACGCTGCCGATCAGGCCGACCACCGCACCCTGAACGACGGAGGCAAACTCCTCATCGGCCAATGCGACCTGGCCGGTAATGCGCACGCGCGCGGCGCCCGACTTCACGAACTCCAGGCCGGCAATGATGGTGCGCATCGCCGCGGTCGCTTCGCCCCCCGGCTGCAGCGCGCCGAAGTCGAGCTTCGGCTGCGCCAACACAAAGGTATATTTGCCGGCAAGATCGTTGATTTCGCTGCCGCCCAGCAGCGCCTGCCACGACAGCGGGCGTGGATGACCCGAGAGGGCATCGGCTATCGCCTGGTGAAACGCCTCGAGCGAAGCAAGATAAGGTCCGAGATCGACGTCGCCCTTGGTTACGCCCATGCCGAGCAGCGAAAGCGCGGAGAACAGCCCGCGGGCGGTGGGATCGGCTACCAACTGGCCGAGGAACGGTTGCGCATCGATGGTGCGGTCCATCAGGTCGGTCAACTGCTTCGTGTCGAGGAACAGGAGCCCCTCCTTGCGCAGGAAGGGCGATGCATCCGGCCGGCGGACCGAGATGAAATGCGCGTGATCCCCTGCCAGCGCATCGGCCAACGCGGCGGCAGTGGCGTCCGCCTGCTCCGGCTCACGGGCATCGATCACCGCAACCAGCAGGCCGTTGAACTGCGGGAAGTCCTTGTTCAGCTCCTCGGCCTGCTGCCGCCACGGCAGGCTGCTGGAGAACATGCGGTCGGTGTCCGTGGTGACATCCAGGTGCGTCACTGCATAGAAGGCGGACAGCGCCGCCAGCAACAGGCCGCCCAGCGCCACAGCGAGTGCGCGGCGACGGCTGAATTCGGCCAATCCGACTATCAGGCGGTTGAACATCGTCCGGGTCGTGTCAGTGTGTCGGCCCGGCGCAGGCGGGCGGCGTGTGATAGTCGTTCGGGCGCCCGCGGTCCATGGCACACCATTGGTGGTTTTCACGCGCTTGCCCAGGCGCTAGGACATGCGGTGAAAAATCAGGAGGGCGTTTCAATGTCCACGTCGGGTGCCACGCAGGTCCGTGTCGGGCCTCGCAGCCTGCCGCCGTTCCGTGCCGACCATGTGGGCAGCCTGCTGCGTCCTCGTGCGTTGGCCGAGGCACGCGCGGCACGCAGGGCAGGGACGCTGTCTGCCGACGCGCTGCGCGAGGTCGAGGATCGCTGCATCGTGGCGGCGATTCGCAAGCAGGAGGAACTGGGGCTGCGCGCCGCGACCGATGGCGAGTACCGGCGTGCCTACTGGCACTATGATTTTGTTTCTGGCCTGGACGGCGTCGAGCTCTACGAGCCGGAAGAGAAGATACAGTTCAAGGGCGGCGTGCCAATACAGCATGCACTACGCGTTACCGGGCGAATCGGCTGGACCAGTCCTGTCATGCTGGACGACTTCCGGTTCGTCGCCGGCCACGTGAAGGGCGCAGTGCCGAAGATGACCATTCCGTCACCGTCGGTGGTGCATTTTCGCGGCGGACGCCGGGCGATCGACGCGAAGACCTATCCGGATATGGATGGCTTCTTCGCGGACCTCGGCGAGGCGTACAACAAGGGGGTGGCGGCGTTCGGCGCTGCAGGATGCCGGTATCTGCAGCTCGACGAGGTGAACATCGCTTATCTGTGCGATCCGGAGCAGATCGCCGGACTGAAGGCGCGTGGCGAGCATGTCGACAACCTGCTGGCGATCTATGCCGGCATGCTGAACCGTGCGATCGAGGGACGGCCGGATGGCATGGTGATCAGCATGCATCTCTGTCGCGGCAATTTCCGCTCGCATTGGGTCGCTTCCGGCGGCTATGAACCGGTGGCGGAGGTGCTGTTCAACCAGATCAATTCCGATGCATATTTCATGGAGTATGACAGCGACCGCGCCGGCGGTTTCGAGCCGCTGCGCTTCGTGCCGCGCGGACACAAGGTGGTGGTGCTCGGGCTGGTGACCAGCAAGTCGGGCGCGCTGGAGAGCAAGGACGAACTGAAGCGGCGGATCGACCAGGCGGCGAAATACCTGCCGCTCGAACAGCTTGCACTGTCGCCGCAATGCGGGTTCGCCAGCACCGAGGAAGGCAACACGCTCACCGAGGAGGAGCAGTGGGCGAAGCTGCGCCTGTGTATCGAGGTGGCGCGCGAGGTGTGGGGCGGCGTCTAGCACCATCGTTCTGCTGCTGATCCTCGTCGGGACAGCGCTGCGCCTGGCGTTCGGCGCGACGTTGGGGCTTGGCGTGGACGAAAGCTACATGGTTGCGTCGGGTCGCGTGCTGAGCCTCGGATACTACGACCATCCGCCGGCGGCGTGGTGGTTGAGCTGGGGCGCCGCGCAACTGTTCGGCAGCGAGGCAGCGATCGCGGTGCGCCTGCCGTTCATTGCGCTGTTCGCGCTATCGACCTGGCTGATGTATCGGCTCGGCGCGGCGATCACCGACGCCCGGGCAGGGTTGTGGGCGGCAGTGCTGTTGAATCTGTCACCGGTGTTCGGCGTGACCACCGGTACCTGGGTGCTGCCCGACGGCCCATTGGATTGCGCGCTGCTCGGCGCCGCTCTCTGCCTCGTGCACGCGCTGGAGCGCGGGGCACTGGGATGGTGGCTTGGGGCCGGGATCTGCGCCGGTCTGGCACTGCTGTCGAAATACTCGGCGGTTCTGACTGTGGCCGGCGCGATTCTGTATCTACTGTCGAGCCCGCACCATCGGCACTGGCTGGCAACATCGAAATTGTGGCTCGCTGCCTTGGTCGCGCTACTGATCTTCGTGCCGGTGCTGGCATCGAATGCAGCGCACGGCTGGGCCTCGTTCATCTTTCAGGCTGGGCGTGCTGCCGGCACCCACTTCCGACCGTTTGCCCCGCTGGTTACGCTGGCCGGTGAGGCGCTGTTCGTGCTGCCATGGCTCTGGCTGCCGATGATGGCGGCATTGGTCGCGGCGCTGCGCCGAGGTCCAACCGAGTGGCGGTCCTGGCTGTTGTGCTGCCTGGCGGCTCCGCCAATTGTGGTGTTCGCGGCGGTCTCCGCCTGGTCGAACCAGCGGGTGCTGTTCCACTGGGCGGCGCCAGGCTATCTGATGTTGTTTCCGCTGCTCGGCGACGCGGTCGCCCGCCGGCTGGATCAGCCCGCCGTCCGACGCCTGCTGGTGGGAACCGCGGCCTTCGTGATTCTCGGAATGGTGGTGGTCGCGACCCAGGTCCAGTTCGACTGGCTGCATCCCGCCATCGCCGCCGTCATGCGCAACGACCCCGATGCCGACGCGGTCGATTGGGGCCCTCTGCGCGACGAACTTGCGGCCCGCGGCCTGCTGCAACCCGGGGCGATCGTTGGGGTGCCGGACTGGCGCGATGCCGGGAAGATCGCCTACGCGCTTGGTCCCGACGTGACGACGCTTTGCCTGAGCCGCGATCCCCGTCAGTTCGGCTTCACCTCGCCGCCGATACGTTTCATCGGCGCCGACATGCTGATCCTGGCTCCCGAGCACGGCGAGCGGGCGGCCGCCGAGTTGGCTCCCGTGTTCGACAGCATTGAGAGGCTGCCCGATGCGTCGATCCGCCATGCCGGACGCCCAATGCAGGCAGTGGCGGTGTTCCAAGCACGGCGGCTGCGCGCTTGGCCGCCGCCGGGATGATGGCATATTGGTTGCTGGTCCCCGCCCGAGCATGAACATGGTCACCGATCGCGTCCTCAGTCCTGCCGAACTCCGCGCGCTGTCCGGGCGCAGCAACGCCCAGGGTGCGCGGCGGCTGGTCATCCATGTCGCACTGCTGGCTGGCACCGGCTGGCTGGTCGCGAACTCCGGCCCTTTGGCCTTGGTCCCGGCCATGCTGGCGTTCGGACTGGTGCAGGTCGCGTTGTTTGCGCCGGCACACGAGGCGACGCACCAGACTGCATTCGCCTCGCGCCGGGCGAACCTGATCGTCGGCTGGCTGGCCGCGTGTCCGTCGTTGCTCAATCTTCACTTCTACACGGCGTTCCACTTCGCGCATCATCGCCATACACAGGTCCTGGGGCAGGATCCCGAACTCGACATGGAAGTGCCGAACAATCTGCGTGCCTACGTCAGACGCATACTCGGCGTGCCCTACTGGCGGCTGCGCCTGCTGGTGATCGGCGATTGCTGGCGCGGCGATCTGCGCCGCTATCCGTACGTATCTGAGCAGGCGGCGCCGACGATCATCCGGAGCGTGCGGGCAATGAGCGCGGTGATGGTCGGCGGTTCTTTGGTGTCGGGAATACTGTTCGGCTGGGCGACACCGGTTATGTTCTGGGTTCTGCCACAGCTTCTCGGCCAACCGTTCCTGCGCGCCTACGTGCTTGCGGAGCACACCGGGTGCACGATGGATCGCAACGGGCTGACCAATACCCGCACCACGCTGACCAACACGGCGGTGCGGCTGCTGATGTGGAACATGCCGTACCACGCCGAGCATCATCTGTATCCGTCGATCCCGTTCCATCGGCTAGCGGATGCG
>DASXNR010000307.1:0-7456 GCA_036494925.1 Acetobacteraceae bacterium
GACCGGCGTCTGGTTCCAGTGCCTGGTGCGCGGCGATCTTTGCCATGTGCGCATCGGCGCGCGCACCAACATTCAGGACGGCGCGATCGTCCACGTGGACTCCGGCGGCCTGGCGGCGATCATAGGTGACGATGTCACCGTCGGCCACAACGCGGTGATCCACGCCTGCACCCTGAAGAACCGGGCGTTCGTCGGCATCTCCGCCACCGTGCTGGACGGCGCGGTGATCGAGGAAGGCGGCATGCTGGGCGCCGGCGGCCTGCTGACGCCTGGCAAGGTGATCGGCCGCAATGAGCTCTGGGTCGGCACGCCGGCGAAGCTGGTCCGGGTGATGAGCGACGAGGAGCGGCGGAAGTTCGACCGCAACGCGGTGGTGTATCGCGAGCTGGCGGCTCGCTTCCGCTCCGGTTTGCGCAACATAGGATAAATGGTGCACACTAATTGTGCCCGTTTATCACGCAGACAGCGCTAAATATGATCAGGTAGATTTCTGAGCGTGAATTTTCGCCTGGACAGAGGGCAGAAGGTTATGCTGCGCTGCAACACGAGCCCCGGCTCTGTTGCAGGAGACATGCATGGCCTCAGTCGCCCGAAACGCCTACGCAGTGGTAGTCCTGCTGGCGTGCGCTGTACCGCCTCCGGCGCAGGCGGAGTCGGTGGTAACCGTCGCCATGACCGCCGGCGACATTCCCGCCACCACCGGGAATCCTGACCAGGGATTCGAGGGTTTCCGCTTCGTCGGCTACAACCTTTATGACGGGCTGGCGCTGTGGGACCTCTCCCGCAGCGACAAGCCGTCCGATATCAAGCCGGGCCTGGCCACCTCCTGGGAGGTCGATCCTGGCAACCACAAGCGCTGGATCTACCATCTGCGCCAAGGCGTGAAGTGGCACGATGGCTGCCCGTTCACCGCTGACGATGTGCTGTGGAACATGGCACGCATCACCGACGAGAAGGCACCGCAGTACTACACCCAGCAGATGGCGTTCACGCGTTCTTACACCACCAACTTCGCATCGGTGGAAAAGCTCGACGACAGCACGATTGCGATCAATACGAAAGTGGTGGAGTCACTGTTCCCGTATCAGATGAGCTACGTGTTGATGGTGAGCCGCTGTCGGGCCGAACAGCTGAAATACGACTGGAACGCGTATGCCGAGCATCCGTCGGGTACCGGACCGTTCCGTGCCGATCGGTTCGTCGCTCATGAGCGTTTCGAGCTGGTGCCGAACAAGGATTATTGGGATCCGAAGCGCATCGCAAAGTATGACCGGCTGGTGCTGTTGCCGATGCCGGAGGCGGCCACGCGTACCGCGGCGCTGCTTACCGGCCAGGTAAATCTTGTCGAGGCGCCGTCACCGGACGCCATCCCCAAGCTGAAAAGTGCGGGCATGCAGATCATCACCAACACCTACCCACACAACTGGCCCTACATCCTGAACTTCGTGCGCGGCCCGATGACCGACATCCGTGTCCGCCGCGCCGCCAACTACGCGCTGAACCGCGCGGAATTCGTCGAGCTGCTTGGCGGCACCGCGATCGAGGATTACGCCACCATGCCGCCGAGCTCACCGTGGTATGGCCACCCAATCAAATACGAGTTCAATCAGGCGAAGGCGAAGGAGCTGCTGAAGGACGCCGGCTGCCTGCCGTGCAAGATCACGCTGGCGATCTCCACCTCCGGCTCCGGCCAGATGCAGCCCTTGCCGATGAACGAGCTGGTGAAGTCGCAGCTCGAAGAGGTGGGCTTTCAGGTCGATTTCAAGGTGATGGACTGGAACTCGCTGATTGAGATCGGGCGCTCCGGCGTGGTGAAATACCCGGAAATCGATGGCTTTAATGGCTCGCGTGCGCTGCTCGATCCAGTCAGCGCGCTGATCAAACCGGTGGCGAAGATGCACTGGTCGCCGGCCGGCGCCAACTGGGGGCACTTCTACGATCCGGAGATCGAGGACCTGGTCGGCCAAATCCTCAACGAGTTCGATGCCGACAAGCGCCTGGCGATGCTGATCAAGCTGCACGAGCTGGAGAGCGACCGCGCAGTGATGATCTGGGTGGTGCACGACCTCAACCCGCGCGCGCTTTCACCCAAGCTGCACGGCTTTGTGCAGGCGCAGAACTGGTTTCAGGACCTGACGCCGATCACGGTCGAGCCGTGACCCCCTGTCATTGCGAGCGCAGCGAAGCAATGACAGCGGTCCGCTGACATGCTGCGCTACATCGCACACCGCATCCTGCTCGCTGTCCCGATCGCGTTAGGCGTCAGTGTCGTGTGCTTCTCGCTGGTCTACCTGGCGCCGGGCGATCCGCTGCAGACGATACTGCCGTCCGATGCGACCGCCGACATGGTCGCGCAGATCAAGCACGCCTACGGGTTCGACCGACCGCTCCCTGTGCAGTACCTGCTGTGGCTGGGCCATGTGCTTACCGGTGATTTCGGTGCATCGATCTCTACCAGACGGCCGGTGATCCTGGAGGTCACCGGCGCCCTGTCCAATACGTTCATCCTGACCAGCTTCGCAATCCCGCTCGCCTTTATCATGGGCTACACGATGGGCGCCCTGGCTGGTTGCTTCCCTGGCCGTGTGGTCGATCGCCTCGTCACCGGTGCCGCTGTGGTCGGCGTCAGCCTGCCCAACTACTGGCTCGGTATCGTGCTGGTTATCGTTTTCGCCGTCCAGCTCATGGTGCTGCCGGCTACCGGGATGGGGCCGAAGGGCTCGGCCGAATTCAGCCTGCTGCGCTGGTCAGATGCCCAGTATCTGGTCCTGCCCGTGATCACCCTTGCGATGATCCCGGTCGGCATCATCGCGCGCACCACCCGTGCCGCGGTGGCCGAGGTGCTGAACCAGGATTTCGTCACCACACTGCGCGCCAAGGGGCTCAGCGAGTTCGCCGTGATTCGCCACGTGCTGAAGAATTCCGCGCCGCAGGTACTGGCGGTGATGGGATTGCAGTTCGGCTATCTGATGGGCGGCTCGATCCTGATCGAGACGGTGTTCACCTGGCCCGGCAGCGGCTTCATGCTGTCGAAGGCGATCATCAACCGCGACATCCCGGTGCTGCAGGGAACCATCCTGTTCCTGTCTATGATCTTTGTCGCCACCAACCTGGTCGTCGATCTGCTGCAATCGCTGATCGACCCGCGCATCCGCCGGAGCTGAGCGATGTCGCAGACCGCAACGCTTCCCATCGCCTTCGACGATGACGCGCCGCCGGCGTTGCGCGTGCGCGGCTACTGGAGCACGGTCGGCTATCGTCTGCGCCACGATCCGGTCACGCTGTGCTTCGGCGCGATCGTGCTGCTGATCGTGCTGATCGCGATCTTCGCGCCACTGCTGGCGCCGTTCGATCCGTACAAGGAAAGCGTCATCCTGCGCCTGAAGCCGTTCGGCTACCGCGGCCATCCGTTGGGCACCGACGAACTGGGCCGCGACCTGCTGAGCCGGCTGATCTATGGCGGCCGTTCGTCGCTGCTGATGGGGCTGATCCCGGTGTGCATCGCGACCGCGCTCGGCGGGACGCTCGGCGTGATCGGCGGCTTCGCCGGCAGGCGCGTGAACGCTGTGATCATGCGCACGATGGACGTGTTCTACGCGTTTCCCTCGGTGCTGCTGGCGGTGGCAATTTCGGGCGCGATGGGCGGCGGCATGGCCAACGGCATGGCAGCGCTGGCGCTGGTGTTCATCCCGGCGATGTGCCGCGTGGCGGAGACCGCGACGGCACAGGTGCGCAGCCTGGACTTCATCGAGGCCGCCCGCGCGACAGGAGCCGGTACGTTCACCATCGTGCGTTACCACGTGCTCGGCAACGTGCTTGGGCCGGTCTTCATCTATGCCTCGAGCCTGGTCTCGGTCAGCATACTGCTTGCCTCGGGCCTGTCGTTTCTCGGCCTCGGCGTGAAACCGCCGACGCCTGACTGGGGCCTGATGCTGAGCACATTGCGCCAGTCGATCTATATCGTGCCGCTCTCCTGCGCATTGCCGGGTGCAGCGATCTTTGTGACCTCGATCTGCTTCAACCTGGTGAGCGACGGCATCCGTGCGGCGATGGACGTGCGGCTGTGAGCGACGTAGCTGCTGATACCCGCGACATCGGCGGTCCGGCGCAGCCGCTGCTGATCGCGCGCGATCTCGCCAAGCACTTCCACGTCCGCGGCGCCGGCCGATCCGCCCGCGTGCGTGCCGTGGACGGCGTCTCCTTCACGTTGTTCAAAGGCGAAACGCTGGGCATCGTCGGCGAGTCCGGCTGCGGCAAGTCCACGCTCGCGCGCCTGCTGCTGCATCTGCTTGAACGCGACGCCGGCGAACTGATCTTCGACGGCGAACCGGTCGGTGCACCACGCGGCATTACCGTCGCGGCACTGCGCCGGCACGTGCAGATGGTATTCCAGGACAGCTACTCCTCGCTCAACCCGCGCATGCCGGTGCAGGATTCCGTCGCGTTCGGTCCCTTTGTGCACGGCCGCAACAAGCCCGACGCACGGCGCGTCGCGCGCGACATGCTGGTGAAGGTCGGACTCAATCCTGATCTGTTCGGCCCGCGATATCCGCACGAACTGTCGGGCGGGCAGAAGCAGCGCGTGAACATCGCCCGCGCGCTCGCGATCGAACCGCGCATGGTGATCCTGGACGAGGCGGTATCGGCGCTCGACAAGTCCGTGGAGGCGCAGGTGCTGAACCTGCTGCGCGCATTGAAGCAGCAGTTCAACCTGACCTACCTGTTCATCAGCCACGACCTCAACGTGGTGCGCTATGTCAGTGACCGCGTGCTGGTGATGTATCTCGGCTGCGTGGTGGAACTCGGCCCATCCGAGGATATCTTCATCCGACCGCTGCATCCCTACACGCGCGCGCTGCTTGGTTCGCGCCCGTCGATGGATCCGGCGAACCGCATCGAGGAGCCACCGATCACCGGCGATCCGCCCAGTCCGATTGATCCGCCGGGCGGCTGTCGTTTTCATACTCGCTGCCCATTCGCCGAGGCAGTGTGTGAGCAGCGATCGCCAGCGCTGGGCGCGTGGCTTGAGCGTGAGTCGCATGTCGCCGCCTGCCACATGCTCGACCGCGGCTCCGGTCATTCGCGGGCAGCACAATGAGCGCGCTCGTCGAGGTCAACGATCTTACCGTCCGCTTCGTCACCCGCGAGGCCACGGTGCACGCGGTGAATGGCGTCAGCTTCAGCGTACGCCCCGGCGAAGTGCTGTGCATTCTTGGCGAATCCGGCTCCGGCAAGAGCGTCACCCTGCGCGCCCTGATGCGCCTGCTGCCGCCTCGCCGCGCGCAGATCGACGGGGCGATCCGCATCGACGGCCAGGACGTGCTGGCGCTCGACAAGCGCGGTCTGCGCGACCTGCGCGGCGGGCTGGTGTCGATGATCTTCCAGGAGCCGATGACCGCGCTCGATCCAGTCTACACGATCGGCACGCAGATCGCCGAAACGGTAATGCGTCACAAGCGCTGCAGCCGATCCGACGCGCGTGCCCGCGCGCTGGAACTGCTGGACCTGGTGAAGATCCCCGAGGCGGAACGCCGTCTTGGCAACTATCCGCACGAACTCTCCGGTGGGCTGCGTCAGCGCGCGATGATCGCCATGGCGCTGTCCTGCGGCCCGCGCCTGCTGCTGGCGGACGAACCCACCACCGCGCTGGATGCCACGGTGCAGATCCAGGTGCTGATCCTGCTGCGCAGGCTGCAGCGCGAATTGGGTATGGGCACGATCTTCGTCACCCACGACCTGGGCGTGGCGTCCGAGATCGCCGATCGCATCGCGGTGATGTATGCCGGCCGCATCGTGGAGGAGGGCCCGGTGGCCGACGTGCTGCGCGCGCCGCTGCATCCGTATACACAGGGCCTGCTGGCCTCGACCGTGCACGGCCAGAGCCGCGACGGCGACATCGCGGCGATTCCCGGCAGTCCGCCCGATCTGCGACGCCTGCCACCCGGCTGTGCCTTCACGCCGCGCTGCGTCAAAGCGCAGTCGGAGTGCCGCGCCGCGGTACCCGAGCCGCGTTGGCCATCGCCGAACCGAATGGCGCGCTGCGTGCGGATTGCTGATGCGGCGCTGGCGGCAGCGGAATGAAGCCGCCTGTCGTCGATGCGAGACGCTGGGGTTGCTGCGCCAGCAGCCTTGCTGGCCCACCAGCCGGTCGCGCAGGCTTTCCCTCAGACGGCTGTCCAAGTTATCTAAACCCCTCATGCGCCACGGTATCCCTATTCGGATGGTAATCGCCGGGGAAACGGCGCGAAATGGTCATCGAGCCGAACGGGGCTGACGGTGCCATAGCGATAGCTGCCGATCCCTGGCGGCCACGAGGGCAGCAGGGCCGGACGACCCGGCCGTCAGGCATCGACCGCGGCCCGCGGGAGGTGGCCTTGCGACCATCGCCCAGGCTGCGTACACTTTGGTCAAACTTGTCAAGCAGGAGCGCCCAGACATGCCGCAATCACAGGGAACCAGGTTCACCGCCGAACCGTTGACCTTCATCGTCAGGCACCAGTTATGGGACGGCAACGTCGAGGATCACGTCGATCAGGGCGTGTCCATCGACGTGTCGGCCGATGTCGGCGGCAAGGAGACCTCGCTGCTGCGCTTCAACTGCTTCGACCTTGAGCGAAGCTACGTCTACGGCCCGGAAAACCCCGAGCTGACGACCCCGGGCCGCGTCGGCGGCGGCATGGGCGTGCACTGCCGGATGGACCCGATCGTCGACGGCAATCCGATCGGCTGGACCATCCGGACCCTCGAGCACAAGCTGCCGAAGATGCTGGACCGGGCCGGCTACCAGCAGATCGCCCAGGCCGCCGACCTCGCGTCGGTGCGGCACGTCCTGCCCGACGTCGAAGCCTGCGCGAGGGACACCTTCATCGCCAAGCGCAACACGGTCAAACACAATCGCGGCACCGACATCTTCGAAGCGGGCAACATCAGGTTCGGCCTCGAGATGCGTCGGCAGCGGAACGGCGACGGCGGGCTCGCGCTCCACGTCCTTGGCGACGTCGGCGGCTCGAAGGGGAAGGCATACGTCGAAGAGACCGAGCTTCTGGCGTTCGACTGCTTCTGGCAGGGCGCGCATTACCACTACGGTCCGCGCAACAAGAACCACCGCATCAACTGGGACACGACGCTGGTCGACGATCCGCTGGTGTGGACCTTCGAGCAGATCGAGAACCGCAAACTGGGCGCCATGATCGATCGCGCCGGCTACCCGGGCATTGCGGCCGACCTGGACCTCGACAAGATCGCCTCGGTGCTACCGGCGTTGAAGCGGCGGGCCTTCGAGATGTACGAGGAAGGCGAACGGCTGACCGGTCACAAGGGACTGCCGCTGGAGTTCACCCCGAATCTCGCCGCGGAATAGCCAACCTTAGCCGCACCTCCGTCATGACCGGGCACGACCCGGTCATGACGGCTGGTGGCGTAGGATCAGACCACCCCGTCCCGACGCAATCCCGCG
>DASXNR010000308.1:0-3159 GCA_036494925.1 Acetobacteraceae bacterium
GGTCCGGCGAAGCGGTAGTGATTTCCGAATCCGTAGCAAGCGTAAAGACGCAAGCGGGATCCACCTTGCGGAAAGACCAGATAGTGGAAATCTCCCTCGGTTCCGAGCGATTGTTGATCGCGCGGCCAGTCCGGAACACCATCAACCAACATGCCGCCGATCAGATGATGCGGTTGATCGCGCATCATCGTCATGCCCAGTTGCCGCCGAATGGTCGATGTCCGCCCATCAGCCGCAATGATCAGCCTGGGCTCCCACTCATGGCGCACGCCGTCGTGGAGAAACGTGATGCTCGGCTTGGTACTGGCCTGCACCTTGATGTCCTGGACGCCGCGCAGCAGGACTGCCCCCGCCTCGACGGCTTGGTTGTCGAAGGTGTTACAAATAGTGGTGTGGGCGATCGAGAGCGGTCCAGTGCCAGCTGGATGGACTTGCCGAAGATCCATTGCCGCCTGTTCTGCAGTGTCCGGATAAGCGTTTTCATCATACTCGACATAGTTAATGAGAAAGCTACCGCCGGCTTCACGGAGCGGTTCGATCAATCCGAGAGTCGCGGCTTCGGCTACTCCCCATGGCGCCAACCATTCCCCGCGCACACGATCGATGTGTCGCTCGCTTCGCTCAAGGATCGCAACACTCAACCCTGTCTTCGCCAGTGCATAGGCGACGGCCCCTCCACCCACGCCCGCGCCGACGACGGCCACTTCAGGTGAGTTACTCACCGCACACTCCTGCCATCCGGGCGCCGACCTCAGTACGACCAAGCCCCGATCCGCCCGGCCCGGGTAGCCTAGGACCCGTTCGCTGCATCCGGCAACCGACCGGAACGCCAGGGAGCGAGCATCAGCCGCACCTCTGCCTCAACTGCGTCTATCTGCGGTTTCAAGGCAAACCCACCCCTTGCTCCTCCCCACCCCCGCCGCTATACCCCCGCCCCTGATCGCGCGTCCGGGCCTGTAGGGCATGCCCGGCCGCGAACGTCTGCCGAATCCCCCGGCTTGACCCTGGGACCCGGCAGGCCCCCAGACCAGAGGAGACCCAAATGCCCAAGATGAAGACCAAGTCGTCGGTCAAGAAGCGATTCAAGATCACTGCGACCGGCAAGGTGAAGGCCGGCCCCGGCATGAAGCGCCACCAGCTCTCTGCCCGCACCCAGAAATCCAAGCGCAGCAACCGCCGCATGCAGACGCTCACCGACATGGACGCCCGCACGGTGAAGCAGTGGGCCCCCTACGGGCTGGGCTGAGGGAGCAGGCACATGGCACGCGTCAAACGGGGCACCACCACCCATGCACGGCACAAGAAGGTCCTCGAGCAGTCGAAGGGCTTCCGCGGCCGCACCTCCACCACCTTTCGCGCGGCGAAGCAGCGGCTGGAGAAGTCGCTGCAATACGCCTACCGCGACCGGCGCAACAAGAAGCGCGACTTCCGCGGCCTGTGGATCCAGCGGATCAACGCCGCGGTGCGCGAGCACGGGCTCACCTACAGCCGGTTCATCGACGGCCTGCACAAGGCCGGCATCGAGATCGACCGCAAGGTCCTCGCCGCCATCGCCTATGACGATGCCGCCGCGTTCGCGGAGATCGTCAAGAAGGTGCAGGCCGCGCTGTAATTCCCCCACCGTCATCCTCGCGAAGGCGGGGACCCTGGCCGCCCGCTCCGGCCATTCCCTGGGTTCCCGCTGGCGTGGGAATGACGATATGTATCGGCCGCCATGACCGACGACCTCTCCGCGCTGCATGCCGAAACCGAGGCTGCGTTGGCCGCCGCCACCGACCTGCGCGCGTGGGACGCCGTCCGCATCGCGACGCTCGGCCGCAACGGCCGTCTCACCGCGCTGCTGCGTGACCTCGGCAAGACCCCGCCCGAGCAGCGTCGCGAACGCGGAGCCGCGCTGAACCAGCTCAAGGATGCGCTCACCGCCCTGATCGAGGCCCGCCGCACCGAACTGGAAAGCGACGAACTCGATGCCCGTCTCGCGGCCGAACGCCTCGACCCCACCTTGCCACCGCGCCCGCGCGAGACCGGCCTGATCCACCCGATCAGCCGCACCATAGAGGAGATCGCCGCAATCTTCGGCGCCATGGGGTGCGCGATCGCCGAAGGCCCCGACGTCGAATCCGACTGGATGAACTTCGGCGCGCTTAACATCCCCGCGCACCATCCCGCCCGCGCCGACCACGACACATTCTACCTGCCGGCGCAGGGCAACGCCCCACCGCCGGTGCTGCGCACCCAGACCTCGCCGGTGCAGATCCGCACCATGCTGACCCAGAAGCCGCCGATCCGCGTCATCGTCATCGGCCGCACCTACCGCGCCGATCACGACGCCACCCACTCGCCGATGTTCCACCAGTGCGAAGGCCTGGTGCTGGACCGCGACCTCACTCTCGGCCACCTGAAAGGGGCGCTGATCGACTTCCTGCGCACCTTCTTCGGTATCGCCGACCTGCCGGTGCGTTTTCGCTCCAGCTACTTCCCGTTCACCGAGCCCTCAATGGAGGTGGATATCGGCTGGAACCGCCGCACCGGCGAACTCGGCAAGGGTGGTGACTGGCTGGAGATCCTCGGCAGCGGCATGGTGCATCCCCGCGTGCTGGCCAACTGCGGCATCGACCCGCGCGAGTGGCAGGGCTTCGCCTGGGGTATGGGCGTCGAGCGCATCGCCATGCTGAAGCACGGCATGACCGACCTGCGGCCGTTCTTCGAATCCGATAACCGCTGGCTGCGCCACTACGGTTTTTCCCCGCTGGCGCCGACCATGCTGCACGAGGGCGTGTGAGCGATGAAGTTCACCCTCTCCTGGCTGAAGACGCATCTCGACACCGACGCAGCGCTCGATGAGATCACCGCCACGCTGACCCGCATCGGACTGGAACTGGAAGACGTCGAGGATCGCGGAGCCGCGCTGGCGGCGTTCCGCATCGCGCGCGTGGTCGAGGCGGTGCAGCACCCGAACGCCGATCGGCTGCGGGTCTGCACGGTCGATACCGGCGACGGTATCGTCACCGTGGTCTGCGGCGCACCGAATGCGCGGACCGGCATGAAGGGCGTGTTTGCCGCGCCCGGCAGTTTCGTGCCCGGCACCAATACCACGCTGCGGGTCGGCGAAATCCGCGGCGTGCAGAGTGCCGGCATGTTGCTGTCGGCGCGCGAGAT
>DASXNR010000309.1:0-11281 GCA_036494925.1 Acetobacteraceae bacterium
TCTGTCGTGGTCATGCTCCTTCTCGAGCCCGGCACGGCCGACCCGGATGCCGGGCAGCGCCAGGTCGGGGTCGTCGGCGACGTCCGCCTCGCTCGGCGGCGCGACGTAGCCGACGATATGGGCAAGCTGCTCGCCATAGGGATACATCCGCGTGGTGCCGACATCGACCAGGACACCGGGGAGATCGGGTGCATTGACCTCGATTGCCGCCATTTCCTCCCAGGTCAGGAATTCGCGCACCATGATCGGGATGAAGCGCCGGTGGCGGCGCAGCTCGCGCTCGATGCGGGCGCGCTCGTAGTCGGCCATCGGCACGATGCGGGCGAAAGTATCCAGCGTCGTCGTGGCATCGGTGGTCTGTTCGGCGATCAACAGGGCACGCCAGTTCAGCCGGTTGCCGGCGACCACGGTGCCGAACCGATCCAGCATCCGCCCGCGAGGCGGCGCGATCAGGCGCGCGCTGATGCGGTTCTCCTCGGCCAACGTCGCGTAGCGGCCGCCGTCGACCACCTGCACCTGGTAGAGCCGTGCCGCCAGCGCGCCGAGCACCGCCACCTGACCGCCCATCATCAACAGGGCGCGGCGCGTGAAGACGCTGGTACGGGGCGGTTCGCGCAGCATCTCAGGCACGTTCGGGATCGGCGACGGTGCGGTGGGCACGGATGAACAGGATCGCGAGCGCGGGGTAAAGTGCGGCGGCCAGCAGCGCCTCGAACAGCGCCGGCCCGAGCGGCAGCAGACGGAACGACAACACCGACGTCAGAGTCCAGCCAAGCGCGGCGGCGGCGGCGGCAAACCCGGCGAACGCCAGCCAACCGAATCCGAACCCCTGGGTGGTCAGCAAACGCTGCCAGCGCAGTACCAGACCATGTACGACCAGCAGCGTCAGCGGGCCGACGCCGAGAGGCAGGTAACCGAGCAGATCGAACAGGAGGCCGATCAGGAACACCACCGGCGGTGGCATGGCATCCGGACGGAACAGCGACCAGAAATACACGCACGTAAGCGTGACCGCAGGCAGCAGCGTCGCCTGGTCGGCGATGCCGAACGGTGTCTCGGTGAGCAGCATCAGCAGGACCGTGCAGCCCGCCGGGAACGCGTGGCGTGCCGCGATGTCCAGCCGCCGGCCGAGCGTGAGCCGCGGGCGGATCCCGGGCGTTTGGGCGGCGCGCGCCATCAGCGCCAGCGCCGTTCCGGTTGTCGTCCGGGCGCTTCCGGTGCCGCGACGCCGCTCAGGCCATAGTCGAAGATCCGCACGATCTCGAGCCGATCGAGCATCGCGGCCGGCACCACCTCGGGTACGTTGGCGGCGGAAAAATGCACCGTGCCGATTGGCAGGTTGGCCGGGAAGGCGCTGGCCTCGGCACTGGTGACCACGCGCTCGCCCTCCTGCGGCATGGCACCTTCCGCCCAGTAGGTCAGTCGCGGGCGTGCACCGTTGGTGCCGACCAGGATGGCATGCGCGCGCGAATTCTCCAGGATTACCGGAATACGGCTGTTCAGGTCGGTGAGCAGCAGCACCCGGGCGGTGCGCGCCCCCACCTCGGTGACACGGCCGACCAGGCCGCGTTCGTCGAGCGCGATCTCGCCCTTGCGGACGCCGTGGTTCGGACCGACCGACAACAGCACCGCCTTGGCGTAGACCCCGCCGGCATCGGCCACGACGCGGGCGGTGACGTAGGAGGGCGCCGGGTCGGGGATCCACTGCAGATTGGCCTTGAGCCGCTGGTTCTCGGCATCGAGTGCCAGCGCGATCGACTGCCAGCGGCGCAGACGTTCATTTTCGTCGCGCAGCCGGGCGTTGTCGGCACGGAGCTCCCACAGGTCGGTGGCGCCGGCGACGGTGTCGCGCAGATCGCCAAGTGGTCCGGCGAGGGCCAGGTAGATCGGCGCCAGCCCGTCGGCCAGCATCATGCGCGCGTGCTCGGCCAGCAGCGCATCGGCCTTGCCGAGCAGCATCAGTCCGAAGGAGGCCGCGATCAGCACCGGCAGCGTCAGTTTTGCCAGTGCCTGGCGGGCCTGGATGGAGAGACGGATCACCCGCGTGATCTATCCCGGGTTGTGGGCTGAGTATAGCCGGGGTGAGGGAGCATGGCGTGGGGGTCGAGGGGACGACGCCGACGCGGCGATGGGCACGGCCCGGTCGTCGTCGCCCTGGATCACCAGGGTCGGGATGTCGAACCGGCCGAGATCCTGGGTGAGATCTGTCTCGGAAGCCGCCTCGAGGCAGAAACCGGACGCCGGGAAGCCAACCACCTCACGAGGCTACCGCAACGGTCGGGGGCAGGCACACCGGTATCGGTCGCAGGATCAGCAGATGGGCAGTCTCCCTGATTACGCGATGATGTCCGCGGCTCGATATCCCTGCGCGAACAGCAGCGCGCGCAGGTCCGCGTGGTCCACCCGCGCCCACGCCGCCGCCGCCACGATCGGCTTGGCGCGGAACGCCACCCCCAGCCCGGCCGCGCGCAGCATGTCGAGGTCGTTGGCACCATCACCGACGGCAAGCGTCGCCGACAGTTTCAATCCGCGTTCGCCGGCCAGCTCGCTGAGCGTGGCCAGCTTGGTGTCGCGGTCGAGGATCGGTTCGGCAACCTGCCCGGTCAGCGCGGCACCGTCATCCAGCAGCACATTGGACCGGTGCAGATCGAAGCCGCACAGCGCGGCGACACGGCTGGTGAAGAAGCTGAAGCCACCCGATACCAGGGCCGTGTAGGCGCCGTGCGCGCGCATCGTGGCGACCAGCTCGCGCGCGCCGGGCGTAAGGCGCACACGCTCCCAGGTGCGCTCCAGCGCATCGACGGGCAGCCCCTTCAGCATCGCAACCCGCTCGCGCAGTGCCGCCTTGAAGTCGAGCTCGCCATTCATCGCGCGGGCGGTGATCGCGGCGATGCGGTCCTTCAAACCGGCGAAGTCGGCAAGTTCGTCGAGCGTCTCGCCAGTGACGATGGTGCTGTCCATGTCGGCGATCAGCAGACGCTTGCGGCGGCCATCAGCCGGCGTGGCGATCGCGTCGATCGCGCCGCCGCCCAGCGCGGCGCGCACCAGCGCCATGTCGGGCGCGGTCGAAAGTGTGATGTCGGCGGCCTCGCCGGGCGCCAGGATTTCCGGCGCACCACCGCGCACCGCATCGCGGACGCGCGCAATAAGGGGGTCGGTCAGCGTTGCAGACTCGCGTGCGGCGATCAGGGTCAGACTGTAACGCATCGGACGACGGAACCGTTATCCGTGCTCCGCTCGTTCCAAAGCCGCGCGGTCCCAATGTCCGAGGTCGGCTGCCGCCGCGTAGGTATGGCGCAGATAGTCCAGCAGGGCGGCATCCGGCGACTGCGCCTGGCGCACCGCATCGTAGGGCAGAATGAATTGCCCGAGATCCTGGTCGTAGTAGGTCGCATCCGGGCGCTTCGGCGCCTGCCCAAAGCCCTCCGGCTCAGGATAGGCATAGCTGAAGAATGCCGGCCGGCCGAAGCCCCCGTTGCCTGGCCAGAAACCGCAACTGCTCACCTCATGCGAGTAGGCTTCCTGCATCACCCACGTGCCCACGTTCGGTGTGTTGCTGGTCAGTTTGGGGGCGGTGCGACCGGAAAACCGCGTGATGGCCAGATCGAAACTTCCCCAGAAGAAATGCACCGGGCTCACCTTTCCGATGAAGTCCGACCGGAACCGGGTGAACGCCCGATCGACCTGCACCAGAGCGCGCCAAAAACGATTGACGTAGTCCGGGTCATAGGAGTGGTGCTCGTGGTCCTGGTCGAACGGTATGGCATCGGCGATCTCGACCGGCATCGTCCAGATGTGGGTCTCCAGTCCGAGGCCGCGCAGCCGGGCCATGACCTCGGCATGGAAATCGGCAACCGATCGCGGAGCAAGCGGCATAGTTTCGACCTTGCCGTCGCTGGTCAGAATGTTCAGGCGGTGGGCGATGAAGTCGAGGTCGATCTGGAAACTCCGGGCACCATAGGGGATCGGCGACGTCGTCAGGCCGCGACACGTCACGTACAGCGGCACCTGCCACCAGTGGTTGATCATCGGCGCGTGAGCCAGTCGGATCTTGCCGATCACCTGCGTCCAGAGATGCAGCGTCGCGCAGGTATCCGCCCAGTCGGCGAGCGGAAGCTCGGGCCAGTCGCTGTCGCTGGTTTGGTTTGAGCCGTCGATTGCTGCCATTCTGGTAATCCCGTTGAACCCTGCCAATCATGCGGCCGGCCTGCGTGCTGAGCCACCCCCACCAATGGACTGGGGGCCGCGAGCAGCCAATGATAAAGTCGCCGCCGACGCCGGCGGCGAGCATTCACATTCCGAACGGGCCGGTTCAAACAGCAGGGGCGAACCCATGGGCAATACCGCGGCGATCCAGCCCTACGGGTTCATCGCGAGCTTCGGTCACTGACAGCACCACTCGCCCTGATCCTGGCCGGTCCCACTGCCAGCGGGAAATCCGCGCTGGCCCTGGAACTGGCGGAGCGCCTGCGCGGCACGGTCATCAATGCCGACGCCATGCAGGTGTATCGCGAGCTTCGCATCGTGACCGCTCGCCCCACGCCGAAGGACGAGGCCCGCGCTCCCCACGCGATGTACGGGACCCGCCCGGCCGCCGAACCGGGCAGCGTCGCGTGGTGGCGTGATGCGGCTCTGGCCGAGATGTCCCGGGCCCATGAAACGGGTCGGCTGCCGATGCTGACCGGCGGGAGCGGGCTCTATTTCGCCGCGCTGACCGACGGTATTGCCGCCATCCCCGATCCCGGCTCGGATGCACGCGCCGAGGCACGGGCGCTGCTCAAGCAGATCGGCCCCGCCGCGCTGCACGTCCGCCTGGCCGAGGTCGATCCGGCGACCGCCGCCAGGCTCCGCTCCACCGACAGCCAACGGATCGCCCGCGCCTGGGAAGTATGGCGCGGAACCGGCATTGGGCTCGCCGTTTGGCAGGCGCGGACGGTGCGCCCTGCCCCATGGCACTTTGCCGCCATCCTGCTCGACCCGCCGCGGGAGGACCTCCGAACGGCCATCCATGCACGTCTCGCCGCGATGCTGGAGCAGGGCGCCCTCGACGAGGTGCGGGCACTCCTTGCGCTCGGCCTGGACCCCGCGCTGCCAGCCATGCGGGCGCACGGCATACCCGAACTCGCGGCCTATCTGCGGGGAGAGATCAGCCTCGAGGAAGCAGTGCGGCGGGTGGATCTGGTCACCGGCCAGTACACCAAGCGCCAGGCAACTTGGTTCCGCCACCATCCGCTCGCAGCCCCGTCACGTACGCATACGATCCATGCGCGAATTGGCGACGAGGTGAAACATTTGGAAAGGAATTACCCCGATATATTAGCATTTATTGAAAGGATGGGTTGACGCACCGCACCATCCAGCCTATCGCTGCGCCCCCGTTTACCCCCGGAGCACGACCATGTCGGCAGACGAGACCCAATCGGGAGCAGAGGTTCTCCTGCGCGCCCTGAAGGACCAGGGCGTGGAGGTCATCTTCGGATACCCCGGCGGGGCCGTACTGCCGATCTATGACGCGCTGTTCAAGCAGAACGCGATCCGCCACATCCTGGTCCGCCAGGAGGGCGGCGCGGTGCACGCCGCCGAGGGCTACGCCCGCTCCACCGGCAAGGTCGGCGTCGTGCTGGTCACCTCCGGCCCGGGCGCCACCAACGCAGTGACCGGGCTGGTGGACGCGCTGATGGACTCGATCCCGGTGGTCTGCCTGACCGGCCAGGTGCCGACCCACCTGATCGGCAACGACGCGTTCCAGGAGGCGGACACCACCGGCATCACCCGCCCCGCCACCAAGCACAACTACCTGGTCAAGCGCGCCGAGGACCTGGCACGGGTGGTGCACGAGGCGTTCTACGTCGCGCGCTCCGGCCGCCCCGGCCCGGTGGTGATCGACCTGCCGAAGGACATCGTGATCGGCAAGGCGCCTTACACCGAGCCGACCTCGAGCCACGCGAGCTACCGCCCGCAGACCGAGCCCGACCACGGCCAGATCGCCAAGGCGATCGCGCTGCTGAAGCACGCGAAGCGGCCGGTGATCTATGCCGGCGGCGGCGTCATCAACGCCGGGCCAGCCGCCTCGGCGGCGTTGACGCAGTTCGCCCGCATGACCGGCTTCCCGGTCACCAACACGCTGATGGGTCTCGGCGCCTATCCCGCCTCCGATCCGCAGTTCCTCGGCATGCTGGGCATGCACGGCACCTACGAGGCCAACCTCGCGATGCACGGCTGCGACGTGTTGCTCAACATCGGCGCGCGGTTCGACGACCGGGTGACCGGGCGGCTGAACGCGTTCAGCCAGGGATCGAAGAAGATCCACGCCGACATCGATCCGTCGTCGATCAACAAGAACGTGCCGGTGGACGTCGCCATCGTGGGCGACGCGGGCCGCACGCTGGATGCGCTGATCGCCGCCTGGAAAGCCGATGCCACAGTGCCCGACACGCAGGCGCTGGCGGGGTGGTGGCGCCACATCGATACCTGGCGCGCGAAGGACAGCCTGAAGTTCACCCAGGACATGACGCCCGGCGCGATCATCAAGCCGCAATACGCCATCCAGCGGCTGTATGAACTGACCCGCGCGGTGGACCGGGAGATCTTCATCACCACCGAGGTAGGTCAGCACCAGATGTGGGCCGCCCAGCACTTCCACTTCGAGCGGCCGAATCACTGGATGACCAGCGGCGGTCTCGGCACCATGGGTTACGGACTGCCGGCCGCGATGGGCGTGCAGGTGGCGCATCCGGACGCGCTGGTGATCGATATCGCCGGCGAGGCGAGTGTACTGATGAATATCCAGGAGATGGGCACGCTGGCGCAGTACCGGCTGCCGGTAAAAGTATTCATTCTGAACAACCAGTACATGGGGATGGTGCGCCAGTGGCAGGAACTGTTGCACGGTGGGCGCTATTCGGAAAGCTACAGCGCGGCACTGCCGGATTTCGTCAAGCTGGCGGACAGTTTCCATGCCGTCGGTTTGCGCGCCGAACGCGTCGAGCAGGTCGATGACGTGATCCGCGAGATGCTTGCGACGAATTGCGCGGTGATCGCCGACATCGCGGTGGACCCGAAGGAGAACTGCTTCCCGATGATCCCGAGCGGAGCCGCGCACAACGAGATGATCCTTGGCTCCGAGCATGACCACGAAGCCGCCGGCATCACCGACGAGGGATTGGTACTGGTCTAACACCATCGCGTCATGGCGGGCACAGCCCGCCATCCGCGACTTCCGTCCCCAGGGGCAGAAAAGTCGTGGATGGCCGGCCTGCGCCGACCATGACGGCAGGAAGCCGTTATGCCCGACACCACACTGCGCAGCGCCACCATTGCGGTACTGGTCGAGAACGAAGCCGGCGTCCTCGCGCGCGTCATCGGCCTGTTCTCCGGCCGTGGCTACAACATCGACAGCCTCACCGTCGCCCCGGTGGAAAGCGAGGGCGGCCGTTCCCGCATCAACATCGTCACCTCCGGCACCGAGATGGTGATCGAACAGATCAAGGCGCAGCTCGATCGCCTGGTACCGGTGCACCGCATCGCCGATCTGACGCGGGAAGGGCCGCACATTGCGCGCGAGATGGCGCTGATCAAGGTGACCGGCGTTGGCGAAAAGCGCGTCGAGGCGTTGCGCATCGCCGACGCGTTTCGTGCCCGCGTGATCGACGCGACGCAGGAGAGCTTCGTGTTCGAACTTACCGGCGCCACGGACAAGCTCGACGCATTCATCGATCTGATGCGCCATCTCGGCCTGGCCGAGGTGTCGCGCACCGGCATCGTGGCGATGGCGCGCGGCGTGCGAACGATCTAGGGTCGGTGCCCGTCATCAAAGCTGGAGAGATTGGACCATGTCCGGTTCGCTCAACGCCGCGACGCCAACCCGAGAAACCGACGCGCAGGGACGCTACCTGATCGTGCAGCCATCGGGCGCCGGCCTCACCATGATGGTCGATACGGTCACCGGCCGAAGCTGGTTCCGCATCGCGGCGGGAGCCGACCACTATGCGTGGCGCCCGATGAAGTTCGAGTCCTCGGCCGCCGATCTCCCCAGATAGCAGGAGCAAACAACAGATGCGCGTTTATTACGACCGCGACGCCGATGTGAACCTGATCAAGGGCAAGCGCGTCGCCATCATCGGCTATGGCAGTCAGGGTCACGCCCACGCCAACAACCTGAAGGACAGCGGCGTGAAGGACGTCGTCGTGGGACTGCGTTCCAACTCGGCGGGCGTGGCGAAGGCGGAGAACGCCGGCCTGAAGGTGCTGGACCCGGCCGACTGTGCGAAATCGGCTGACGTCGTGATGGTGCTGACGCCGGACGAGGGCCAGGGCGATCTGTATCGCGACAAGCTTGGGCCGAACATGAAGAAGGGCGCGGCACTCGCGTTTGCACACGGGCTGAACGTGCACTTCAATCTGCTCGATCCGCGCCCCGACATCGACGTGTTCATGATCGCGCCGAAAGGCCCCGGCCATACAGTGCGCAGCGAGTACCAGCGCGGCGCCGGCGTGCCGTGCCTGGTCGCGGTGCAGCAGAATCCGTCCGGCAATGCGATGGAGGTCGCGCTGTCCTACGCCAGCGCGATCGGCGGCGGTCGCGCGGGGATCATCGAGACGACGTTCAAGGAGGAATGCGAGACCGACCTGTTCGGCGAGCAGACCGTGCTGTGCGGCGGCCTGGTGGAGCTGATGAAGGCCGGCTACGAAACGCTGGTGGAAGCCGGCTACGCGCCCGAGATGGCGTATTTCGAGTGCGTCCACGAAGTGAAGCTGATCGTCGATCTGGTCTATGAGGGCGGCATCGCCAACATGAACTACTCGGTCAGCAACACTGCGGAATACGGCGAGTACATGTCCGGGCCGCGCATCGTCAACGATGCCACCAAGGCAGAGATGAAGCGCGTGCTGGCCGACATCCAATCAGGCAAATTCGCGCGCGATTGGATGCTGGAGAACAAGGTGAATCAGACCAGTTTCAAGGCGATGCGCCAGCGGCTGGCGGATCATCCGATCGAGCAGGTGGGCGAGAAGCTGCGCGCGATGATGCCGTGGATCGGCAAGAACGCGCTGGTGGACCGGTCTCGGAATTGAAGCGGCAAAGCCCGAGGACGGCCATGACAGCTGAGGCATGCTGACCGCTTTCACCTGCCGGGACGGAATGCTCGACCGGATAACGGAGCCGCTGTCCGACGCACTATGGATCGACCTGCTCGAGCCTACGCCGGATGAAGCCGAGCGCGTGGCCCGCGAGACCGGTCTCGCCATCCCCACCGAAGCCAACATCAACGAAATTGAAAGCTCCAGCCGCCTCGCAACGCGTGACGATGCGCTCTATCTCAGTTTGCCGGTGGTGATTCACCTCGATGGCGAACCACGGTCGGTTTCGTTCGGCTTCGTGCTGTCGCGCGACCGGCTGATCACCGTCCGTTTCGCGGCGAGCCGCGTGTTCGAGCAGTTCATGGCCCACCACGCGACGCCGGCACACAGTGGCTCGCATGTGATGGTGGCGCTCCTGGAGGCTGTCGTCGATCGCCAGGCGGATGCGCTGGAACAGGTGAAGGCAGACCTCGAGACCGTCTCCCACCGCATCTTCGCCGCCGACATGGTCGCCGCGTCGGGCCGCAAACGCGAGGACGGGATGCTCCGCGCAACGTTGGTCACGCTCGGCCGGATCGGTGACCTCGTCTCGCATATCCGCGAAAGCCAGGTCAGCGCGGGGCGCATCGTACCCTATCTGGAGACAGCGGCGGAGGCTTGGTTGCCGCAGGAACTGCATCCGCGATTGCAAACGCTGCAGCGTGACATCGCATCGCTGAATGACTACGACACGCACCTCAACGACAAGCTGCAGTTCCTGCTGGATGCCACGCTGGGCTTCATCAACATCGCACAGAACAACGTGATGAAGGTGCTGACGGTGGCGTCTGTGGTCGGCATTCCGCCGGTGCTGATCGCGGGCATCTACGGCATGAACTTCAAGTTCATGCCGGAATACGATTGGCCCTGGGGATATCCCTACGGCCTCGCCGTCATTTTGCTGACCGCAATCATCCCGCTCGCCCTGTTCAAGTGGCGCAACTGGATCTGACGGAGGCGCGTCATGCGACGCATCGAGGTTCGCGACGCCGACATCACGACGCTGACCGTGGACGCGATCGTGAATGCTGCGAACCAAGCGTTGCTGGGAGGCGGCGGGGTGGACGGTGCGATCCATCGCGCTGCGGGACCGGAGTTGGTGGCGGAATGCCGCCTGCTCGGCGGTTGTCCGACCGGACAGGCGAAGATCACCAAGGGGTATCGCCTGCCGGCGAAGTTCGTGATCCATGCGGTGGGGCCACGCTACCGCGACGGCAGGCATTGCGAACCCGAGCTGCTCGCAAGCTGCTACACGGAGAGTCTGAAGCTGGCGGTGGCGCATGGCGTGCGATCGATCGCGTTCCCGGCGATCAGTTGCGGCATCTTTGGCTATCCGATTCCCGAGGCTGCACGCATCGCGGTGCGCACGGTAGCGGGGTTCGTGGCGACGGAACCCGCGATCGACCTGGTTATCCTGGCGTGTTACGGCAGCGAGGTGCTGGAGGCATATCGGGCGGTATCGCGCACGATCGTTCTAAACTCTTAAACGCCTGAGGTCCTCACCGATCGCATTCGATAATTTGTCGGTGCGCCGCTGTTCACGCTAGCTGGGCTATGATGGCTGTTGCAAACTGAGACTATTATACGACCTCCTTCTATGACGCACAGCGCGCCGGCAGCAGTTCATCGGCGCGGAATATGCTTGGGCACGTCTTCGAGCTCCTAGGACATCCTCCCGCATCCGTGGGGGATGTCGGCTGCGGTGTCGGAACCTGGCTAAAAGCGGCGCTCGATCTCGGAGCTACCCGCGTGCAGGGGTTCGATGGTGATTGGGTATCAGAGGCAGAACTCGAAATCCCTGCTGACTGCTTCACATCCTGCGATCTGGCAGCCGTCATAGCGGGCGGCCGATCACTGGTGCAGGAAGCCTCGGATCGCTTCGCTCGGCGTTCTGACTGGTACCAGCGGTCTGTGAGGCTGACTCACCGCACTGATTCCCATGGCGGCGATACTCTGATTCGCTTGTCCGGTGGCGGCGATTCGCCGCGACGGAGAGGAGCGCATGGGCCAGGCAGTCGCAATCACCCGCATGAACCACACCGCCGCGGAGCTGCGTGCTCTGGCGGCACAGAGTGACGACGCCGACCAGGCACGACGGCTGCTGGCGATCGCGATGATCCTGGACGGCGCGTCTCGGGCCGACGCGGCCCGCCAGACCGGC
>DASXNR010000310.1:0-3069 GCA_036494925.1 Acetobacteraceae bacterium
TCGGGCTGGGCAAGGTGATGTCGAGTTCCGCCAGTTTCAGATCGATCCGACCGGGCATTCAGGACTCCTTTGCACTCCGCCCCCAATGGCAGCGCGAGAAGCGTAGCGGTGGCGGCGCTACCTGGAAACCACCTTGAATCCCCGCCGCCGTGCACGTGGCGATTCCGCCGGCAGATCGAGCGGCAGCAACGGCGCATGGTCGCGGCTGCCGTTGCCGACAGTGTCCGCCTCCTCCGGTTCCGCTTCTGGAATGTCCCGCCGGCCAAGATAATTCATCGCAAGGTGCCGGAACGTGTAGTCGAGCAGCGACGTCGCATGTGCCACCGCCGGATCGCCTTCCACGGCTCCGCCCGGACCGAACCGGGTGAAGGTGAACGCCTCGACGAACGCTTCCAGCGGCACGCCGTGCTGCAGCCCCAGGCTGACCGCGATCGCGAAGTTGTCCATCAGCCCGCGGAATGCAGCACCTTCCTTGTGCAGCGCGATGAACACCTCGCCCAGCGTTCCATCGTCGTATTCACCGGTGCGCAGATACAGCCGATGTCCGCCGACCGTTGCCTTCTGTGTGTAGCCCGCCCGCCGCGCCGGCAGCTCGCGGCGACGCGCAGCATGGGCCGACTGAAGCACCGGCTCGGGCCGCGCCGGCGTTACGCGAACGAACGGCGCCACTGCGTCGTGCATCGCGATGTGCGCGGCAGCACCTGGCGTGGGCAGCGGATCGCCGCCGGCGAGCAGATCCGCGAGAGCGCTCTCGGCGGTGATGCCTTTCGCCGCCAGCGAGGCGCGCGCGGCACGACTGAGGCCGCCGGTCGCCGCGAGCGGGGAAAAGGCGGGCGCGATGCCGCCGGTTTCCACGCCGAGCAGCGCATCGGCGGGCCCCGGCTCCGCAATCGCTGTCAGCGCGATGTGGCGCAGGTTCTGCGCCGCCGCCGCCGCCTGGCGAGCGGCACGAGCCGCGTCGCCGAGACCCGGCAGGCTCATGTCGCACGGCTCCGGCCAGTCCAGCGAAACGGGCGCGACGGCACCGAACAGGCGCGCCAGCGCGCCGGACGCCGCCTCCGCCCGGCCGCGCAGGATGGCGGCGAGCGCGCGGGCGATCGCCAGCGACGCATCCGAGCCGTAGTCGATGCCGAGAATGGCCAGCAGGCCGGCAAGGTCGGCCACGCCGATCGCCAGCCGTGTCGCGGCGGGAGCGGCCAAGGTGAGCGCGAAGACCGCGGTCTCGACCGCTTCGGCGAACGCGGGCGCGTCGAAGCCGCTGGCTGCATCGTGGAACGAAGCGAGGTTCAGCACGAACCCCGGCACGCCATCAGCTTGTCCCTGCCAGATCGGCGCGGACGGAGCACCGTGCCGCAGCAGCAGCATCCGGTGCAGCCGCTCCGACAGCGGCACCTCCAGTCCAGCCCGCAGCGCGCGCTCGGCCACCGGTCGGATCCAGGCATCGGCAGCCGCGGCGAGGAACAGCGGTTCCACGCCTGGCATCAGAACAGCCAGCGCCGCCGCCGACGTGTCGTCCCATGATGCAGGCAGCGTCACCTGCCGTGGCACCGCGTCGGGATCCGCGCCGACCATCACGCGACGCATCCGCACGCCCTGCCAGGTCCGAATGGTCCTCATGCCGCCATGCTAGGCGGACGCCCGCGACTCGGAAAGCGTATTTTGCGTCCGTTGCGAGCCTGCACCACAAAATCCTGTGGATGAGCCAATGGGTGGACCGGACTCGCCGAGCTTCGTATACCGTGCCGCATGAACCTCGGCACCTGGCTGTTCACCCGGCTGAAGGGCAGGCGTGTCGGCGCCGACGCCTTCGGGAACTCCTATTTCGAGGAGCGACGCCCTCGCGCAGGCCTCCGCGTGCGGCGCTGGGTGACGTATCCCGGGCCGGCCGAGGCTTCGCGGGTGCCGCCGGAGTGGCACGCCTGGCTGCACTACACCACCGACGCGCCGCTCGTGGAGCGGACGCGGCGTGCCTGGGAGAAGCCGCACCTGCCAAACGCAACCGGCACGCCGGCCAGCTACCGGCCTCCAGGCCACGACTACCAGGGAGGCCAGCGCGCCCGCGCGACCGGCGACTACGAAGCCTGGACCCCGGATAACTGAGGCGCGGACGATGCATCGTCGCAGCATCGCCGAGGTGCTGACCGGAGCGGTGGTCCTGCTGGTGGCGGCAGGCTTCCTCGGCTACGCGGTGGCGCATTCCGGCCGCAGCACGACCTCGGGCTACACGCTGTTTGCCAAATTCGACCATATCGATGGGCTTGGCGTCGGCGCCGATGTACGTCTCGCCGGCGTCAAGGTCGGCAGCGTCAACCAGGAACGGATCGACCCGGAGAGCTTCCAAGCCGTGGTAGCGCTGTCGGTGCGCAACGACATCAAGCTGCCGAAGGACAGCGCCGCGATCATCACCAGCGAGAGCCTGCTCGGCGGCAAATATCTCTCGCTGCAGCCCGGCGGCGACGAGACGCTGTTGCAGCCGGGGCAGATGATCACCATTACCCAGTCCTCGGTCAGTCTCGAGGAACTGTTGGGCAAGTTCATCTTCAGCATCACCAATGTGAAGCCCGGCGAAAGCCAGCCAGGAGCCCAGCCAGGAGCGCAGAAGCCATGATCCCGCCGCCCCCGACGGTCTGGCCGCAACCCGACGGCGCGCCGGTATCCTGCCGCGAGAAGCTGCGCATGCTGGCGGAGAACCACGCCGAGCTGGCTCAGGCGCTGCAGGATGCCTTCGAGGATGCCGTGCTGATGGGCGTCGACGAGCAGGCGATGCGCCGCATCCTGGCCGGCATGGTGGAAGGCCTGGAGTCGCCCAAGCGCGGTAGCCGATGAGGTTGGTCGCTGGTCTCGCCGCTGCGCTCGCCGCCCCGGCCTTCGCGCTCGCGCAGGTCACGGCGCCGATCACGACGTTGCAGCTGCTGCCGCCATCCGTCCAGCAGGCGACCCCGGCGCAGCCGCCGCCGGATCAGGGCAAGGCGCCGCCGCCGGCCCCACCCCAAGCCGCGCCGCGCCCAAGCTGGCTGCCGCAGGGGACGGCCGAGTTGCAGGTGCTCGACAAGGTCAACGCGCAGAACG
>DASXNR010000311.1:0-10582 GCA_036494925.1 Acetobacteraceae bacterium
TCGATCAGGGCGGGCAGGCGGTTCTTTGCCTCGGCGACGCTATAGGTCCCCATGAAAGGCCTCATGGATTACGGCTATCAATATAGCCATAATCCGGCTGCGCGTCGATCTGGCGGTGCGTAGCTGTCAGGGCAATCGGGCGAAGCGACGCACTCGCCCTGTTCTGGGCCACACCGCGCGATTTCACTCCGTGCTAACCCCTGGCTTTTCGCCGGCTCGACGAAATCACCGGGCCGTTCACCCGATTGCCCTGGCGTAGCCGTGCTTCCGGCCTATACCAGCACCAACGATGAATGAGGGTGCGATTCGCTTATGACCAGACTGCTCGGCATCGATCCGGGCCTGCGCTTCACCGGCTGGGGAGTGATCGAGGCCGACGGCAACCGCCTGCGCCACATCGCCGACGGCGTCATCGCCTCCGACAGCACCACCAGCGTGCCGGAGCGGCTAAAGGTGCTGCACGACGCGCTGGCCGCGTTGCTGGCACTGCACCGTCCGGACGAGGCGGCGATCGAGGAAACCTATGTGAACCGCAACGGCACCGCCACGCTGAAGCTCGGCTACGCCCGGGGCGTCGCGCTGCTGGCCCCGGCACTCGCCGGCGTGCCGGTGACCGAGTATGCCGCCAAGTCGGTGAAGCTGGCGGTGGTGGGCACCGGCGGAGCGGAGAAGGCCCAGGTGCAGATGATGGTGCGCCGGCTGCTACCGGGAGCGGCGATCCGTCGGGCCGACGCGGCGGATGCACTGGCGGTGGCGATTTGTCACGCACACCATCGTGCCAGCCGGATGGTGTGGGCGGCTGCCATGGCCTGACTGCGGATCAGCACCCTCGACGATTCGGTATCGAGCCTTCCGCTTGCTGCGCTTCCGTCATGCAAGCCGGTGAGCATCGCTTCATTAACCGACTCGGGGCGACGCCCTTAACCTACGGTGCAGATGAGAACCCAATTGCCACGCACGGACCGCCCTACGTGATCGCCCAGCTCACTGGCCGTGTCGAGGCGCTGGAGGAAGGTCGCTGCATCGTCGATGTGAACGGCGTCGGCTATCTGGTGCATGCCTCCACCCGCACGCTCGCTGCGCTGCCAACTCCGCCGGAGGCAGCGCGGTTGCTGGTGGAGACGCACGTTCGAGAGGATGCGATCCTGCTCTACGGCTTCGCCGATTCCGCGGAGCGCGACTGGTTCCGCCTGCTGACCACTGTGCAGGGCGTTGGCGGACGGGTGGCGCTTTCGCTGTTGTCGGCGTTGTCGCCGCGCGATCTGGTGTCAGCTATCGCCTCGGGCGACCGTGCCAGCCTGACGCGGGCGTCCGGCGTGGGCGCGCGACTTGCGGTTCGTCTGCTGACCGAGCTGCGCGACAAGGCTGGGGCGATGCCGTCGGCGCCGGGATTGGCGATGCCGCAGCCGATAACCCGGGGGGTGGCGGAGGACGCCATTTCCGCGCTGACCAATCTCGGCTATCGCCGCCCGGAGGTACATCCGGTGGTCACGCACACGATCGAGCGGCTGGGCGACGCGGCGCCGCTGGATGCAGTGATCCGTGACAGCCTGAAGGAGCTGGCGCAAAGGGCGGCCGGATGAGCGGAGACAGCCGCACCGTCTCGCCGGTCCGCCGCGACGAGGACGCGGCGGAAGCCAACCTCCGTCCGCAGACCCTCGCCGAATTCGTCGGCCAGCAGGCCACCAGGGAGAACCTGGCGGTCTTCATCCAGGCCACCCGTTCTCGCGGCGAGGCGCTCGACCACGTGCTGCTGCATGGGCCGCCCGGCCTCGGCAAGACCACGCTCGCGCAGATCGTCGCCCGCGAGCTTGGCGTCGGCTTCCGTGCCACGTCGGGGCCGGTGATCCAGCGGGCCGGCGACCTCGCCGCAATCCTGACAAACCTCCAACCCAGGGATGTCCTGTTCATCGACGAAATCCACCGGCTCCAGCCTGCCATCGAGGAAGTGCTCTACCCGGCGATGGAAGACTTCCAGCTCGATCTGATCATCGGTGAGGGGCCGGCGGCGCGCTCGGTGCGCATCGATCTGTCGCCGTTCACGCTGGTGGGAGCGACCACGCGCGCCGGCCTGCTGGCCACGCCGCTGCGCGACCGCTTTGGCATCCCGCTGCGGCTGGTCTTTTACACCCCTGAGGAACTGGAACTGATCGTCCGCCGCGGTGCTGCCAGGCTTGACGTGCCCATGACGGCCGACGGCGCCGCCGAGATCGCCCGCCGTTCCCGCGGCACGCCGCGCGTCGCCGGCCGTCTGCTCCGTCGCGTGCGTGACTTCGCGGCGGTCGAGGGCGTGACCAAGGTAGACCGCCCGATGGCGGACGCCGCGCTGAACCGGCTGGAGGTGGACCGGCTGGGCCTGGACGCCATGGATCGCCGCTACCTCCGCCGCATCGCCGAGCACCACGCTGGTGGCCCGGTCGGCGTGGAGACGCTCGCGGCCGCACTGGCCGAGGCGCGCGACACGCTGGAAGATGTGGTCGAACCGTTCCTGATCCAGGAAGGCCTGGTGCTGCGCACCAGCCGCGGGCGGATGCTGGGCGAACCGGGCTGGCGGCATCTGGATTTGCCGGTCCCCGCGCGTCAGCCCGACCAACTGGATCTGCTGCGTGAATGAATGGCAATCCGCCCTCCATCGCACCGGATGGCAGGCACCGCTATGCGGTACGGGTCTACTACGAGGATACCGATGCCGGTGGTGTCGCCTATCACGCCACCTACCTGCGATTCGCCGAGCGGGCGCGCACCGAGGCGCTGCGCGATGCGGGCATCCCGCACGCGGACCTCGTGCAGCGATTCAACTTGATGTTCGTGGTGCGCCGCGTGGAAGTGGACTATCTCCGTCCGGCCCGCCTCGACGATTCGCTGACCGTGGTGAGCGAGCCGCTGATGGTGGGCGGCGCATCGGTGACACTGCGCCAGGACGTGCGCGGGCCGGACGGGTCGTGTGCCGTTCTGACGGTGCGGCTCGCCTGCGTGAAGCCGGGGGAGGGAAAGCCGGGCCGTCTGCCGCAGCGCTGGCGGGCAGTCCTCACCGAAATGTGCGCAGCAGCGCAGGATAGGGGGTAACAGGTGGACCGGGCAGTCGACGCGGCCAATCTCGCCACGCCTGGCGTGGATCTCTCACTTTGGGGTCTCTTCATCGAGGCCGACATCGTCGTGAAGATCGTCATGCTTGGCCTGCTCGCGGCCAGCGTGTGGGTCTGGGCGGTGGTGTTCGAAAAGTGGTCCAGCCTGCGCAAGGTGAACCGCGAGGCGGACGGTTTCGAGGACCGCTTCTGGTCCGGCGGCAGCCTCGAGGACCTGTTCGAGCACGAGGCCACCAGCCCCAAGCACCCCATGGCCGCGGTGTTCGGGAGCGCGATGGGAGAATGGCGCCGCTCGGTGCGCGTCGCCGGCGCCGACATCAGCCGCAGCTCGGTGCGCGAGCGGATCGACCGCGCGATCACCGTGACTGTGCAGCGCGAGATGGACCGGCTGGAGCGCTGGATGATCTTTCTCGCCTCGGTCGGCGCCACCGCCCCGTTCATCGGCCTGTTCGGCACCGTGTGGGGCATCATGCATTCGTTCTCCGCGATCGCGGCAATGCACAACACCAACCTCGCCGTAGTGGCACCTGGCATCGCCGAGGCGCTGTTCGCCACCGCGATAGGCCTGGTGGCTGCGATCCCGGCGGTGCTGGCGTACAACAAGATCAGCAACGACCTCGCCCGCTTCGCTTCGCGGCTGGAGGCATTTGGCGCTGAGTTCAGCGCCATCCTGTCGCGCCAGAGCGAGGAGCGGACCTGACCGATGGCGGTCCCAATCAACAGCCGGGCCGGCCGGCGCGGCCGCTACCGGCCGCTGTCAGAGATCAACGTCACGCCGATGGTCGACGTGATGCTGGTGCTGCTGATCATCTTCATGGTCACCGCGCCGCTGATGACATCCGGTGTCTCGGTCGATCTGCCGAAGACCGACGCCAAGCCGCTGAACACCGACAGCCAGCCGCTCACCGTCAGCATCGATGCGGCGGGAAAGATCTTCCTCCAGGACCAGGAGGTGCAGCTTCCCGAACTGGTCACCAAGCTCCAGGCGATCGCCCAGGACAACCAGGACCGCCGCATCTTCGTGCGCGGCGACAAGGACCTGGCGTACGGGCGGATCATGGAGGTGATGGGAACCATCACCCAGGGCGGCTTCACCAAGGTGGCGCTGCTGGCCGAGCAGACGACCGTTCCCCCGGCCAAGCCGGCCTTGGCCGCTCCGCCAAAGGGCAAGTGAGGTCGACGCGTGCTGCAACGCGTCCTGCCCGGAGCGGACCGCCTGGACAGCCGGACCAGCGGCGTCAGTCCCGGCCTGCGGCGCGGCGCGATCATTTCCGCCTCCGTCCACCTCGCCGTTCTGCTCCTGCTGCTGATCGGGCTGCCGTTCGCCAGGCCTCCCGAGGAGTCGCAGGAGACGACGATCGCCATGGTGTTCGACGGGACCGCGGAGTCCTCGATCCATGCACCCGCGCCGGCTTCGGTCCCCGCGCCGGCGACAGCCCCCGATGTGACGCCTGCGCCACAGGCGCAGCAGCCGCCCAAGCCGCAGCCAATCGAGTCGGCCCCACCCCCTCCGCCGCCTCCGCCCGCACCACCGCCGCCACAGGCAACGGCACCGCCGCTGCCAACCCCGCCCATGCCGGTCCCGCCGCCAACGCCTTCTCCGGCAGCTTCGATCACGCCGCCACCGCCCGCCGCGGCGCCCAGCCCGCCGCAGGTGCAGCCGCCACTGCCGACGCCGCCATTGCCGGTCCCACCTCCACCCACGCCGCCACCGCCCAGCCCACAGAGCGCCACGTCCCAGCCCAATCCGACCAAGAATCCGGCGCCACAGAGCACCGCCCTCGAGAATACGCTGGAGAAGCTGCGCAGCCTGCAACGCCAGACGCTGCCGCCGAAGACGCGTTACAATCCGCAGTCCGGCGGCGCCCCGAATGGCGGCGGCAATCCGCTGAGCGATGACACGTCCGCGTTGAGCATGGCGCAGCGCGGGGCCATCGGCGACTTCGTCCGGCGCTGCTGGTCGACCGATCCGGGCATGCTCGACCTCGACAAGATGGAGGTCATGCTTACCGTCACCACCGATGGCGGCGGCGTCGTGCGCCGCGCCATCGTGGCGCCGGAGGACGCAGGCCGCGTTGCCGGCAACATGCGGCTGCGGGTGTTCTCCGAGCGGGCGGTGCGCGCCGTGATGGACCCGAACTGCGCCAACCTGCCCCTGCCACAACCACTGCTCGGGCAGACACGGACGTTCACCTTTCGATTCCGGCCGTGAGAGAATCACTTGAGGGAAGGCTCTGCCATGACAGGACTGCCAATGCTGCCGCTCAGCCGGCGCTTGCTGCTGGCCGGCGCTGCCGGCTCCTCCGCCTTGTTCGTGCCTCAGGCTGCACTCCGCGCGCAGGCGCCCGCGGCTGCACCCCAGGCGGGTGGCGGGCGGACTGCCGTGATCGACGTGAACCGGGCGCGCACCGATCCGATTCCCATCGCCATCCCGGCACTTGGCGGCGACCAGCTTGGCCAGGACATCGCGACCGTGGTGAGCAACGACCTCGCTCGCTCCGGCCTGTTCCGCCCGATCGCGCAGCAGGCATACGTCCAGGCCAGTGCCGGCCAGGGCGACACGCCGAACTTTCAGAACTGGAAGGCGATCGGTGCCCAGGCGCTGGTCACCGGCCGCGCCGAGACCCAAGGCGGCGGCCAGGCCCGTGTCGAATTCCGCCTGTGGGATGTGCTGCCGCAGACCCAGCTCCAGGGCACCGCGTACACCACGAGCCAAGCCAATTGGCGGCGCATCGCCCACATTATAGCCGATGTCATCTACGAGCGCCTGCTCGGCGAGAAGGGCTATTTCGATACCCGCATCGTCTACATCGCCGCGACCGGTCCGCGCGGCAGGCAGACCAAGCGTCTCGCCATCATGGATCAGGACAGCGAGAACAACCGCTTCCTGACCGACGGCTCGTGGCTGGTGCTCACGCCACGGTTCCATCCGACCCGCGACGAGATCGCCTTCATGAGCTACGCCAACAACCGTCCACGCGTCTATCTGTTCAACCTTGGCAACGGCCAGCAGCGTTCGCTCGGCGACTTCCCGGGCATGACGTTCGCACCGCGTTTTTCGCCCGACGGCAACAGCGTGGTGATGTCGGTTGCCACCGGCGGCGGTTCGGACATCGTGGTCGTGGATCTTGGCAGTCGCGCCTCCCGGCGCCTGACCAATTCCGGCGCGATCGATGTGTCGCCCTGCTACAGCCCCGACGGCAGCCAGATCGTGTTCAACTCCGACCGCGGCGGCGATCAGCAACTCTACGTGATGGGTGCCGGCGGCGGTGGCGGCAAGCGCATCAGCTTCGGCTCCGGCCGCTATGCCACGCCGGTGTGGTCGCCGCGCGGCGACCAGATTGCGTTCACCAGGTTCGGCGGCGAGTCCGGCGGCTTCTCGATCGGTGTGATGCACCCGGACGGGTCGGGCGAACGCATCCTGTCGGAGGGGTTTTCGGTCGAGGGGCCGACCTTCGCGCCCAATGGCCGCGTGCTGATGTTCTGGCGGCAATCGGCCGCTCGCGACAGTCGCGGGTCCGGCTTCGGATCGCGCCTGGTGTCGATCGACATCACCGGCTTCAACGAGCGCGTGGTGGAGACGCCGACC
The DNA here is from genome assembly GCA_036494925.1 of Acetobacteraceae bacterium. Classification (GTDB taxonomy): domain Bacteria; phylum Pseudomonadota; class Alphaproteobacteria; order Acetobacterales; family Acetobacteraceae; genus JAMXLO01. The sequence continues at coordinate 6,676 of DASXNR010000311.1, forward strand.
GATGCGTCGGATCCGGCCTGGTCGCCGTTGGCGGCGTGACGATCATCGCACATGGGCGGTTCTCGCGAACTTGACCGGATTCGATGCCAGCGGCTAATCGCAATCAGTAACGGAACGGATTACCGTTATGCCGGTTCGGCGAGCCTGTCTTTCCATTCGATGCCACCCTCAACCAGGGACGATGTGTCATGAACAGCAAGATCCTCGGCGCTCTGGCCGCCGTCGCCCTGTTGGCGGCGTGTTCAAGCAAGAATGAAGCCGCCTCGACCGGAGCGGGCGCGGCGACCGCCGGCCCGGTTCCCGGCAGCCAGGAGGACCTGGTGGCCAACGTGGGCGATCGCGTTTTCTTCGACTTCGATCGTTCGACGCTGAAAGACGACGCGCGCGCGACGCTCGACCGGCAGGCCGGCTGGCTCGGCAAGTTCCCGCAGGTCAACGTTCAGGTGGCCGGCAACACCGACGACCGGGGTACCGAGGAATACAACCTGGCACTCGGTCAGCGCCGCGCCAATTCCAGCCGCGACTACCTGGTCGCGCGCGGCGTCGACGGATCGCGGATCAGTACGATCAGCTACGGCAAGGATCGGCCGACGGCACTTGGCGACAACGAACAGGCCTGGGCGCAGAATCGCAACACGATCACCTCGGTCCGCTGAGACGGGCGAATTCGTCAGCGAACCGGCGGCCTCCCGGGGTCGCCGGTTTCGCATGTACGGCGGCTGCCACACCACCGCCCGCGTCTGGCATCATACGGGGCTGCCGGAGTCCCGCCGCGGGGACACGGCGGAAGGAGTGACGGGATGACCCACTCATCGGCAAAGTGCCTGCTCATGGCATTCGGGCTGATCGTTGTGATGGTGTCGTCGGGCCGGCCTGCCCAGGCACAGGTGGAGAGCCGCGAGGGGATCGCGCTGCAGAACCAGATCCTGGATCTGCGGCGTCAGGTGCAGATGCTGCAGGATCAGCCGGGCAGGGGAGGTGGCAGCCCGACCGGACTCGGGCGCGGCGGCTATCCATCACCCTCGGGCGGTGGCAGCGATCTCGTCGCACAGTTGTTGTCGCGAGTGGATGCGCTGGAGGAGCAGGTACGCCAGCTTCGTGGGCGGGTCGACGAGACCCAGAACGCGGTGCAGCGACAGGGCGCCGAGTTGGGCAAGCGGATCGATGACATGGCATTCCAGGCACAGAACCCCCAGTCCGGTGGGTCCCCCCGGCCGGGACCCGCGCCGATGCAGCCGCCGCCGCTGCTGCCTCCGACCACGTCGACGCCGGGCAACCTGGCACTGTTGCCGCCGCCGACCCCACTCGGAGGACCGCCGCCCGGACCACCTGCGCAACCCGGGCTCCCGGTCCGGCGCACGCCGGAACTGGCGATGCAGGAAGGCAACGCCGCATTGGCGCGACGCGACTACCCGGCCGCCGAACAGGCGGCGCGCGAGGTGCTGACCGGCAGTCGAACCTCGCCGCGTGTGTATGACGCGCAGTTCCTGCTGGCCGAGGCGCTGCTCGGCCAGCGCCAATACTCGCAGGCAGCGATTGCATACGATGACAGCTACAATCGGTCGAGGCGCGGCGTGCACGCCCCCGATGCACTCCTCGGCCTGGCCAACTCACTGATCGCCATCAACGAGAAGAAGGCGGCCTGCGATACGCTGACCAAACTGCGGGCCGAGTACCCTGCGCCACGCCCGGATCTCCGCGATGCGGCGATTGCATCGGCTCAGCGGGCCGGGTGTCGTTGAATGATCATCCGAGAAGAATTTGCCGCCGCCATGGCGGCGCTGGGGCCATTCGAGCCGGCGCCGCGGATCGCGGCCGCGGTGTCGGGTGGCGCCGACAGCACGGCCCTCGCGCTGTTGGCCGACACCTGGGCGCGCGAGCGCGGCGGATCGCTGCTTGCGCTGGTGGTCGATCATCGACTGCGCCCGGAGTCCGGCCAAGAGGCGGCGGCAACGACGGCTCGACTTGACGCGCTCGGAATCGCGACCGGGCTGCTGGCGATCGGCGGGCTTACCCGGGGACCGGCACTTGCCGAGCGGGCACGGTCGGCAAGGTTCGCCGTGCTGGAGGCGGCGTGCGCAGAGGCGGGAATTCTGCATCTGCTGCTTGGGCACCATGCGGGTGATCAGGCAGAGACGCTGCTGATCCGCTCACTCGGTGGCAGCGGCCCAGCCGGTATGGCCGGTACGGCCCCGCTGGTGGAGATCAGGCGGCTGCGGTTGCTGCGTCCGCTGCTTGCAATGCCTCCGGCACGACTGCGCGCGACGCTGGCGTCCGCCGCCGTTGCTTGGATCGAAGACCCTTCGAACACCGATGCGGCCGCCTTGCGGCCACGCCTGCGCCTGATGCGCCGCGACCGCGATGGCGAAGGCTCGGCAACCGCTGCCCTGGTGGCCGCGGCCACCGCGTCCGGTCAGCGGCGTGCCGAGCAGGGCCGGAGTGGCGCTGACAGTCTGGCCGAGGACGCGGTGTTGCGGCCGGAGGGCTTCGCTGTGCTGACCGGACGGCCGCTTGCGCCGGCTGCATTCGCGGCGCTGTTGCAGGCGCTCGCCGGGGCCTCGTTTCCGCCGGCTACAAGATCGCTGGTCGCCCTCGCCGGAGCGCTGCGGCCAGCGACCTTGGCCGGCGTCCGGCTGTTGCCGGCTGGTCGTCTCGGCCCGGGATTGCTGGCCGTGCGTGAGCCGGCCGCGATGGCCCCACCGGTTTCGGCGCGGGCCGGTGCCATTTGGGACGGGCGATTTCGTCTCGGCGCACCGGCGCGTGTTCCGCCGAACGCGATGCTCGGCGCGCTGGGCGACGATGCGGCGCGGCTGCGGCGGTCCTCGTCGCTTCCCTCCGCCGTGTTGCGAACCCTGCCGGCGGTGAGGCTTGGTGCCGCACTTCTCGTCGTGCCGCATCTGTTCTATCCTGATCGTAAGGAATGTGAAGGGTTTCCGGTGCACTTCAGTCCGCCTCGGCCGGCGGCTGCCGCGCCGTTTTCGTTTGGGGATGCATGACGGATGGCGACACCCTATGTTGGATGGAACCTGATGCCGGCGGTTCAGCCTTGTTTGGCCCTCGTTGGCATGGTCTGCACCGCGTGGACATGAGCGAACAGCAATGAGCAATTTCGGTCGCAACCTGGCACTTTGGGTCATCATCGCCCTGCTGCTCGTAGTGCTGTTCAACCTGTTCCAGCCGGGGACGACCCATACCGCCGCCACCCAGGTGGCCTATTCCGACTTCATCAACGAGGTGAACGGCGGGCGGGTGCGCGACGTGGTCATCCAGGGCCGCACGGTGTCCGGCCAGCTCACCGATGGCCGAACGTTCCAGACATACACCCCCGAGGATTCCTCGCTGGTCGGCCGCCTGACAGACAAAGGCGTGCGGGTGATCGCCAAGCCGGAGGACTCCGACGTCAACCCGCTGCTGCATTACCTGCTGTCCTGGTTCCCGATGCTGCTGCTGATCGGCGTATGGGTGTTCTTCATGCGCCAGATGCAGGCGGGCGGCGGCCGCGCCATGGGGTTCGGCAAGTCGCGTGCGCGCATGCTGACCGAGAAACAGGGGCGCGTGACGTTCGATGACGTGGCGGGGATCGATGAGGCGAAGGGCGAGTTGCAGGAGATCGTCGAGTTCCTGAAGGACCCGCAGAAATTCCAGCGGCTTGGCGGCAAGATCCCCAAGGGCGTGCTGCTGGTCGGACCGCCCGGCACCGGCAAGACGCTGCTGGCGCGCGCCATCGCCGGCGAGGCTAATGTGCCGTTCTTCACCATCTCGGGATCCGACTTTGTCGAGATGTTCGTCGGCGTCGGCGCCTCCCGGGTGCGCGACATGTTCGAGCAGGGCAAGAAGAACGCGCCCTGCATCATCTTCATCGACGAGATTGACGCCGTCGGGCGGCATCGCGGCGCGGGACTCGGCG
>DASXNR010000312.1:0-17084 GCA_036494925.1 Acetobacteraceae bacterium
GCAGCAAGCTGCACGAACTGACCGGCCGCGATCTTGACCGGCCGATTGTGGCAGTCGGCTGGAACCCGGAACGCTTCGACGGCCGCAACCTCGCGCTGCGTCTCGTCGCACTCGGCTACACGCGGGTCTACTGGTACCGCGGCGGGCGCGAGGCGTGGGAAGTGGCCGGGCTGCCGGAAACCCAAGTCGACGTCCAGGAATGGTAGGGCAGGAGGCAGGATATCGATTCCGGCAGAGACGGGTTGACATATAACCATCGCAATAATATGTCATGACATATGGGCGAACGCACGACAGTCCGTCTTCCCGACGATCTCATCAGACGTGCCAAGCGCAAGGCGGCCGCCGAGGGCCGTTCGCTGACGGCGCTGATTGAGGAAGGATTGCGCCGCGTCGTGAACGAGCGCGCGACAGCCAATAAGCCCAAACGCATCCTCCCGCCGGTAAGCACGGCGACCGGGGGCCTGATGCCGGGGATCGACCTTAACGAGGCATCGGTCCTGCAGGAATTTGACGATATCGACAGCGTTGCGCGGCGTCGATGATCCTGGCCGACGTCAACGTGCTGATCTATGCGTATCGCAGCGATTTGCCGCAGCACGCGATCTGCAAACCCTGGCTCGACACGCTTGTGAGAGGCGACGTGCAGTTCGGTGTATCGCCGCTCGCGTTGAGCGCCGTGGCGCGGATCACCACCAATCCCCGGATCTTCCAGCATCCCAGTCCGATCGACGAAGTGTTCGCCTACTGCGACAATCTCCTCGGTCAGCCACATTGCGAGATCGTGCGGCCTGGAGAGCGGCATTGGACAATCTTCACGCATCTGTGCCGCGAGACCGATACCAAAGGGCCGCGCATAGCTGACGCCTGGTTTGCTGCCCTGGCCATCGAGCATGGGTGCACCTGGATCAGCTACGATCGCGACTACGCCCGCTTTCCGGCATTGGACTGGCAAGTGCCGGCCATGTGACACAAGCGCCCGGATTACAGATAGTCCGCCAGCCGCGGGCGGAACCATTCCAGCGTGCGCCTGATTCCCTCCTCCAGCGACACCTTTGCCGTCCACCCCGAGGCGGCACGGAACGCGCTGTCGTCGGCATGGTAGCTGCCAATGTCGATCGTCGCGCGATCGGCGGGGAACTCGCGCGTCGTATAATGCGCCGGCGGGCCGGCGAGGCGCACCAGCAGTTCGGCGATGTCGTGCAGCGAGGCAGGCGGCGGGCCGCCGATGTTGAAGATGCGGCCATGGCAATCGGGCGTTTCAGCCGCCAGCAGGAATGCCTCGGTCACATCATCCACATAGGTCAGGTCGCGCAACTGTGACCCGCCCCACACCTCAAACGGCCGCTCTTCCAGAACGCAGCGCAGCCAGATGCCCAGAAAGGTCTGCCGCGCATCGCGGATGCGCAGCCGCGGGCCATAGCAGTTGGTCAGCCGCAGCGATACCACCGGTCTGCCGCGCACGCGGTGTTCCAGCAGCCAGTACTGCTCGCCGGCGAACTTCGACACGCCGTTGGCGTCGGGCGGCGCCACCGGTTGGTTCTCGTCCACTGGCAGCTTCTGCACCCGGCCGTAGAACTGCCGCGTCGAGGCATGCACCACCACCGCGTCTGGCGCCGCCTCGCGCGCGGCCTGGATCAGCCGCACCTGCGCCACCGCGTTCACCGCGATATCGGCCAGCGGGTCGTTCTGGCCGCCCATGTGGCTGGTCTGCGCCGCCAGGTTGAAGATCACCGAGGCGCCCTCGCACACGTTGCGCAGGTCGATCTCGCGGATGTCGCCGCGCACCAGCTCCACCGGCGCATCGGCTAGATTCGCCGCATTGGCGCCGCCGCCGAACAGGAAGCCGTCGAGTGCCACGACGCGCGCGCCGCGCTGTGCCAGCGTGTGGCAGAGGTTGGCGCCAAGGAATCCCGCGCCGCCGGTGACCAGAACTCTGCGACCGTGCCAGCTCATGCTTTCCTTCCTTTGGCGCTAAGCGGAATCGTGCGGCGGCCGCCGTTCACCGCCGGCACTACGCATGATTTCGCTGAAACCGAACAGCAGCATCAGTATCCCGGATATAACCTCGACCCCGGTGATCGCCCGCACCAGATTTGACGCCGGCGCGATATCGCCGAACCCCAGCGTGGTGATCGTGGCTACACTGAAATACAGCGCATCGACGAAACTGATCCGAGCCGCGCCGCCGTGCAGCGAGAACTGCGGCACCCTCGTGGTGAGATCGGCGATGCGATAAAGACACGCGAACACCACGATCAGCAGCGCATAGAACGTGACGAAAGCCATCAGCGGCCGTACCAGACGGTCCAGCCGCGCCCCCACGCCCTCGAACACCATGGCTATGTCTATCATCGCCAGGATCACATCGCGCACCGAGGCAACGACGAACAGCGTGACCAGCGCCATCGCCGCCAGCAGCGCAAACCCCTGGGCCTGTGTGTCCAGCTCCAGCCGCGGCAACGCGAAGGACGCGGCGCCCACGCCCAGCGCGCCGAGCAGCCAGCCTGTCACCCGCGGCAGGTGCTGGAGCTCGCGGATACGGCGTGCGTGGATGATCGACAACACCTGCCGCCGTCGCACGATGCAACCGCCGAGGAACCCCAGCACCGGCAGCGCCACCGCGATCAGCGCGGCTTCCCTCGAGGCGGCGGGGAAATTTGCGTCGCGGAAGAACTCGAACATACAGGCATAGATCGCCAGGAAGTTGGCGACCGTCATGCCGAAATGCGCACCACCAGGGAACAACACGTAAAAGAAGCCGAACCCGACTGCGCAGGTGACCAGCGAGGACATCGTCGCAGTCCAGTCAGCCCCGATCGCGGCGGCAACCAGCCCGACCAGCAGCAGCGTAAAAGCGGTCGAGCGCAGCCAGTGCCGGTCCAGGCCAACCAACCGCTCGCGCGAGCGGACGCGGACCGGCGGCCGGGTCACGGCAGCGCGGCGATGGCGGTGATCTCCACCCGCCAGTGCGGATCGACCAGCTTTGCTTCCACGGTGGCGCGGGCCGGCGGGTTGGCGCGGTCGAGCCAGGCGTCCCAGGCACGATTCATCGCCGCCGCGTCCGCCATGTCGGCGAGGAACACCTGGCAGGACAGCAGGTGCGATTTGTCGGTGCCGGCCTCGGCCAGCAGCGCGTCGATCTGGCGCAGAATGTCCGCCGTCTGGCCCTCGGTATCCAGCGACGGACCGTCCGCCACCTGGCCGGCGAGGAAGAGGGTGCTGCGGTGGATGACGGCGCCGGAAAGCCGGCCCTCGGGTTGCAGGCGGCGGATCGGCATGGCGGGTGCTCCATGGTGTAGGTGGAGAGGATGCATGCGCGGAGGGGACGAGGCCAGACAGCTCACTTGCTGGATGACCGCCACACGCCCGGCCAGGCGCCGCGGCATCCGCAGCTTGACTATGCGTACCGATCCCGACAACAGTCGTAATCATTTCGCTTGTCCGGCACGTGGGAGTGCGCGCGGGCATTGGCGGTAACGGCACTTGTAGCCTTGCCGGCGTCAGCGAAATTTGGTGGGGCGCATGCATGCAATCGGCAAGTCGGCGATGGCCTGCGCAGTGATTGATCGATGATGCCGCTCCGCGCCGGGGTGATCGCCGGCTCAGTCGCAGCGCTGATCGGCGTAGGCCACGCCCAGACAGTGCCCAATTCACCGCCGAACGTCGTGCAGAACTCGACCGGCAACGGCGCCACCAATATCGGCGTCATCAACGGACAGGTTACGATCAATAGCGCGGATCCAGCCGGGTTGGCGGCGATCGCGAAAACCTTTGCCAACGAGATGGCAGCGACCGCGATGGCGAGGGCGCAGGCCGAAGCCAGGGCGGCGGAGCTGGCGACGCAACTGGGGTTCACTTCGGCCGCCGTGGCTGAGTTCTTCCGGATTCTTGGCAAGGACGATGTGCCTTTGGAGAAGGTCCCGGAACGGCTGACCGAGATCGCCAACCATTTCGCGCGGACACGCGACGCGCTGGCGGCGCTCGACCCGGACGATCCGCATATCGCGGACATTGTTGGGCAGGCCACCCAGGCGCTGGAAGCCGGCCGGTTGTCCGACGCGGACAAGCTGCTGGATCAGGCCCAGGAATTCGAGCTGGTGGCGCTTCGTCAAGCGCAGGAACTCAAGAGGAAGGCGCAGGAAGCGGAAGACCGCCACGCCTTGAGCGCGGCAAAGCTGCTGGCCAGTCGCGGCGGCATCGCGCGGACGGAGTTGCACTACCAGGAGGCTGCGGACCATTTCGCGCAGGCGGCAAGTCTGGTCCCCGCGGGCCACCCGCACGAGCTCGGTTTGTATCTGTCGCGGCAGGCCGATGCCCTGTCCGATCTGGGAGATCGCAAAGGCGACAATGCCGCCCTGCAATCGGCCATCGCCATCTACCGCAAGGCGCTGGAGCAGTTTCCGCCCGACTCGGCCGCGTCCGACTGGGCGCAGGTGCAGTACGATCTCGGGACCGCACTGACCAACCTCGGGTACCGGGAAAGCGGGACCACGCATCTCAACGAGGCGGTGGCGGCGTTTCGGCTTGCCCTGACCGAGCGACACCGCGAGACCACACCGCTCGACTGGGCGCGGACCGAGCGCAGCCTCGGTGCCGCGCTGTTTCGAATCGGCGAGCGGGAGAGCTCGACGACGCGGCTGGAGGAGGCGATCGCCGCCTACCGGCTGGCATTGCAGGGAGAACCACGCGATTCGGTACCGCTCGATTGGGCGCTGACCCAAAACGACCTTGGACTCGCCCTGTGGAGAGTCGGAGAACGCGAGAGCGGAACGGCCCATCTGGTAGAGGCCGCGAGTGATCTTCGACTGGCTCTCGAGGAGCAAACGCGCGATCGCGCACCACGCAACTGGGCAGAGACCGAGAACAACCTCGGTATCGTGCTGTGGCGGCTCGGCGAGCGCGAGACTGGGATCGACCGGTTGGCGGAATCGGTGGTCGCATATCGGCTGGCGCTAGAGGAGCGAACCCGCGATCGGGTGCCGCTCGAATGGGCACAAACCCAAAACAATCTCAGCGTTGTCCTTCGCAGCATGGGCCAACGAGAACCCGGCACGGCGCGACTTGAGGAAGCCGTCGCCACGGCCCGTCTCGCGCTGGAGGAACGAACCCGTCATCGGGGGCCGCTGTTATGGGCCTTGGCACAGAACAACCTTGGCAATGCATTGCGGACGCTCGGCGAGCTTGAGAGCGGGACCGCGCATCTCGAGGAGGCGGAGGCGGCTTACCGGCTGGCGCTGGAGGAGGCGCGGCGCGATCGAACGCCACCGCAATGGGCTACGACCCAATCCAACCTGGGCGCCGTGCTTACCTCGCTGGGCGGGCGCAGGAACGATACGGCAATGCTGCAAGACGCAGCGGCAACCTTGCGTGCGGCGCTGGAACAACGGTCGCGCGATCGGGTACCGCTGCTATGGGCCGAAACACAGGGCCGCATCGGCGATGCGCTTCGACTGCTCGGCGAGCGCGAGACCGGGACGGCACGGCTCGAGGAAGCGATGGCGACTTACCAGCTGGCACTGGAGGAACAAACGCGCGATCGGGTGCCGCTCGACTGGGCGGTGACGCAGAACGGTCTCGGCGACACGCTACGGCTGCTTGGAGAGCGCGAGAACGATCCCGCGCGCGTAGAGGAGGCGGTGGTAGCCTATAATTCCGCCATCGCGGTTTATGCCGCATTCGGATTGGATCACAGCATATCCGTCTGTCGCGGCAACCGGGACGAGGCGAACGCCTTGCTGGCGGAGCGACGCTAGGTCATATCGCCCGCGTAGCAGAAGCATCAACGCGACGCCCGCGCCGGCGAAGCACGCCAAGCCCGGCGAGACTGATCATCATCAGCAGCAGCGATTCCGGCTCCGGCACAAATACCTCGCTGATAATCGTGGCCCACTCGTCGGCACTGATCGGATATTCCTGGAACGTCCAAAAATCCAGTGGATCGAGTGGATCGACCGCGACCCAGCTATAGTCGCCCCAGCGGATCGGGCCGCCAGGCTGATCTGGGAGGGAGTAATCGCCCGCGAGGCCGGCGAAGCTGAGCTGCGGAAGTGCGCAACTGATGCTCATGCCGATCGCATTGCACACGTCGAAATACGCGCTGATGTTTGTGCTTGGCCCAGATCCGTTGAACGCCACCATGAACTGGCCGTCAGCATTGGCTGCTATGGACGGGTAGAGCAAATCCTCGTCGGGCAAGGAGATCAGGTCCTGCGCCGTGACCAGGCCCGTAGTGGCATCCAGGATTCCCACCTGGATGACGTCAAAACCACACTGAAAAATGCTCTGGGCGAAATAGATATTGTTGCCTACTTGGAAGGGGCCGGAGCTGATCCGGTTGTCGCCGGCATCAATGACAAACGACGGGTTCGGTTGCCGCGCATCTTGTGGCTGCCCGCCGTAGTTCATGAGGCTATTGGTCACCGGCCCCAGTGTGGCTCCGGCGCTGCCGCCGCCGGTGATCTGAGAGCTGGCAATGGTCACGGGGCTGCTCGGCGGCGGGGATACGACACCGAGCACGATCGCGTTGCCGGAGGCGCCGAAATTCGTCGCTGTCTGCGGCGACCATCCCTGGACTGAGGGCTGCAGGCCGGTGAAGCTCGAAATGTTGGCAGTGGTCGGCGTCGCAGCGGTCAGGTCACTCTTCGGCAGCGAGAAGATCGAGACCAGGTTCGTGGGTCCAGGCCCCGCCTCCTCGCCTTGGATGTCGAGGAAGTCGTTGGTGCCGATCACCACGGAATTCGGGGTCACGCCAAGGGTGGGGAAATCAGAGAAATAGTTGGTCGGGCTGTTGATGGTTACCGACTTGAAGCCGTCCAACGGATTCGCATCATTGGAAACACCGACGAGGATCTGGTTCGCGTTGTGTCCGTTCCCGATGCTGATCTCGGATGCAAACCACCGATTTGACGTGGGGTCGTAGATGATACGCGGATCGCTCAGACCATTGGAAAGGATGCTCGTTGGCACGCCGGCACTTTGCCAGAAGCCCGAATCAGTCGTCGTGTCGAGTACGCTACCTGCTCGGGAAAACACGGTGTATGAACCATTGAGGATTTGGACCACTTGGCCGGGCCCAACCGAAGCTCCCATGTCGGGCGGGGTAAGGGTGCATGGCGACGAACAGGGGGTGCCCTGAAACTGGCTCGCGATTTCACCCGCGTCGCCACCCTGGGCCAAGGACGGCGACGGCGTTGCGAACAGCATGATCAGAAAGCATGACCACAACCAAGCACACCAGATCGATCCCCGGCGCATGTGACCCGTCCCCCAACTGTTGGCATGCTCCGCAACCCTGCAGCGACATGCGACGCGAGCCGGATCGTACAATTTTTTCGACCCGACAGAACGTTTCTATCAAACATCCTATCGTTTGTCACCCGAAGCGGGCAGGGCCTGCAACGGTCGCACCTGCGCGGCTGAAATGGTCCCTAAACGGACCTGGCGCGGACGGCGAGCGTCCACCGGCGGCCGAAGCGACGCCCGTACGCGCAGGCGCAGCGGACAGCGATCACCACATCCGAATATCTGTTGGTTCGGTCATTGGACCAACGCCCGCTGCATCAGTGTTTTGATCAACTGCAAACGGCATGACGAAACGTCCGCCAAGATTGCACCTGGCTTTCGTTTCGCCACGCATTTGCTGGCTGGATAGATCGCGTCAGCCGTTGCCACTAGCCGGCTTGTAGATGGGTATCTTCACGCCCTTGCAGGCAACTCCCGGCCCATTGATTTCTGCGGTCAGCCATCCGTCGGATGCGGCCTGCCCCGTGATGGTTGCAGTCTTCGACCCACCGGTGACCTCCGTCGCGGTCATCTTGAAATTCCTGTCCGCGCCCATCGTGCCAGTGACATGAGCCATTGACTTCATGGCGTCCCACGAGATCATACCGGAGATTTGCCCTCCCTCTCCAACGATCACGTGCCAATCAAGCGCGGGGCAAGCCCCCTGCGGCTGGGAGTGGAAGACGTAGAGAGTGCCCGGTGGCACCTGCGCGTGAGCAATGTTCAAAATTGAGCCACCGCACAGCGCGCCGGCAGCCAATGCGGCACCGAGTATCCTTGTCTTCATATCGATGTTCCTCCTGTTTGCAGAGACGTCAGGCACGGCACCGAATCGACACGAACCGAGCCGATCCGGCGTACTCCCGATCGGACAAGCCATCCCCTGACTGACTAGCCCTGGATGTCGACATGTCGAGGACGGAACGCAGCCGCAGGCAGGGCGTAAAGGCAGTGTCGATCTAGATCAAGCCGCACCGCGGCGCAAGATAGCCCGCACCGGCGATATCCGAAGGCGGGACCATAGTTGGGATGCCGGACCGTTCTTCATCCGCACATCGGTGTTCACCTGTTCGAGAGCTTTACGCGCGGAACCTGACCGCGACACACATTGAACCTGGTGTTGGGAGCGCGGCCGACCAACCCCGATCAGTCGCTCAATTGACCGGCAACGACACCCAACGGAGACCACTGGGTTCCGACAGCAACATCGGCACGAACGGGCGCTTCTGCCCACGCTCAATGCTCACGCTCGTCAGGACATCGTTGAGCGTGTCAACGATGGTGTCGCGCACCTGCACGATCACCGTGCCGGCATTGATGTCGTTGTCGGCGGCCACGCTGCCGATCGCGACCGCGGTCGCGACCACACCCTGCTGCTGCGCATCGAGATTGTACCTGGCGCGCATCTCGGGGGTGACAGGCGCCATCTCCAGGCCGAAGTTCACGAACGCCTCGGGAGGAAGATCCGGTTTGGCGACCCCCGCTCCACCGAGGAAAGTTCCGTATGCCGCTTTATCGGGCGCGTTGGTCAAAGTGACGGGCACCTCCATCGCCTTGCCGTCACGCCAGACGCTGAGCGTCACCGTCGTCCCGGGTAACGACTCGACGATATCGCGCAGCAGGGCGCGGCTGTCGTTCATGTCCCTGCCGTCCAACGAGGTGATGATGTCGCCGGCGCGAAGCTTCGCCTGTGCGGCCGCGGTGCCCTCCGGTACCTTCACGACGATGGATCCCCACGGCCCCGGAAGCCCGTACGCAGCGGCCAGGTCGGATGTGAGCGACATGACCCGCGCACCCATATATGCCAGTTGCCATTTGCCTGACCGAGCTTCCTTCATGCGGTTTACCACGAACCTCGCATCGTTGATTGGGATCACCAGTCCGATGCCGACGTTGCCGGTATCGGAGCCGGTCGTGTAGATCGCGGAGTTGATCCCGACCACCTCGCCTGCGGCGTTGAACAGCGGACCGCCGGAGTTGCCATGGTTGATCGCGGCGTCGGTCTGCAGGTAGTGGTCGAACTCGGTGAAGCCCATGTCGCGATCGACAGCGCTGATGATGCCGGTGGTCACGGTGCTGGTGAAGCCGAGCGAATTGCCGATTGCGATCACGAAATCACCCTGGCGCACGGTTCTGCTGTCACCCATCTTCACCGGCGGCAGGGGATGATCGGTGCGTATCTTGATCACGGCGACGTCGAAGCTCACCGCTTCGGAAACCAGATCCGCGGGAAGGCGCCTGCCATCGTTCATGGTGACATAGATGTTGATCGCGTTGTGCGTGACATGCTTGTTGGTCACGACATATCCTTCGGGCGCCACGATAAATCCGCTGCCGAAGAAAAAACCGCTCGTCGGGTTCGGCATCCTGGACCATCATCGACTTTCCCTGAACCACCTGAATCTCCTTGTAGGTGGTCGTATAGATGTTGACGACGCTGGGCAGTAACCTTGCGACGAGATCGGGCAGGGGGAGATCCATGGGTCCGGTGGAAGCGGCCCTGGAAACCGCCGGCGCCTTTATCAAGAATGCTGCCGCGGCCAACAGCAGCATGGGACCCAGAGCTGAGAGACGCATGTACCTGATTTCCCCAATCGGCGAGGTGGTTACGCTAGTGGGGCAGCGTCGAAAGTGGAAGCGGTACGATTGTCAGCCATGAGCATCGCTGCGGATCGGATGCGAATCAGGCCGTGGCGTTGACCCCAGACACACGAGGCAGCGGCCAGTCCGATCCCGCGAGGGCTCGACGGCAAAATCCCTCCGACAAATCCGCGAACCGGGCTTGCGGAACGCCGTCATTGCCAGTGGAATCCCGACCATCCCATGACTCACCCAGACCCCGACGCCGAAGCCCGGCGCACCCTTCGCCGGCATCGGGGCTTCGCCACCGCGCTGCTCGTCGTGATGGCCGCCCTTACCCTCGGCAGCTACGCGCTCCCCGCCTCGACCGCCACCGACCTGCTGCAGGCGGCCGCCAAAGCCGGCTTCGTCGGTGGCATTGCCGATTGGTTTGCGGTCACCGCGTTGTTCCGCCATCCGCTCGGCATTCCGATTCCCCACACCGCAATAATCCCAAACCAGAAGGAGCGTCTCGGCGCCGCGCTTGGTCGCTTCGTCGCCACCCACGTGTTCACCGCCGAGGAGGTCGCCGGCGTGCTGTCCCGCCTCGACCTGCCGCGGATCCTGCACCGCTTTCTCGCCGACCCGGCTTCGGCCCGCCCCGCCGCGATCGCTCTGGCCGCAATGCTGCCGCGCATCCTCTCCAGCGTGGAGGACGGCCGCGCCCGCCGCCTCGTCGCTCGCATCGTGCCGCGCATCGTGGGCGGCCCCGGCGCCGGCCTGGTGGTAGCGCGCGCGCTGAACAGCCTGGTCGAGGGCGGCCGACATCAGGAAGTATTCGGTTTCGTGCTCGGCCAGCTCCGCACCCTGCTGGCCAGTAAGGAGGAGACGCTGCGCACCGCGATCGAGGAGCGGGTGCGCGAGCAGGGCGGCCGGCTGGTCGGCTGGGCACTGGGTGCCTCGATCGCACGACGCGTGCTGGCGACCGTGAATGCCGAACTCGACAAGATGAGCCCCGACGGCTCGGAACTGCGCGCCGCGTTCGACGAGTGGGTGCGCCGCGAGATCGTCCGGCTGGAGCAGGACCCGGCCCGCACCGCCGAACTGGGCGCCGCGATCCGCCGACTGGTGGCGCACCAGACGGTGCAGGCCTGGTTGTGGGACATTTGGGCGCGGTTGCGTTTGGCGCTGGAAGCCGATGCGGCGCGGCCCAGCGGGCGCACTGTGGCCACCATCGAGGGCGCGCTCGGCAATGTCGGTGCCATGCTGGAAGCCGATCCGGCTGCGCGCTCGCGGGTGCATGGCGCGGCGGAGGCGGTGGTCGCCAGCCTGCTGCCCGCGGCGCAGACGCAGCTGGCGGACTTCATCGGCAAGGTGGTGGCCAACTGGGACACCGACACCATTGTCGAGCGGCTGGAACTGCGCGTCGGCAAGGACCTGCAATACGTGCGGGTGAACGGTACGCTGGTTGGCTTCCTGGTCGGCGGGCTGCTCTACTGGCTACTGCGCGCAAGCTTTGGACATGTGAGCTTCTGAGCATGACGTCAGTCGCATGATCGACCATCTTGACGGTCTGAATGCCGAGCAGCGCGAGGCAGTGGTCACTGTCGACGGACCACTGCTGGTGCTGGCGGGTGCCGGCACCGGCAAGACCCGGGTGCTGACCACCCGATTTGCGCACATCCTCATGACCGGGCGTGCCTATCCCAACCAGGTGCTGGCGGTGACCTTCACCAACAAGGCGGCGCGCGAAATGCGGGCACGCGTCGGCGCCATACTCGGCCGGCCGCTTGAGGGGCTTTGGCTAGGCACTTTCCACTCAGTGTGCGCCCGCATGCTGCGCCGCCACCCCGAGCGGGTCGGACTGGCGTCAAATTTCACTATTCTGGATACTGACGATCAGCTCCGCCTGCTCACGCAGGTGATGAACTCCGAGCGTGTGGATACCAAGCGATGGACGCCGCCAGCCTTGATGGCCGTGATCCATCGGTGGAAGGATCGTGGTCTGACGCCCGAGCGTGTAACCGCGGCCCACGACACGGATTTTGCCGCCGGCCGCGCGCGGGAACTGTATGCCGCCTACCAGAGCCGGCTTCGCGCGGTGAACGCCGCGGATTTCGGCGATCTGTTATTGTACATGACGGAACTGCTGCGCGAGCAGCCCGACGTCCTGGCGCAGTATCATCGCATGTTTCGTTACATTATGGTGGACGAATACCAGGATACGAACCTGGTCCAGTATCTGTGGCTGCGGCTGCTGGCGCAAAGCCATCACAACATCTGCTGCGTTGGAGATGATGACCAATCGATCTACTCCTGGCGCGGCGCGGAGATCGAGAACATCCTGCGCTTCGAGCACGATTTTCCAGGTGCCAAGGTCATCCGGCTTGAAGCCAACTATCGATCCACCGCACCCATCCTGGCAGCGGCTTCGGGGCTGATCGCGCACAACGAGGGACGATTGGGCAAGACGCTGCGTCCGAGCCAACACATGGCTGAGGGCGAGCGTGTCACAGTGGCCAGCTTGTGGGACTCGGATGAAGAGGCACGCATGGTCACCGATCGAATTGAAAGCCTCCGTCGCGATGGTGAGAAGCTTGCCGAAATGGCGATACTGGTGCGCGCCGGCTTTCAGACCCGCGCCTTCGAGGAACGTCTCATCACCTTGGGCATTCCCTATCGGGTCGTTGGCGGCCTGCGTTTCTACGAACGTCAGGAAATCCGCGACGCCATCGCCTACATCCGGCTGGTCGTGCAGCCTGCGAGCGACCTCGCATTCGAGCGCATCGTCAATGTGCCGCGACGTGGTGTGGGCCAGGTTGCGCTGCGGACGCTGCACGAAACCGCGCGAGCCGGTGGCGTGCCGTTGATGGAGGCGGCCGCGAATTTGGTGGTCAGCGGCGGCCTGAAGGGACGGGTGAAGGAACAGATTGACACCCTGCTCCGCGGCTTCCTTCGCTGGCGGGCGATGCTCGAAACGGACGGCCATGTGGTGACGGTCGCCGCGATGCTCGACGAAAGCGGCTATACCGAGATGTGGCAGCAGGACAAGTCGCCGGAAGCGCCTGGACGTCTGGAAAATCTCAAGGAACTGGTCCGCGCCCTGGCCGATTTCGACACCTTGGCGGGTTTCCTCGACCACATATCGCTGGTCATGGAGAACGACGAGTCCGCGGACGGCGACCGGATCAGCCTGATGACGCTGCATGGCGCGAAAGGCCTTGAGTTCGACACCGTCTTTCTGCCGGGCTGGGAAGAGGGGTTGTTTCCCAACCAACGGGCGTTGGACGAGGGCGGGGTGAAGTCGCTGGAAGAGGAACGAAGGCTCGCCTACGTCGGGCTGACGCGTGCACGGCGGCGGGTCATCATATCGCACGCGGCCAACCGGCGGATTTACGCGAACTGGCAGAGCAGCATCCCCAGCCGGTTCCTCGAAGAACTGCCCGATGCCGATGTGGAGCGCACCGGTTCGGCCGTGCTTGCGCGCGACGCAAGGATGTTGGCCGCGACCAGCTTTGTCGGCCAGTTCCCGCTGGTGGCGCGCAGAACCCGCACGATCGAGGCATGGGAGCAGCCGGCTCGCCCTGCACGCGCTGACGCCATCCCAGTCGGAGCGCGCGTGTTTCACGAAAAGTTCGGCTACGGCACGGTCAAGGCGAGCGAACAGGATCGGCTGGACGTGGAATTCGACAAGGCGGGCGAAAAGCGCGTGCTCGACCGGTTCGTGGCGAAAGCGTGAACCGCCGGCGCGCACTGGCGTCTTTGGAGACGATCTCCGTTGACGTACCGGAGTCCGCAGTTGAGTTCTACGAGGCCGCGTTGGCGAGTGCCTGCACCACCGTCGGCTTCTTTCGGGATCATGTCACGGGCGACTGGCGCGTGGAGGGCGTCAAACAGGTCGGCAGCAGCGAGCAAATCCTCGCGGCGGCGCTTGCATTGGCCGGGAAGCTGTCAGGCACAGAGGTCCAGGCGCAGCGGACCGTAACGCCATCGGATGGATGGCTGGCGCGATCATACGCAGACTTCCCCGAACAGCGCATCGGACAGCGCTTTGCGGTTCGTGGCACCCATCTGCGTGCGCCTCGGCTGACTGGGCGTATCACCCTGACGCTCGATGCCGGCCTTGCCTTCGGGTCCGGCGAGCATGGCTCGACCCGCGGTTGCCTTCGCGCTCTGGAGCGGGCCAGCCGCCGCCGACCGCGGCATGTTCTCGATCTTGGTACGGGTTCCGGAATACTGGCAATGGCAGCGGCACGGCTGCTGCACAGGCCCGTGTTGGCGACCGACATCGATCCGTGGTCGGTGCGCGTGGCGCAGCGGAATGCGAAGCTGAATGGTCTGGGCAGGCTGACACGGATCCGGTTGGCAGACGGTTGGCGCGACCGCACCATAGTGCGTCGCGCGCCTTATGACCTGGTATTCGCCAACATTCTCGCCCGCCCGCTGTGTCTGATGGCCAGGCAGCTTGGCATCCACTTGAAGCCCGGCGGGATGGCTATCTTATCCGGCGTGCTGCGAGGCCAGGCGCGAGGCGTCATCGCTGCCCATATGCGCTGCGGCCTGCGCGTTGAGTCTAGCGTCCAGGAGGGGCCATGGACAACGCTGAGCATGCGCCGGCCGGATTGGCGCAAGCGCTGACTGTCGGGATAGGATGCAGGGCTCAGGGTTGAGGAGGGACCGTATATGGCGACCACCTACAAGGAACTGCTGGCAGCGGCACATGCCGCGGTTCCCAAGATCACAGCCGCCGATGCGGCCGGTCTGGTCGAGCAGGCTGGCGCACTGATCGTCGACGTGCGCGACGGCACAGAGGTCGCGGCGAGCGGCAAAGCGAAGGGCGCCCTGGCAGTGCCGCGTGGCTCGCTCGAATCGCGTGCGGACCCCGAATCGCCTAACCACAACCCGGCCTTCCGCAAGGACCGGCCGATCATCCTGTACTGTGCAGGTGGCGGGCGTGCCGCGCTGGCAGGCAAAACGCTGCGCGACATGGGCTTTTCCGATGTCCGCAACCTTGGCGGCTTCAAGGACTGGGTGGCCGGCGGCGGCGCGGTCGAACCGGGCTAGAGGGTTTTCGGCTTGACCGGAACCTCATGAGATAGCTTCGTTCGATGGGTTTCGCTACGCTCTACCCATCCTACGAGTTGGCGCGCGCGCGTTGCTGTAGGATGGGTAGAGCGCAGCGAAACCCATCATTCTGTCGCGATTCCACTTTGCCTGACGCCGCTCTAAGACTGACCGCGGCGGACAATGATCAGGGAGAAGGACATGGGACGCAGGTTCGCCAACATCCTCGAGACAGTCGGCAACACCCCGGTCGTGCGTATCAACAAGCTGGCGCCGGACGGCGTGAACCTGTTCGTCAAGATCGAGGCCTTCAATCCGCTGGGTTCCGTGAAGGACCGCCTTGCCCTCGGCGTGATCGAGGCGGCGGAGAAGGACGGCGCGCTGAAGCCCGGCCAGACCGTGATCGAGGCGACCAGCGGCAACACCGGCATCGGCCTCGCCATGGTCTGTGCGGCGAAGGGCTACCCGTTGGTCGTCACCATGGCCGAACCTTTCAGCGTCGAGCGCCGCCGCCTGATGCGCTTCCTCGGCGCCAAGGTGATCATCACGCCCGCGGCACTGCGCGGCATGGGCATGGTGACCAAGGCGCAAGAACTGGCCGCGATGCATGGCTGGTTCCTCACCCGCCAGTTCGAGAACGAGGCCAACGCCGATATGCACTCGCGCACCACGGCGCGCGAGATCATCGAGGATTTCAAGGACACGCAGCTCGACTACTGGGTCACCGGCTATGGCACCGGCGGCACGCTGAAGGGGGTGGCCCGCGTGCTGGCGAAGGAATTGCCGAACACCAAGATCGTTGTATGCGAACCGACGGACGCGTCGCTGCTGAGCAGCGGCGAGGGCCAGCAGCGCAACCCTGATGGTTCTCCCGCGACGGCGCATCCTGCGTTCAAGCCGCATCCGATGCAGGGCTGGGCGCCGGACTTCATCCCGAAGCTGACGGCAGATGCGGTCGATAGCGGCGTGCTGCACAAGATACTCCGGATTGCCGGCCCGGACGCTCTGCGCTGCAGCAAGGATCTGGCGCAGAAAGAGGGCATCTTCGTCGGCATCACCGCCGGTGCCACGCTCACCGGCGCGTTGCAGGTCTGCGCCGAAGCACCGAAGGGCGCGAACATCCTGGCGATGCTGCCGGATACCGGCGAACGCTATCTCAGTACGCCGCTGTTCGCCGACATCCCCGCGGACATGACCGAGGAGGAGGTGGGGATCTCCAAGTCGACGCCGACGGCGCAGATGCCGCCTCCGCCGTGACCGTTCAGGCGGGATCCGTCCCCACCCGCACCAGCAGCTTACCGAAATTGCGCCCGCCGAGGATGCCAGCCAGCGCGTCGGGCGCATTCTCCAGCCCGTCGTGCACGTCCTCGCGATAGACCAGGTTGCCATCGGCCACCCAGGGCGTGGCCAGTTTGCGCCATTCCGCCAGCTTCTCCGGCTTGTCGGAAACGATGAACCCCTGGATCGTCACGCGCTTGCCGACGACGAAGCCCAGGTTGGGTCCGGGCGGAAACTCGGCTTCGTTGTACTGCGAGACCATCCCGCACATCGCCACACGTGCGAAAGGGTTGAGCAGATCGAACACCGCAGCCTGCACGTCGCCGCCGACATTCTCGAAATACGCGTCGATGCCATTCGGGCAGGACGCTGCCAGCTCGCGCCGCAGATCGAGCGAGCGGTGATCGACGCAATCATCGAACCCCAGGCTGTCCTGTACCCAGAGGCACTTCTCCGCGCCCCCGGCCACACCGACCACCCGTGCACCCGTCCGCTTGGCCAGCTGACCGGCCACCGATCCCACGGCCCCGGAAGCGGCGGAGATCACCACGGTCTCGCCCTTTTTCGGCTGGCAGATTTCGGTCACGCCGCGATATGCCGTTGCTCCGGGCATGCCGAGCACGCCGAGGTAAGCCGATAGCGGCGCGCCATGGCGGCTCAGCTTGGTCAGTCGCTCGCCCGCCGTTACACAATGGGTCTGCCAGCCGCGCGCGCCTACCGCGACGTCGCCAGGCGTAAAGTCGGCATGTGCGGAGGCGATGACCTCGCCCACGGTCTCGCCGGTCATCACCTCGCCGCGGTTGATTGGCTGCGCGTAGGTCTGCTGTTCGCGCAAGCGGCCGCGCATATATGGGTCGATCGACAGCCAGATCGTGCGCGTCACCACTTCGCCGGCGGCT
>DASXNR010000313.1:0-22640 GCA_036494925.1 Acetobacteraceae bacterium
AGCGCGAACAGCGACAGGTTTCCGTCGGGCGAAATATGGATCGCGTTGCGCTCGTAGCGCTGCGGATTGGAGCGGAAGTGATCCGGGCGCAGGAACGATCGGTCGGTATCCAGCGGGCGCCGCATCAGTGGTGCGATCGCCGTCACCCGATCCGCCGCATCCTCGTGCCGCTCGATCACGCCATGTGCGTCAGCAAGGAAACGATCCAGCACCCGGTCCATGACAATCTCCAACCCCCCGGATCTTAGCCGCGCGGCTGCGCGACCACGCGGAGATATGGCTTCAGGGTCTTCCAGCCGCCGGGGAATTTGGCCTTTGCCTGCTCGTCCGAGACCGCCGGCGGGATGATGACATCCTGGCCGGGACGCCAGTTCACCGGCGTCGCGACGGTATGCTTCGCCGTCAGCTGGCAGGCATCGAGCAGTCGCAGCACTTCGTCGAAGTTGCGGCCGGTGCTCATCGGATAGGTGAGCATCGCCTTGATCTTCTTGTCCGGCCCGATCACGAACACCGAGCGCACGGTGGCGTTGTCGGCGGCGGTGCGGCCTTCCGACGTCGTGCCGGCGTCCTCCGGAAGCATGTCGTACAACGTCGCCACATTCAGGTCGGTGTCGCCGACCATCGGGTAGTTCACCGCGTGTCCCTGGGTCTCCTCGATATCCTTGGCCCAGCGGGAATGGTTGGCCACCGGATCGACGCTGAGAGCGATGATTTTCGTGTCGCGCCGGTCGAATTCCGGCTTCAGCCTGGCCATGTAGCCAAGCTCGGTCGTGCAGACCGGGGTGAAATCCTTTGGGTGAGAGAACAGGATCGCCCAACCGCTGCCGATCCAGTCGTGGAACCTGATGATGCCCTCGGTGGTCGCGGCGGTGAAGTCCGGCGCCTCGGAGTTGATTCGCAACGACATGACAATACTCCTCACAAAGACGCTGCGCCATTGCCAACGACCGTGACGAGGCCGTTCCAACGCCTTGACCGCGCCACACGGGTTTTTGCGGATGCGATCAAATAGCTATCGCCGGGCAGGCCGCGCCATACAAATCACCGATGCCACACAACTTTCGTCCAGCGCCGAAGACCCTGGCCCGAGCGCGAGCCGCTCATGTCGTCATACCCGTGGCGCCCAGTGCAGCCGCCGCACCCAGCACCAACAGCGGATGCAGCCGCGTGAACAGCAACAGCGCAGTCGCGACGACGGTGATCGCCGCGGTGCCCCATTCGGCCGATGTGGTGCGGATCAACAACGCTGCGGACGCCATCATCAGACCGCCGGTCACCGGCATCAGCCCGACCTGCACCAGCCGGCGCCAGCGCGCGTCGCGGAACCGGTACCAAAGCCCCGAACCGATGAAGGTCAGCACCGACGATGGGCCGGCCACACCCAGCGTGGTGATCAGCGCGCCGGGCAGCGCGGCGACGCGCCAGCCGATCAGTGTCACCACCAGCATGTTCGGCCCCGGTGCCGCCTGCGCGAGGGCGAACAGCGACGCGAATTCGCGCGCCGTCAGCCAGGAGTGCACCTCGACCACCTGACGCTGCATCTCCGGCAGCACCGAGTTGGTGCCGCCGAACGCCAGCAGCGAGAGCTGCATGAACACCGCGGCCAGATCGGTCAGGGTGCCGGCATTGCTCACCGACGGAACTGCCACATCAGCAGCGTGGAGAGCGCCGCCATCGCCGGCAGCACCGGCGGCAACGGCAGGCGCAGCACGGCGATCGCGATGAACGTCGCCACCGCGATGCCGAGGCCGACCGGCCGCGACCGCAGCGGCGCGGCGATCTTCAGCGCATTGGCCAGCACCAGCGCGGATGCCGCCGCCGCCAAACCGGCGAAGGCGTGCCGCACCACGGGCAGCCCACCGTAGCGGTCATACACCACGCCCAGCGCTATAACGCTCGCCACCGGCGCGGCCATCAATCCGGTGAACGCCGTCACTGCGCCGGCCGCGCCGTGGAACCGCGCACCCAGTGCGATCGTCACGTTCATGACGTTGCCACCGGGCAGGAACTGGCAGAGCCCCAGCATGTCGGTGAACTCTGCCCCGGTCATCCAGCGCCGCTGTTCCACCACCATGCGCCGTGCCCAGGGCAGCACGCCGCCGAAGCCGACCATGCCGACCGACAGGAACCCCAGGAACAGCGCGAGCAACGAGGGCGGGGCTGGCGTATCGGGCATCCTGGCTGGATACTTGGCCTGCCACGATGCGACAAATTCTGGCACTGCTTCTGTGCATTGGGTTCACCGCGACGGCGCAGGCCGCCTGCCGCGTCGAGCCGCGTGGCGCTGTGCCGGTCGATGTCGTGGACGGCCACATCATGGTGACGGTGGCGGTGAACGACGTCGCGGCGACGTTCATCCTCGATACCGGCGCCGACCGCACTCTGATGGGCGAGGACGTGGTCCGCCGGCTCGGCGTGGAGCGCGATGGCTGGGTGGCATCCACCGTCCGCGGCATTGCCGGCATCGAGGAGCGCCCCAACGCCCTGCCCCGCTCGCTGCGTCTCGGCGCCACGCTACTGCGCCGCAGAACGCTCACCGGCGACACCAGCGTGACCGTTGGCCCGCTGCCGGTGACCGAGATCGCCGGCCGGCCGATCGCCGGCCTGCTGGGCCGCGACTTCCTGTCGCCGTTCGACCTCGACCTCGATCTGCCCGAGCACCGGATGACGCTGTACGACGTGCGCGGCTGCGACGGCTGGTTCCTGCCCTGGACCACTCCCTACGCCGCGATCCCGGCCACCACGCCGATGGGTGCCGCGCTGGTGGTGCCGGTGCTGGTCGATGGCCGGCCGCTGCGCGCGCTGATCGACAGCGGCGCCAGCGCCAGCCTGATCACCGCTCCGGGCATGTTCCGTCTCGGTCTAACCCCCGAGCTATTGGCGCGCGATCCGGGTGGCAACGGCAGCGGGGTAGGACCGGCGACGGTGCCGATGCGTCTTCACCGCTTCGGCGAACTGCGCGTCGGCCCCGATACCACGCGCGATCCGATGCTCTGGGTGGCATCAGCGCACGTGGTGCCGATCGTCGACATGCTGCTCGGCGCGGACTGGTTACAGGCGCGCCGCGTGTGGCTGTCGTTCGCGACCAAGCAGATGTTCGTGGCTGCCAACCGGTAAGCTGCGGTCACTTGGCTCAATCATCCCGCGGCGCTTCGATCTCGCCTGAAACCGCCCTACCCGGTCCGTGCAAGCTCCATCTGGTAGCCGCAACCTTCCCGCTGCGGCTGCACGCGTCCGGAAAATCGATTGCCGGTGAATTGGCCCGTGATCCACTCGAACCGCGTTTCCATCTGCAACATGCCATCGATGCCAATCGTACCGCTGAACGAGCCGAAGCTGACATGCCCGCCTGATACATGCATTCCTTCCACCTTCATGGTCGGTCGACAGCCGACGTCGTGGCCCGGCAAGCCGGTCATGCTACCGCTATAGTCGCCATCGAACTGGCTGACGTTGGCGGCTGGCGGCTGGGCTGGTGGAGCGCAACCGGACAGCACAGCAGATAGGCTGAGGGCAAGAACGCCAGCTGCGGCATCGCGAAGGAAGCTCTGCATCGTGATCAAGGTCCCCGTGGCTCGACGGCGATCGACGGCGCGGTGATCAGCCCTCGCTCATGTGCTCGCCGCAAGCTCGCGACACCGTCGCGCCAACGCGGTTGCATCAATCGCGGTCGCCGCGTCATGCGCCGCATCCAATGCCTCGCGCCGGTGCTGCCCTGCCGCGATCCTGGCGGCGGCGTACAGCAGTACCGGCACGAATACCTCGCTGCCGACCGCGCGCGCCGCCGCCGCGGCCTCATCCAGCGTGCTCAGCGCACGCGCAGTGTCGCCGGCCCGGTGCTCGGCCTCCGCGAGCAGCCACATCGCGTACGGTCGCAGGATTTCGCTTTCGGTCGCCGAGTATCGGCGCAGCCCGGCGCGCAACTGCAGCAATCCATCCGCCACATCGCCGAGCGCCGATCGGCTCCAGCCGCACAGCATCTCCGCCATCGCCGACCAGTAGGCGATGCCGCGCGCGGCCGCGATTTCACCGCAACGAACGGCGTGCCGGTGCGCGCCCTCCGGGTCGCCGGTCATCTGGTGAACCGCCGCGGCGAAGCCCAGGCCATACGCGCCGATGATCGGCCGCCGCGCACCGACCGCGCGTTCAGCCACCAACGCGGCGCGCGCCAGCGCCGCGGCGTCGCCCTCGGTCAGCCAGTCGAGCCAGCCGAGCGCCGCGAGCGTCAGCGTCGTGGTCGATTCCTGATCGACCCCGGGCGGGCCGGGGTCCACGGCATCAAGCCGGGCAAGTGCTGCTTCCAACAACTGCCGCGCCTCGCCCAATGCGCCCTGACAGAACCGGCACCAGCCGAGCCGCCGCTCGGCCTCGGCGACCAGCAGCGGATTGCCGTCGCGGCGCGACAGCTGGAGCAGCTTCTCACCCAACTCGTGGGCACGCGTAAGCGGACCACGCACCTGGTAAAAGCCGACCAGCCCGCGCAGCGCCGGCAACAGATCGTTCGCCGTGCCGCCGGCCAGCGCCAGCCGTGCAGCACGCTCGAACGTCGTCTGGACCTCCGAATTGCCATAGCCGGCCGTCGCCATCAGCGCGCTGCCAAGCGGCGCCAGCGCCGCCAGCACCGCGCGATCGCGCGTCGTCGCGGTCAGCTGTTCGGCCAGCTCCAGCGCGCGTCGCGCGTGGCTGGCGGCTTCCACCAGGGCGCCCGACAACAACGCATTCTCCGCCGCATCGCGAAACCGCGCGCTCGCCTGGTGCAGGCTGCCCGCAGCCGCCAGGTGCCGGCCCAGCGTCTCCGGCCGCACCGTCGGATCGTTGCTCAGCACGTCGACCACGCGCTGATGCAGCACGCGCTGGCGGTCACTGGGCAGAGCCTGATAGGCCACGTCGCCGAGCAGCGCATGGCGGAACGACAGCGCCGCGTCCGCACCGGTGCCGACATGCATCATCACGCCGCTGCGCACCAGTACCTCGATCGTGGCGGCAAACGCGTCGGGATCGAGGCCGGACAGCGCGGCAAGCGTGCGCACCTTCACGTCGCGCCCGACCACCGCGGCGATCTGAGCCAGGGTGCGCGCCGGACCGACACTGTCCAGCCGCGCCGTGAGCAGCTGCGACAGCGACCCAGGCAGGCGCACCGACAGGGCGTCCTGTGCATCAACCGAGCGGGCGAATTCCTCGATGAACAGCGGGACGCCCTCGGCGCGCTCCAGAATGGTCTGGCGCAACTGCTGCGGCAGGTCGCCGGCGACATCCTCGGCCAACCGTGTCGCGGCCGATCCGACCAGCGGCCCCAGGGTGACCTGCAACGTCTGCGGCCGCGTCGGCCATGATGCGGTAAAGTCGCTGCGGTGCGTCGCGACCAGCAGCACCCGCATAGTGTCGATCCGTTCGGCGAGTTGCCCCAGGAAGTCGAGTGTCGAAGCGTCGGCCCAGTGGATGTCCTCGGCGATCAGCACCGTCGGACCGGCGGCCGCGAGTTTGCCGATCCAACCCAGCAGTGCCTCGAAGATCAGTCGCCGCAGACCCGCGGCCGGCGGCATCTCCGCCTGTGCGACGCCCAGCATGACGGCGAACGCCATCCCCGCGGTGTCGCACGCCAGTCCGATCGAAATCGCGAACGCCGCGGCGCTGACGCGAATGTCGTCGGGATCGGCGTCCTCGGCGATCGACATCGCCGCGCGCAGCGGTTCCTCGAGCGGGCGGAACGGGCTGTGTGTTCCGTCCGGCCGGCCGAACACCGCCATCACCGATGCGGCCTCGTGCTGAATGTCGGCCACCAGGTCGGCGATCAGCCGCGACTTGCCGATGCCGGGATCGCCGGACAGCAGCACCATGCGGCCTTCGCCCTGGCGCACACTGTGCCATCGCTCGCGCAGCGCCGCGCGTTCACGGTCACGGCCGACCATGCTGCTGGCACGGTGCATGCGCAGACGCGCCAGCAGATCGCCGCCGGTGGCTTCGGACAGCACATGCGCGGCGCGCATCGGGCGCGGCAGTGCCAGGCCGTGGGTATCCGCCGGCGTGGTGACGAAGATGCCGACCAGCAACGGCAGCGTCCCCTCGCCGACGATGACGCCGTTCGGACGCGCGTGGTGCTGCAGCTTGGCAGCGATGTTCGGCGCGGGACCGACCACGCCGTCGTGCTCGATATCGGCACCCGCGAGGCCGCCGGCGCCGATGTCGCCCACCAGCACCCAGCCGGTCTCGATCGCCAGGCGCACCGACACCGGTAGCTTCGCTTCCGGACGTGGCACGCGCCGGCCGATCTCCAGCGCGCAGGCAACCGCCGCATGCGCATCGTGCCCACCCGCACGCGGCCAACCGAACAATGCCAGGATCGCATCGCCGACCACGCGCGCGATATGTCCGCCGTGACGGCGCACTATTTCGAATACGAGACGGCGATAGCCGGACAGCAGTTCGGCAAAGGCCTCCGGCTCCATGCGGAACTGGTGGCCGGTGGAGTCAGCCATGTCGCAGAACAACACGCTCAGGAAGCGGTGCTCGGCTGAGGGCGGCCCGATGTCTCCGATTGGAATGTTGTCGTGACTCACGGTGACTCCATACCGCATTGCACTGCCAAACCAAATACCGGCGCGGCGAGGGCAATCCGATGAACGTGCGGCCCAGCGAAGGGTTTGATGGTTTGCAAGAAAGATTCAACACGGCGGTCGATCAAGCGGCACTGGGGTCGATTTTGCCGTTGCGCAAGGTGGCGGGGTCGCGTGCCCTTGACTGCAACGAGGGGTTCGTTTCACGCTTGGACCGCAACCAACACAGGCCGCATGAATCCGGTACTACACACGCCGCCCAAGATCACCATCGGCCTGACCGAGGCGTGCCCGTTACGGTGTCGCCATTGTTATGCCGATTGCGCGCGCGCACCGAAGCCCGGCGAACTCGATGCCGAACGATGGATCGACCTGCTGCGCGATCTGTCCGAACAGGGCGTCATCCAGGTATATTTCGAAGGCGGTGAGCCGCTGATCAAACCCGGTCTGGTGGATATCCTGCGTGCCTGTTCGCAGACCATGATGACGAAGCTGCGCACGCATGGATGGCAACTCGACGATGCATTGGCGGCGACGCTGGCGGATGCCGGCCTCGGACGCGCGCTGGTGGATCTCGCCGGCGGCAACGCGGCGACACATGACGCCGCGACCGGCGTTACGGGCAGCTTCCGGCAATCGTGCGATGCGATCGCCGCGTTGGCGCGTCATCACATTCCGGTTGATGCACTGGTGATCCTGACCCGGCAGACCGCGCCGGAGCTGCAGGCGATCGCCGATCTCGCCGCGGCGCTCGGCGCCGATCGGCTGGGTATCCTGCGGCTGTATCCGCTGGGCCGCGCCAGGCAGGCGTGGAGCGATCTCGCCTTGCCGCTGGCCGAACAGATGGCGGCGATCGCGGCGATCAGGCCACCGGCGGGACTCGGCATCATGCAGTCCTGGCATCCGAAGGATCGCAACTGCTGCTGGCAGGCGGCGGCGATCAATGCGTTCGGCCGCGCGATCGGCTGTATGTATCTGCGTGAATACGTCGATTTCGGCGACGCGACGCAAACACCGTACAACGAGATCTTCCGCACCAATGCGCAGTACCGCGCGCTGCGCGAAGGTCCGGTGGAAGCGAGCTGCAGCGACTGCAGCGCGCCGCAGGGCCGGCCCGGCGGTTGCCGCAGCACCGCCTATGCCTGGCATGGACGCTGGACCGCGCCCGATCCGTTCGACGTGACGCTCAATCATGGCATCGATCTCAGCCTTGCCCCGCCCGCTCGCCTGGAACCGTGAGCGCGGCGTGCGGCTGCGGCCGGTGCCGGAGCAGGCGGTATGTCTTGCCTATCGACCGCAACCGCCGATGCTGTTCGGGCTCAATCTGACGAGTTGGCTGCTGCTGACGCTGTGCGATGGACGCAGCGAAGCAGAGATCGGTCGCGATTACGATGCTGCGGTGCGCGAGGCAGGCGGACCGGGTTCCGAACCGGGCGCCTTCGAGACCGCGCTGCATGGGTTGGAGGAATTGCGGCTGATCCGGCGCGCGCCTGCCGCCGATGCCATGGATGAAACTGAGGAAGGACGTGCGAAATGAGTGATCTTCGCGATCTTTTGCGCCAGCATGGCGCGCCGGCGCCGAACGCCATGGCGATGCCAGGTGAGACGCGGTCGGATGACGGCCTGTTCTTCGAGGTCGTCGCACCGCCCGGCCCCACCACAGCGCATACCACGCTGGCGGAATGGAGCTGCATGATGAGCTGGAAGCAGATCGAGACATTACAGGCGTTCCTGAAAACGAATTACCGCACCACCGGCAAGACGCCGGATACGCTGTTCAACGATGCGATGCAGTTTCTCCAGATCGGCTCGTATCTCGGCACCTATCTTGCCAAGCATACCGGCGGATCGCAGGTGCGCATGCTGCTGAGCTATTCGCCCGGTGCCGGCAAGACCATCGAGCAGATCTACGAGGCGTGGGGCAATTTCCTGAAGCAGCCGCCGGCCGGCTGGCAGGACGCCGCGGCAGCGATCAGCGAACTGCGTCAGCAGTGGCTGCAGGGCCATGAACGCGAACAGTCCGGATTGATGTTGCTGAGCGGGGTCGACCTGGCGACGCGGCTGGCGGACGACAAGAAGTTCCCGTTCGCCTCGATCGATCGCGCCTGACCACGATGCCGGATCGGTGCCGCTTCTGCTTCGTGGTGCCGCCGCATCTGCTGCGCCGGGTCGCCGAGACGCCGGATCATCCTCAGGCGGCGGCGGCGGCCAACAGTCTGCAGATGTCGCAGCACCTGGTTGCCACGCGCGGCGCGGCGGCCGCTCCGGTCGCGCAGGATGGCAGTGCCGTGGCGGCGCTCGCCCAGTCCGTGTTCACCTGCAACAACGGCGTGTCGCTGCCGGGGAGCACGGTGCGCACGACCGCCGACCCGCCCGTGGCCGACGCGGCAGTGAACCAGGCGTTCGACAACACGGCGACGACATGGCGCTTCTACCACGAGGTGCTGGGCCGCAACTCGATCGACGGCAACGGCGGCCCGCTGACATCGTCGGTGCACTACGACATGCACTACATGAATGCGATGTGGAACGGCCAGCAGATGCTGTACGGCGACGGTGACGGCCAGATGCTGCGCGGCTTCACCGCGGCGCTGGATGTGATCGCGCATGAACTGACGCATGGCGTCACCAACGCCACCGCCGGGCTCGGCCATGTGGGCATGTCAGGCGCGTTGAACGAGCACTTCTCGGACGTGTTCGCGTCGCTGGTGAAGCAGTGGTCGCAAGGCCAGACCGCCGCGCAGGGTGACTGGCTGATCGGCAACTCGGTGCTCGGACCGGCGTTTCAAGGCCGCGCACTGCGTGACATGGCGAATCCCGGCACGGCGTACGACAATCCCGTCTACCACAAGGATCCGCAACCGGGGCACATGAGCGGCTACGTCACACTGCCCGACAACAAGGACCGCGGCGGCGCGCACATCAACTCGGGCATTCCGAACCGCGCGTTCGTGCTGGCGGCGCAGTCGATCGGCGGCAATGCGTGGGAGGTTGCCGGCAGGATCTGGTACACGGTGCTGACACAGAAGCTGCGGCCGGACGCGGATTTCAAGACCTGCGCGCTGGCCACGCTCGACGTCGCCAAGGCGAGTGGCGTGTCGGCCGCGGGCATGATCGCGCGCGCATGGCTCACCACCGGTGTGCTGGCCGACGGCGACGTCGCGGCGGCTGGCGTGCAGACCGCGGCCTGAACGCGCGCCCCCTCCCTTCCCTCCCCCGCTTCGCGGGAGAGGGAATGCGTATGGGGGTCGCTACTTCACCGCCGAGAATGCCGTCGGTGCCAGAATGAAGTTCTTCACGTTGGCGACGATCGCGCCGTTCTTTTCGGTCTCGGCGCGGGCCGACAGCCACGCCGGATCAGCGCCGAACGCAGCCCACTTCTTCTCGCGCTCGGCGAGCGACTCCCACGCCACGAAGTAATACAACGTCTGGCTCGACTCGCCGATCACCGTGGTCCAGAACCCGGCCTGCTTGATGCCGTGCTTCTCCCACAGCTTCAGCGTGATGGTGTCGAAGCGCTTCAGCAGATCCGGCAGCCGGCCGGGAACGCATTCATAGATCCGCAATTCGTACAGCATGTTTCACTCCCTTCCAGGACATTGAAGCATGCGTCACTGAACAGGCGACGGTCAACTGGAGCACTATTGGTCGTTGCAGCGATTGTGGCGCAGAGTATTTTCGTCGTGACCGGAAATTGCTCGATGGTTTCGCTGCGCTCTACCCATCCTACGAGTTGGCGAGCAGGGGTTGAAGTAGGATGGGCAGAGCGCAGCGAAACCCATCACCCCGTCGCGATTTCAACTGGCCTGAAACCGCTAACGCGCCGAACCACTGCCATTGTCGCGGCGATATCCCGCGCCCCACGGATCGGCCGGATCGCGTGGTGGCGTCGCGGTCAGCAATCGCTTCGTGGTCACACCGGCGGCGATCGCGGTCAACACCGCCGCCGCGAGCCACTTGGTGCCCGGATCGTACCAGTCGGTGCGCACCAGCATCAGGAACACCAGCGAAACCATCACCAGCATGCCGCCGGCGCGCTGGCCGCGCTGCATCGCCAGCACGGCGAGCACCACGAACACGGCGTACAGCGCGATCGCCGCGGCACGCATCACCTCCAAGGCGCGCCATATCAGTGTCGCGGCCAGGTCGTTGACGACGCGTGCCGCGGCCGCGATGAAAGCCTCGCAGGCGGCGAGGAAATGCTGCGGTCCGATGACGTACACCGCCGCCATCAGCACGATGCCGCCGATCCAGACCAGCGCGATGATCCGGCGATCCAACGCCTGCCTCAGAACCGTTCCACCCATGGCCGCAGTCCCACCTCCCAGGTCCACGCGCTGCGTGGCTGCTGCACGACATGCCAATCACTTGCCGCGATCGCATCGGGATCCAGCATGCGGTCCGGCGGCTCGGCGCGGCGACGCGTGGTCATGGTTGCAGCCCCGCAAGCCGCAGGCCGCGCGTGACCGTATTGTCGCACAAGGCGTGGAACCGCGGAGTTGCTCGATTTTCGTACCGCGCACGGATGCCGGAAAATGACCCGATCTCCGGTTGGATCTCGATCGCCTGTCGCAGCGCCGTGGCGGCCTCGTTTAGCTCGCCCTTGAGACCGAGCGCCGCCGCGAGCAGCATGTGAATGTAATACAGCCGGGGATTGCCCGCGCGACCTTTTCGCAGGAAGGCGATGGCTTCCTCGGTATGGCCCAGCATCATGTTGCACAGTCCCAGGTAGGAATGATTCACCGGGGTGCTGCGGTCGTGCGGCGCCAGTCGAAGTGCCTTCTCGATAGTCGGGATAGCCGCTTCAGGCTCGCCGAGAAAGACCAGCGCCGCGCCGAGCTGGTTGTAGGCGACCGGGCTGGTCGGGGCGAGCGCGATCGCGATCTCCAGCTCGATCCGGGCATCGAGCAGACGGCCTTGCAGTCTGCGCAGCGATCCCATGTACAGGTGGCCGTCGGAAAGATCCGCATCGTCACGCAGCACATCGAGCAATAGCTGCTCGGCGCGCGCGCTGTCCGGTGCTTCGGACAGGCTCCAGCCTTCCATGATGTTGGCGACCAGCACCGCGGCGATTCCAAGTCTGGCAGCGATGGACGCCGGGTCGATGGCGAGCGCCCGCTCATAACAGCTTATGGCCGCGGAACGGTTCGCTGCGGAAAGTGGCCGTGACGCCAGAGCGCGACCACGCATCACCAGATCGTCGGATGTCCACTCAGCTGGCGATACGGCTTCGATGCGGCGATTCGCATCCTCGATGAGCTTCACGGTCAGTGTCCGCAGCAAGCGTCCGGCAATTTCGTCGCGAGCGTCGGCGGTGACCGCCAGATCGACGTCGAACCATTCCGCCCACAGGTGGGTACCGGTCTCCCGATCGATCAGTTGCACATTCACCCGTGTCCGGTCAGCGGTCGCCCGGACATTGCCCTGGATGAGATGACTTGCGATGGAATCCATGCCGATGGCGGCATGCGCCATCACGACCGTCCCCGGCAAGCGCGCCAGGTCGCCTGTGAGCTGCTCGGTGACGGTGTCCGCCAGCAGAACCGAGTCCGGGTCATCGCTGAGGCTCGTGAACCGCGCGACAATGATCGAGAGCCGCTGCCGAAGATCTGGCACCGGCACTCGGCCGGTCGTGGCCGGATCGCAGATGTCAGCGTCGGCCACATCCGATGTCACCACCGGCAGAAACCGATAACCGCGACCCGAAATCGTTTGGATGCAACTCGGGCCCGCATGCGCCTGGTCGAGCGCGCGGCGCAGTGCGGATATCTGCACAGTGAGATTGCTCTCCTCGACGGCGACGCCGGGCCAGACCGCTGCCATGATCTCGTCCCGCGGCACGACCTCGCCGCCACGGCGCACGAGCAGCGACAGAAGATCGAGAGCACGCGCGCCGATAACGACAGGCATCCAGGTGCCGGCATCGTCCAGACGAGTGCAGCCTGTGCCGCGTGTATCCAGCCGGAACAGGCCGAACCGATATGTCGCTGTGGCGGTCACGTTGATCTAGCGCCTCGCAACTCCTTGGAACCAGCAGCGTGGAAATGAAAATATTCGATACTCCGCCCCGTGAGGCACGTGTGAACAGAAACCGGGCGCCGCGGGATTCGGAAATTTTCACAACAATTAATCGCCAGCTCGTGGCGCGGGCAAAGCGAAGTCCTGCAGTCTGCGCAGACGAGCCCGGAAAGGCAATCCCGCAGCGGCGAGGTCAGGGACCAATCCTGCGCCATGGCATCTGCATGGCGGTTCTTGATCCGAGAACGGGAATTGGAGACTTCGGATGACGACCATCCTACGCGTCAGTCTGGCCGCAATGGCGAGCGCGAGTGTTGCGGCGTACGGCCAGTCCACAGGCGGGCCGCAGCATCCGGGCACGGCCACGCTCGATGCGAAGGGCATCGTCGCAGAAGCGCCGGTGCAGACTGCTCGGCCCGTGCATCCGGGGACGGCGATTCTGGATTCGATGGGCATCTTCGCCGGTTTTCCAGTTCCCGATGCACCCAGCAGCAACACCGTTGCGGGAACCACGGTGATCCCAAAGTAGCCGCAACTCGGCAAGGAGGTCGCAATGCGTGTCGCCTCTCCCATCGAGCTGAATCCCGGTTCGATCGTGATTGTCCTGGCTATAGCCGTGACGTCGCTGGCGATCGCGATCCCCGCAACTGGCATCCGCCCCTACGGCGAGCGGGCGATCCTGGAGCAGATCGATCGTGAGGACGGTGCGCTCTGCGGCAGGCTTGGTCGTGCGGTCGGGACATCGCAGTTCGCCGACTGCATGATTGCGCTTGCCGATCTCCGAAGCCACCACGTGGACCTGTTGAATTCTTACTCCTGGATGTGATGATCTGCTGTTGCCTGCCTCGGTAGTGAGTCAGACTCCGCGGTCCCGGACGCAGCGACACACGTGCGGGCCTTTCTGCGTCGCGGCCGGGTAAGGTGATGTCAGGGCTTCGTCGACACAGTACCGTACGATGGGTGCGGCCGTCCAATGGGTGCGCGTCCATGACCTGATTGCGCAATGGAAGCACGACATGATCGCGCGCCCCACCGAGGCCTCGCCGATCGTGCCGGAGCTCAGAACCGTTCCACCCACGGCCGCAGTTCCACCTCCCAGGTCCACGCGCTGCGCGGCTGCTGCACCACATGCCAATAGCTTGCCGCGATCGCATCGGGATCCAGCATGCTGTCCGGCCGGTCCGGCGGCTCGGCACGGCCCGGATTGCGGATGCCGCCGTCGATCACGAAATGCGCGACATGGATGCCCTGCGGCGCCAGTTCGCGCGCCATGCTCTGCGCCAGGCCGCGCAGCGCGAACTTGCCCATCGCGAACGCCGCCGACTGCGGATAGCCCTTCACTGAAGCCGATGCTCCGGTGAACAGGATCGCGCCGGCACCGCGCGGCAGCATATGGCGCGCCGCCTGCTGGCCGACCAGGAACCCGGCGTAGGCGCTCACCGCCAGCGCGCGCGCCACCGCTTCAGGATCGACCTCCGTGATCGGTCCGCGCGCCCGGGCGCTGGCGTTGTATACCACCACGTCGGGCACGCCCTGGGTGGCGATCACCGCGTCGAACAGGCCGCCGACCTCCTCGGGTTCCGCGGCCTCGCAGGCGAAGGTGTTCGCCGCGGTCTCGTGCGCCAGGGCGGTAAGCCGGTCCGGATTGCGCGACGCCAGCGCCACCTGCAGGCCATTGGCCGCGAACAGCCGCGCCAGCGAGGCGCTGAGGCCGCTTCCTACGCCGACGATCAGGGCTGATCGAATGTCCATCACACACCTCCGCTCTCTGTTCCCGGTGATCCGGATTGCCTATCATCGCCGCAAAATGGAGGCACGTCATGCTCGGATTGATGCAGCAGCGGCCGCTGCTGATCTCGTCGCTGCTGATCCACGCGGCACGGCATCATGGCACGGTCGAGGTCGTGTCGGCGACCGGACCGGGCGCGACGCATCATTCCACCTGGGCGGAGACCGAGCGTCGCGCGCGACAGCTGGTACGAGCGCTGCAAGGTCTGGGCGTGGCGGCGCAGGACCGCATCGGCACGCTCGCCTGGAACGACTACCGGCATCTCGAGATCTACTACGCGACATCCGGGATGGAGGCGATCTGTCACACGATCAACCCGCGGCTCGCGCCGGACGACATCGCCTACATCATCAACCACGCCGGCGACCGCGTGCTGTGCGTCGATCCGGGGTTTGCGCCGCTGATCGGCGCCATCGCGGCCAGGATCAAGGACAGCGTGCGCGCCGTGGTGGTGATGACCGACGCGGCCGGCATGCCGGAGCTGGATCTGCCGAGCGGCATGCGTCTGCTGTGCTATGACGACCTGGCGGCGGCGGATGACGACTACGCCTGGCCCGAGTTCGATGAGAACACCGCCAGCGCGCTGTGCTACACCTCGGGCACCACCGGACGGCCGAAGGGCGTGCTGTACAGCCACCGCTCCACGGTGATCCACGCATACGCGATCGCGTTGCCCGACGTGCTGGACCTGCGCGCCACCAGCCGGATCCTGCCGGTGGTGCCGATGTTCCATGTCAATGCCTGGGGCATCCCGTACGCCACCGCGCTGACCGGTGCGGCGCTGGTTCTGCCGGGTCGGCATCTCGATGGCGCCAGCCTCGCCCGGCTGTTCAACCAGGAACGCGTGACGATGAGCTGCGGGGTGCCGACGGTGTGGCTTGGCCTGTTGCAGCACCTGCGCTCCAGCGGCGAGAAGCTGGCGACGGTGAAGCGCATCATGACCGGCGGCTCGGCGGCGCCCCCACTGCTGATCGAGGCATTCCGCGACGAGTTCGGCGTCGCCGTCGAGCATGGTTGGGGCATGACCGAACTCAGCCCGGTCGGCACCTACAACGCGCCCAAGCTGGCGCAGGTCGGTCTGTCCGGTGAACCGGCGGTGCGGCACATGCTGAAGCAGGGCCGCGTGCTGCCGGGCATCGACATGAAGATCGTCGATGGCGACGGCCGTGAACTGCCGTGGGACGGCAGGCAGTTCGGCGACCTGATGGTGCGCGGCCCCTGGGTGTGCAGTGGCTATTTCGGCGATCCGCCCGGCAGCGCCTGCGACGTCGATGGCTGGTTCGCCACCGGCGACGTCGCGACCATCGATCCCGACGGCTACATGGAGATCACCGACCGGTCGAAGGACGTGATCAAATCCGGCGGCGAATGGATCAGCTCGATCACCTTGGAGAACATCGCGGTCTCCCACCCCGATGTCGCCGAGGCGGCGGTGGTGGCGGCAATCCATCCGAAATGGGACGAGAGGCCGCTGCTGCTGGTGGTGCCGCGGCCGGGCCACACGGTCGATCCGGAATCGGTGCTGCGGCTGTACGAAGGCCAGGTGGCGAAATGGTGGCTGCCGGATGCGGTGGTGGTGGTGGACCAGCTGCCGCACACCGCCACCGGCAAGCTGCTGAAGACCGACCTGCGCAGCCGATATCGGGACTATTACCAAAAAACAACGGCCTAATAACGGATGATCGACGCCAGCCGTGTAAGTTGGCTCGGTCGATCCGTTCACTTTGTCAGTGCGGCGTGGCACAAGGCGCGACCGCTTAATCGCGAAGGACCGCTGAATGCCGATCGGGGGGAGCTCTGCACTGGCCGAACTGTCGGATGCGATCGCCGCCCAGGTCGCTGCCGCGGCGCCGATGCTGGTCGCCATCCGCACCGGTCCCAATCGGCATGTCAGCGGTATCCTGTGGCAGCACGACGTGGTGATCACCTCCGACCAGGCATTGCCGGCGCAGGACAGCTTCACGCTGGTGCTGCCCGGCGGTGTGCTGACCGCGGCACGGCCGGCGCGACGCAACTCCGCCAGCAACCTGGTCTCGCTGCGGCTGGATATGGCCGCCAGTCCGGTGCAGATATTGTTTCCTGCGGAGCCGCGGGTTGGCGCGCTGGCGCTGGCGCTCGAGGCGGATGCGGATGCCGCGCCGATGATGCATCTGACCGCGATTCACAAGGTGGTGGTCAACGGCAACGACCGGGCGGTGACGCTTGATATGCCAGCCAGCCTGGTGGCCGAAGGCGGGCCAGTGCTCGACGCGGCGGGCGGGCTGCTGGGCATGGCGACCATCGGTGCTGCCGGCGAGGCGACACTGATCCCTCACGCCAGCATGGCGCGCATGCTTGAAGCACCTCATGCGCAGATCATCGGCAGACGCGGCTGGCTGGGCGTTGCGCTGCAACCGATCACGGTGCCCGAGGCGATGCGCAGCGCGGTCGGCCAGACGTCGGGACGAATGGTGGTGAGCGTGGCGCCGAGCGGACCGGCCGAGATGGCAGGGCTGCGCCCAGGCGATATTCTGCTGTCACTCGACGGCCACAGCATCAGCGGCGCGCACGCACTCCGCGCCTTCCTTGGTCCGGAGCGGGTCGGCCGGCAGGTGGACGTGCGGCTGATGCGCGACGGCCAGGTGGAGACGCGCCCGCTCACTGTCGCGCCGCAGCCTGCCGATTGAGGCAGGGCTTTGCCCCGAACCCCACCAGAGGGCAGAGCCCTCTGGTGGGCAAAGCAGGCAAGATGGCCAGGGGAACCGCTTGACCCCGGACACACCAATCAGAGAAAACACCAGGGAACAGGGAGACCGGGCATGTTGCACAGACGGACTTTGATGGCATCGGCGGCCATGTTGCCGTTGACCTCGGCAATTTCGGCGGCTCTGGCGGCGACGCCGAAGGATACCGTGGTATTCGCGAGCCAGATCGACGACCTGATCACCTTCGATCCGGGCGAAGCCTACGAGATCTCGGCGCAGATCATCGCCTCCAGCATCTATGACCGCCTGGTGCGCTACGAGGCCGAGGACAAGACCAAGCTGGTCGGCGGCGTCGCCGAGAGCTGGACGGTCTCGCCCGATGCCAAGACCTACACGTTCAAGCTGCGGCCGAACCAGAAGTTCGAGAGCGGCGCGACGGTGACGGCGGACGACATGGTCTTCTCGCTGCAGCGGGTCGTCATCATGAACAAGACCCCGGCCTTCCTGTTCACCCAGCTCGGCTGGAACAAGGACAACGCCAAGTCGCTCATCACCGCGCCCGACGCGTCGACCGTGAAGTTCACCATCACCGAGAACCTGTCCCCCTCGCTTGTGTTGAACCTGATGGCCACCGTGGCAGCCTCGGTGGTGGAGAAGAAGGTCGCGATGGCCAACGAGGCCAACGGTGACCTCGGCAACACCTGGTTGAAGACCCACTCGGCCACCTCGGGTCCCTACCGGCTGGTGTCGTGGAAAGCCAACGAGTCGGTGACGCTGGAGGCCAACCCCGGCTACCATCTTGGTTTGGCAAAGACGAAGCGGGTGGTCGTTCGCCACGTGCCCGAGCCGGGTTCGCAGCGACTGCTGCTGGAAAAAGGCGATATCGACATCGCACTCAGCCTGCAGCCCGATCAGCTCAAGGCGCTGGCCGAGAGCAAGGACGTCAAGATCGAGTCGTTCCCCTACTCCGGCACCTGGTACATCGGGCTCAACCTGGCCGATCCGCACCTGAAGAACCCGAAGGTCCGGCTCGCGCTGAAGTATCTTGTCGACTACGAGGGCATGGCGAACACCTTCCTCAAGGGCCGCTTCGAGGTACACCAGAGCTTCCTGCCGATAGGTCTGTCCGGTGCGATTTCCTACGACCCCTACAAGCTCGATGTCGCCAAGGCGAAATCACTGCTGGCGGAAGCGGGCTATCCCGACGGGTTCGAGCTGAGGCTGAGTACCGCAAACATCTCACCGCAGCTCGAAATGGCCCAGTCAGTACAGGAGACCATGGGGAAGGCCGGAGTGAAGGTGAACATCGTCGCCACCGACCAAAAGCAGGTGGTCACTGAATTCCGCGCCCGCAAGCAGATGGCGACGCTGCTCAGCTGGACGCCGGATTATCTCGATCCGCACACCAACGCCTCGACCTTCGCCTTCAATGACAACGATAGCGACGACGCTCCGCATCCGCTGGCCTGGCGCTGTCATTATTTCGACCCCGCCGTGAATGCCAAAACGACCGCGGCGGTACAGGAGATCGACCCCGTCAAGCGCAATGCGATGTACGCGGAACTGCAGAAGGTTCTGACCGACGACGGGCCGTACATCCTGATGTTCCAGCCGTCCAACGAGGTCGCCTCGCGCGCCAGCGTCAAGGGCTACTCGCCGGGCATCGTCGAGGACCTCTACTTCTTCCGGACGATCACCAAGACCTGAGACTGCGGGGGTGAGCTCCACTGCCGCCACGGCGGCGATAGCGAATGACGGATGGGTCTGGCGGGCTGCCCGGCCCATTCGTCGTATCGCCAGCATGTTGTTCTCGGTGGCGCTGACCTTCCTGGGCCTGACCTGCGTCACCTTCTTCATCGGCCGCATCATCCCGATCGACCCCGTGCTTGCCATCGTGGGTGACAAGGCCTCGCGCGCGACCTATGACCGGGTTGCCACCGAAATCGGCGTCAACCTGCCAATCCCGCTGCAGTACTGGCGCTACCTGAACAAAGTGCTGCATGCGGATTTCGGCGTCTCGCTGATCACCGCGCACCCGGTGCTGGAGGACATGACCCGGGTGTTTCCCGCCACCATGGAGCTGGCCCTCCTGGCGCTGTTCGTGGGCACGCTGCTCGGCGTGCCGCTTGGCGTGGTCGCCGCCACCCATCGCGGTCGCTGGCAGGACCACGTGGTCCGCTTCGGCTCGCTGCTCGGCTATTCGATGCCGGTGTTCTGGCTCGGGCTGGTCGGGCTGCTGCTATTTTACGCCAAGCTCGGCTGGGTCGAGGGTCCGGGGCGCCTCGACGTGTCGTACGACGACATCGTGCCGACCGTCACCGGCCTGATCACCATCGACAGCCTGATCGCCGGCGAGATCGACGTGTTCTGGAACGCGCTCAGCCACCTCGTGCTGCCCGCCTCCATCCTCGGCTACCTCTCGCTCGCCTATGTGGCGCGCATGACGCGCAGCTTCATGCTCGGTCAGCTCAGGCAGGAATACGTGCTGGCAACGCTGGCCAAGGGCTTGTCGCCGTTCCGCGTGGTATGGGTTCACGCGCTCGGCAATGTCTGGGTGCAGCTGGTTACCGTCATTGCGCTGACTTTCGGCAGCCTGCTGGAGGGCGCGGTGTTGACCGAAACGGTGTTCGCCTGGCCTGGACTCGGGCTGTACATGAAGAACTCGCTGTTCAACGC
Organism: Acetobacteraceae bacterium; assembly: GCA_036494925.1. Classification (GTDB taxonomy): domain Bacteria; phylum Pseudomonadota; class Alphaproteobacteria; order Acetobacterales; family Acetobacteraceae; genus JAMXLO01. Next base: position 19,722 of record DASXNR010000313.1, read on the forward strand.
CGATCTCAACGCGGTGCTCGGCGGCACCATGGTGATCGGCGTCGTATACATTTTCCTCAACATGCTCTCCGACCTCATCTACCCGCTGGTCGATCCGCGCGCACGGAGCCGCGGATGAGCGCAACCGGGTTACACATGGGCGCGCCGACGGGCTGGCGTGGCTGGCTGCTCGACCCCGCGCCGGCCAGCCGCCGGCAGGCACGGTTCGGCCGCTGGTATCGTGGCTGGCTTGGCCTCTACCGCAATGGGCTCGCGATGACCGGGCTCGTCATCGTGCTGGCGCTGGTGCTGGTTGCGATCTTCGCCCCGCTGTTCGCCAATCACGCCGCCGCGTTCACCCAGACGCTCACGGACCGGCTGCAGCCGGTGTCCTGGGCGCATCTGTTCGGCACCGACGAGTTGGGCCGCGACATCTACGCCCGCGTCATCTTCGGCAGCCGCATCACGTTGACCATCGTGGCTCTGGTGAGTGTCATCGTGGTGCCGGTCGGCCTCGCGATCGGCCTGCCGGCCGGGTATTTCGGCGGCTGGATCGATGCCGTGCTGATGCGCGTCACCGACATCTTCCTCGCTTTCCCGCGCCTCGTGCTCGCCCTCGCCTTCGCCGCCGCGCTCGGGCCTGGCATCGAAAACGCGGTGATCGCGATTTCGCTCACCGCCTGGCCGCCCTATGCCCGGCTCGCGCGCGCGGAAACGCTGACCCGGCGCAACGCCGAGTTCATCGAGGCGGCCGAACTCCAGGGCGCCTCGCACGTGCGCATCCTGTTCACGCAGATCATGCCGCTCAGCCTCCCGTCGGTCATCATCCGCCTCACGCTCGATATGGCCGGCATCATTCTCACCGCCGCCGGCCTCGGCTTCCTCGGCCTCGGCGCTCAGCCGCCCGCACCCGAATGGGGCGCCATGGTCTCCTCCGGTCGGCAGTACCTGCTTGACCAGTGGTGGGTCGCGACCATACCGGGCATGGCCATCTTCATTGTCAGCCTCGGCTTCAACCTGCTCGGCGATGGCCTTCGCGACGTCTCGGATTCGCGCGCCGGATGAGCGATGGCCCGGTTCTGACGATTCGCAATCTGCGCGTCGTCTACCCCGGTGACGACGGCGATTTCCGTGCGGTGCGCAACGTCTCCTTCTCGCTCGGCCGCGAGCGGCTTGGCATCGTCGGCGAGTCGGGCTCGGGCAAATCGACCACCGGCCGCGCCATCATGGGACTGATCCCTTATCCGGGTCGCGTCGAGGCCGACGAGATGCGCCTCGGCGAGACCGACCTGACCCGTCTCAACGAGAGGGGCTTTCGCCGCCTGCGCGGCAAGCGCATCGCCATGGTGCTCCAGGATCCGAAATATTCGCTCGATCCGGTAATGACCGTGGGCAAGCAGATCGCCGAGACACACCGCTACCACTTTGGCAGCAGCAAGCAGGCCGCCCGCGCCGCCGCGCTGGAAATGCTCGAGGCCGTCCACATCCGGGACCCTGAACGCGTCTACCACCAGTACGCCCACCAGGTTTCCGGCGGCATGGGCCAACGGATCATGATCGCGATGATGCTGATCGCCGGCCCTGACATTCTGATCGCCGACGAACCCACTTCGGCGCTCGACGTGTCGGTCCAGCAACAGGTGCTCGCCGTCATGGACGAGATGGTGAAACGCCGCGGCATGGGGCTGATCCTGATCAGCCACAATCTCCATCTCGTCGCGTCGTTCTGCGACCGGGTACTCGTCATGTACGCCGGTCAGATCGTCGAGGTCTGCGATGCCGGCCGCCTGAATGAAGCGCGGCATCCCTATACCAAGGGTCTGCTCGACGCCCTCCCCGAACTCGGCCACCGCCGCGGAGAGTTGCCGCAGTTGCGGCGCGACCCCGAGTGGCTGATCGACCTTCCGGCCGCCGTGGGAGCCGCTGCTTGATCGAACTCGAAGGCGTCTCTGTCACCTACGGCGCCGGCCCCACGACGGTCCGCGCCGCCCGCGAGGTGTCGTTTCGTATTCCAGCCGGCGATGCGCTGGGCCTGGTCGGTGAATCCGGCTCCGGCAAATCCACCGTGCTTCGCGCCGTCGCCGGCCTGATCCCGCACGCCAAGGGAAGCGTCGTGATCAACGGGCGCGAATTGTCCAACCGCCGTCCCCGCGAGTCCCGCAAGATCATTCAGATGGTCTTCCAGGACCCTTACGGATCGCTGCATCCCAACCAGACCGTCGACCAGACGCTCAGCGCTCCGGTCGCCATACATCGGCTCGGAAACACCGAGAACCGCATCATGGCCGCCCTCACCGAGGTCGGACTCGGCCGCGAGCACCGCTACCGCTATCCCCATCAACTCAGCGGCGGCCAGCGCCAGCGCGTGGCCATCGCACGCGCGCTTATTCTTGAACCGAAGGTCCTGCTGCTCGACGAGCCCACCTCGGCCCTCGACGTCTCCGTCCAGGCCGAGATCCTGAACCTGCTGACCCGACTGCGCCGCGATCATGGCCTGACCATGCTGATGGTCAGCCACGACCTCGCCGTCATCGCGCATATCTGCGACCGTATCGGCGTCATGCACAGCGGTCGGCTGCTCGAAATGACCACCGCCGCCGCGCTTTCCGAAGGTCGTGTCACCGATCCTTATTCGCAACAACTGCTGCGCGCCAACCAGGGCTTCGACGCCAGCGGCGGCATCATCGACGTCGCCGCCTGACCAGCGAGGACATTCCCATGGGCACCCGCCTCACTGGCAAGGTCGCCATCGTCACTGGCTCCGGCCAGGGCATCGGCCGCGCCATCGCAATTGCCTTCGCGCGCGAAGGCGCCGTCGTCGTCATCGCCACTCGCACGGCCGCGCATGGCGAGGAAACCTTGCGCCTGATCGAGACCGAAACGGGCAAGGCGATCTTCCGCCAGGTCGATATCGCCGACCATGACGCCACCCGCGCCATG
>DASXNR010000314.1:0-3808 GCA_036494925.1 Acetobacteraceae bacterium
CAGGGGAATCGCATTTCGGATTTGCTTGACAGATTGACATAGCGGTTGCCCGGCTCGGGGCGAATCGATTCTACCCCTTGGGATTGATCACAGGGGGCGGTCATGGATGGCTTCGCAGCCTGCTTTGAGGGCTTGGACGATCCGCGGACCGGCAACGCCGGCCGACACGATCTGCTTGAGATGCTGATGATTGCGCTGTGCACGGTGCTGTCTGGTGGCGAAGACTGCACGGATATGGCGGAGTTCGCCCGCGCCAAGCTGGGCTTCCTGCGCGGCTTCCTCAAGCTGGAACACGGGGTGCCGAGCCACGATACCTTCAGCCGGTTGTTCCGCCTGCTCGACCCCGAGCAGTTCCGCGACTGCTTTCAGCGCTTCATGGCGGGCTTTGCCGAAGCCTGCCAAGGCGTTGTGGCGATTGACGGCAAAGTGCTGCGCCGCTCGTTCGACACCGCCAGCGGCAAGTCAGCATTGCACATGGTCTCGGCCTGGGGCTGCGAGCAGCAGCTGGTGCTGGGACAGTTCGCCACCGATGCCAAGTCGAACGAGATCACCGCGGTGCCCAGGCTGCTGAAGATGCTGCGCCTCGAAGGCAGCATCGTGACGGTCGACGCGCTCAACTGTCAGCGTGAGACCGCCCAGCGGGTGATCGACCAGAAGGGCGATTACGTCATGGCGTTGAAGGGCAACCAAACGACATTGCATGCCGACGTGCGGACCTTCCTGGACGACCCACAGACCAAACTGCCGGTCAGCGCGACGACGGTGGATGCCGATCATGGCCGCATCGAGACTAGGACCAGCACGGTTTCGACTGACATCTCCTGGCTGCAGGACGATCACAACTGGCCAGGTCTGGCCGCAATCGGCAAGGTCGTCCGCGTCCGCGAAAGGTCCGGCAGGACAACCACTGAGACGGCCTATTATCTGCTCAGCAGCGCATTGTCCGCGCAGCGGTTCGGCGAGGTCGTCCGCTCGCATTGGGGGGTCGAGAACCGCCTGCATTGGTGCCTCGACGTCACCATGAACGAGGACCGGGCGCGGAACCGTATGGACAACGGACCGCAGAACCTGGCCGTGTTGCGGCACATGGCTCTCAACCTGGTCCGTACAGAGCGCTCGAAGGGATCGCTGGCTAAGAAGCTCCGACGCGCCGCTTGGAACGACAGCTTCCTGGCCACCGTTCTAGCACAAATCTGAAATGCGATTGCCCTGCCGGATCGGTGAGCTGTGTCGTGAGATGCCTGACCAGGCTGCGGACCTTTGGCGAGCCGGCCCGATACGCCGGGCTCACGGCATGCAGCGTGCTGCCCGCCGGGGTATGGTCCGGCAGCAGCCGAACCAGCCGGCCAGTGGCGAAATCACCGGCCACCAGATAGTCGGCACAGAGCAATATCCCTGCACCGGCGCGGGCGGCATCGCAGCGCAGCAAGGCGTTGTTCACCTGCAGCCTGCCGTAGATCGACACCTCCGTCTGTCCATCTGGACCGTCGAACCGCCAACTGGCACCAACCGTGTCGGACCCGGTGATGCAATGGTGGCTGCTGAGATCAGCGGGCACGGCGGGCACCCCGTGGCGGGCGAGGTACGAAGGCGCCGCACAAAGTACATAGTCGAGCGGCATGAGCGGCCAGGCGACCAGACCGGCGCCGGTGGCAGGGCTGGTGCGGATCGCCAGGTCATAACCTTCCTCGATCAGATCGACCGAACGGTCCGACAGCTCGACGCTCAGCGTCAGCTCGGGATGCCGATGCAGGAAATCGACCACGAGCGGTCCGAGCCGCGTGCTGCCGAATACAACGGGTGCCGTGATGCGCATGCTGCCGCGCACCGGTGCACCCGGACTGGCGATAGAACGCGCCGTCTCCATGTCCTCCAGGATACGCGCGCACTGCACGAAGAAACTCTCGCCGATGTCGGTCAGGGCGACGCGGCGGGTGGTCCGATGGAGCAGCCTGACGCCAAGCCAGTCCTCGAGCGTCTGCACGTGCTTGCTGGCGGTCGCCTGGGAAATGCCGAGTTCGCGTGCCGCGCCGGAGAAGCTCCGTGCACTGGCAACCTTGGCGAATACCGTCATGCTGGTCAGCCGGTCCATTGTCACCGTCCACCGGAGCAACCTCGCCCCGTCTTCTCATTGACCGGCAATTCGACCATTCGCATTCCTAACAAACAGTTCAGAGCACCCCGGCAGAGGCTACGCTCGATCGTTTCGTCGGTATTCGCGGCGGTCGTGTGGTAACCAGCTACTGCGAGGCGATATTTTCCTACTGCCCGTTACCGGACGGGAACAGTTTTACTCAGCCCGTTACAGATTGCAAGTTGAGGATCAGCGACTTCGCGACAGTTGCGGAGTGGGCTAATCCTACAACCTTGATCCGGGCTGGTCCGGACCCATCGCGCTGCCCATCAGACGCGGCGGAGCACTGCGGGCTGCTCGGTCAGCCCCGACGGGTGCTCGACATGCGTGGGCATGGTATCCGGCCAGCTCCAGGCGGGTGGGCCGAACAGCCGGCGCATGGCGCCGATGTCGCAGTTAAACGGCGGTCCGCTCGGCCGGTCGCTTTGCATGAACAGGATGAACAGCGCCCCATCCGGGCGCAGCCAGCGATGCAGGCGCCGCGCATAAGTGGGCCACAGCCCCGGTGGCAGCGCGCAGAGGCAGGTCTGGTCGTAGATGGCATCGAATGGCGCGTCCGGGTCCCACGCGAACAGATCCGCCTGCTCGGCCCGGGCCGAGAGCTTCAGTCGTTCGAAATGCGCCCGCTGCATCGCCACCGCGCTTGGCGCCGCATCCACCACCGTGACCTCGAAGCCGGATTCGGCCAGCGCCAGCGGCTCCAGGCTGCGCCCGCCGCCCGGGACCAGGATGCGGCATGGCGCCAAGGTGCCGGCGTCGCGCCAGGCGAGGAACGCCGGGTTGAGGCCGCGTCGTTCCCAGCCGGCGGTGCCATCGCGATAGCGGCTCTCCCAATTGATCGCCTGGGTCTCGCTCACGACACCGGCTCGGGCAGTCGCATCCAGGCGGGCACCCGAGGCGTCAGCGACGCTCCACCGCAATCCAGCACGTCGCGCAGCGCCTCGATACGCAGCACGGCCAGACCCGATTGATCGCGCCCTGACCGCATTATTCCGACCTCTGCGCCGCCGCGCAGCACAGCCGTGCCAGGCGCCGGCAGAGCGCCCGCCACCGCCACTGGAACCAGCCTCCGCTTGACCAGGCCGCGGTATTTGGTGCGCGCGGTCAGTTCCTGACCCATGTAGCAGCCCTTGCCCCACGAGATGCCGTTCAGCTCATCGAAACCCGCCTCCAGCAGCACGGTCTTCTCCGCTTCAAGGTCGCGCGATCCGTCCGGCAGACCGAGCGCGAGCCGATGCCGATCCCAGTCCACCTCGCCGGCCGTGGCGGGCAACGGAGCGGCGGACAGCAGGCGCCACCCGGCCTCCGGCAACCTCAGATCAGGCGCGGCAATGGCCCCGACTGCCGGTGTGCCATCTGCCGGTGTGCCATCTGCCGGTGTGCCATCCCAGGCCGCATGAACACCAAGCTCGTCGGCCACGCGCAGCGTCACCTTCGACCGCAGCCGGAAGCGCGACAGTCGCGGCAGCAGCATCGGGACCTGGGCACGCTCGCAGTCCAGCAGCAGTCGCTCGTCCGCCGCGAAAACGAAGAAGTCGGCCAGCCACTTGCCCTGCGGCGTCAGCAGCGCCGCCCAGATTGCGCGACCGGGCGCCGCTTGCGCCACGTCGTTGGAGACCAACCCCTGCAGGAACGCGACGCGGTCCTCGCCGCTGATTGCGACCACGCCACGCG
>DASXNR010000315.1:0-12271 GCA_036494925.1 Acetobacteraceae bacterium
GGTCCGGCCTGCTCGGCAGGCGTCGATTGCGCCCGTTCCGCCGAACCGCCCGCGGACGAGACCTGGTTGCCCGCCGCCTGCGCTTACGGGTTGCGAACAATGCGATCGCGAGGATTGCGCCACCCGCGAGCGCAACCGCAACGATCAGGCCATGTCCGGTGCTTCGCAGTACGGCCATGGCCGCAATCTGCAGCAACGCTCCGGTATCGATGATCAGCGCGCCGGCAAACACAACGGCGGCCACAATCAGTGTTATGCTGCGCATGGAGTCAGGCGGCTGAACCATTAAGCCGCAAGGCCTCACGTGCCCTGGCAACCGTCATCTCATGCCAGATCGGCGAGCAGCGCCGGCGTTGCGGAGCGCAGCAGGTGCTTGCGCGCGGCCCACTGTGTCGCCGGATCGAGCGTCGCCAGGAATTGCACTTCGCCGCCGCCGAGCGAAGCGATCGGCAGGCCGTCGCGAAACAGCAACCGGTTGCCGGTCAATGCCGGCAGTCGCGCACCGGGCGTCAGGATGCCGGCTAGGTTCAGCGGGTCCGCGCCGGACAGCGAGACCCACTCACCGGACGCGGGTTGGCGGCGCAGCTCGCGCAGCGTGCCGATCGCCTCGGGCAATGCGTACTGTTCGCCGGGGAAGCCGGCGACGAAACGCCCGCCGCGGATTTCTCCGCGCGCCTCCAGCCGGCGATAGACGCGCAGCAGATCGCGCCATGGCGGTAGCCAGCCGGCCTCGCGCGCGAGCAGTCGCCAGAACACAACGCCGTAACGATGCAGCAGTGTGCGTGCGACATGCTCGATCGCACCGGCCTGGGCCTGCGGTTGCGCGACTTCGGGCGGAGCGCGGCGCGTCAATGCCCAACGGCCGGCATCTTCCATGCCGAAGGTCAGGGTGCGCCGCCTGCGCGTGCCACCGCCGAACGGCTTGCGGCGATCCGACGGCACCAGCAGCGCCCGCAACCCGCCGAAGCTGTCGGAACTCACCAGGCCGAGGGCGACGAGTTCGCCGAGCGCCTCCTCCACCTGATGGCGCAGCAGGCCGGTGGCCTCGACCAGCTCCTCGAAGAACGACGCGCCGTGCGTGCGCAGGCAGTCGGCCACCATGCGCGCCCGCGCACCCGGTCGGTCGGGATCGGCCGGCCCCGACAGTGACGTCCAGAACGGCGCGTGACGACGTGCCAACAGTGTGATGGGTGTGGTGCGGATCGGCGTCGCGACCCGGTCGCGGTCGTTGCCGCGGCCGGAGCACGGGCTGAGCCGGGTCCAGGCGACGCGTCCCGCCAGGCATTGATCATCCAGCCAGGCCGGCTCGTACGTCGTGATTCTGGTGGGCAGGAGCTCGGTCTCCCAGGCCCCGGCCGGCGCCTCGAACCCTTCGAGCAGCGCGACGACAGCGGTCACGGCATCCGGGCCCTCCAGGCGAGTGCCGTCGGTCACGTGCTGCCAGGCAAACAGAAAGCGCAGGAAGTCGCGCGCGGCGACGGGCTCGATCTCGGCGCGCAGCCGTTGGACGGTGTAGTGGTGGATGCGCGCGAGCAGCCGCCGGTCGCACCATTCATCCGCGTTGGCGCCCGGGGAGAAGCGCCCGCGCATGGCGAATCCCTCGACCTCCAGCGCCGTGAGCGCTGCGCCGATCGCGTCCGGCTCCCAGCCAAGCGGTGCTGCCAGCGCGACCTGTGTGACCGGCCCCAGTCCCTCCAGGCGGCCACGCACGATCTCGGCCAGGGCCTCCTCGCGCGACCACACGCGGCGCGGCTCGTCCGCTGGCGGCACGATATCCGGCCCGTGTCGCGCGTCGGGCCACAGCGTTCGAAACTGTTCCAATCGCTCGGCGGCGACCCAGATTGTCGCCTGCGGCGTCTCCAGCCGCGCCACGCGCCGGTCGCGCGCCAGTGCCGCCAGCCAGCCGGCCCACTCCGGTTCAGCCCGCACCTCGTCCGCGCTCAGGCAACCGAGCCACAGCAGCGCATCGTGCAACTCTTCGGCGTTGGCGGCGTCCGGCCAGGCTTCGTTCCGTACCCGCGCGACCGCTTCCGGATCCAGCCGGCCGAGATCCGCCGCGCTCTCCGGGGCCAGCCAGCGCCGGGCCATCACCGCCTGGGCGCGGCGCTCCTCCAACGGTGCGTCGTCGAGATACGCATAAGGCCGGGCCGACAGCACTTCGAGCGCGAGCGGCGAGGGTTGCGTCAGGTCGCATGCGACCACGCGGATTTCACCGGATTCGATCCGGCTCAGCAGCCGCTCCAGGCCCGCGACGTCCATTGCCTCGTGCAGGCAGTCGGCGATGGTCTGGTTGACCAGCGGGTGGTCGGGGATTTCGCGTTCACCGACCAGATTCTCGGCGCAGGCGAGCTGATCGGGGAATACCGAGGCAACCAAGTCCTCGGCGTCCATGCGCGCGAGCTGCGGCGCCACCTTGCGGCCGCCACGGAACCGCGGCAGCGCGAGCGAGACGCCGGCAACCCAGCGCCAGCGGGTGATGAACATCGGCGCGTCCAGCAATGCCTCGGTGAGCAGGGATCGGACACTTGCCGAACTCAGATAACGCGCCACCTCCGCCAGTTCGAAGCTGTGCGCGGTGGTCAGCGACAGCACGATGTTGTCCTCGGTGGCCGCAGCCTGCAGCTCGAAGTTGAACTTGCGGCAGAAGCGCTTGCGCAGTGCCAGACCCCAGGCGCGATTGATCCGGCTGCCGAACGGCGAGTGCACGACGAGCTGCATGCCGCCCGCCTCGTCGAAGAAGCGCTCGAGCACCAATGTGTCGTGCGTCGGCAGGCAACCCAATGCCGCCAATGCCGCGGCCAGGTATTCCACCAGCTGTTCAGCGGCGGGTGCCGCGATGCCGATCTCGTCGGTCAGCCAGCGTTGCGTGGTTTCGCCGGACGGATCGGTCCGCAGCCGCGCCGCAATCGCCGACCGCAGGCGCGACACGCCGAACGACAGTTCGTCACTGCGGCCCGGTGCCTCGCCGAGCCAGAACGGAATGGTGGGAGACTGGCCGCGCGCGTCCTCTACCCGCACGATGCCGCGTTCCACGCGCATGATGCGGTAGGCACTGTTGCCGAGCTGGAACACGTCGCCGGCGAGACTTTCGACCGCAAAGTCCTCGTTGACGGTGCCGATCGTCTGGTTCTCCGGCTCCAGCAGCACCTGGTAGTCGGCGTTGTCCGGGATCGTGCCACCGGAGGTCAGTGCGGTGAGCCGCGCGCCGCGCCGGCCGCGCAGCATGTGGTTGACGGCGTCGTGGTGAAGCAGCGAACCGCGCCGTCCGCGCCGCGTGGTGAAGCCGTCGGCAAGCATGTGCACCACGGCGGTGAAGTCTTCCCGTGTCAACGCACGATACGGCCAGGCGCGGCGCAGCCGCTCGTACAGTTCCCGCTCCGGCCAGTCCTGCGCCGCCACCTCGGCGACGATCTGCTGCGCCAGCACGTCGAGCGGCTGGTGCGGCAGGGTCAGTCGGTCGAGCTCGCCGCGGCGGACGCTGTCGAGCAGCGCCGCGCACTCCACCAGATCGTCGCGCGAGAGCGGGAACAGCCGCCCCTTGGGCAGGCCACCGACCGCGTGACCCGATCGCCCGACGCGCTGCAGGAAGCTCGCGATCGAACGCGGCGAACCGAGCTGGCAGACCAGGTCGACGTCACCGATATCGATGCCAAGCTCGAGCGACGCGGTCGCCACCAGCGCCTTCAGCTCGCCACGCTTGAGCCGCTGCTCCGCGGCCAGCCGCTGTTCCTTCGCCATGCTGCCGTGATGCGCGGTGACCGCCGCCTCGCCGAGACGCTCGGACAACTGGCGCGCCACGCGCTCCGCCATGCGCCGCGTGTTGACGAACACCAGGGTGGTGCGGTGCGCCTCGATCAGCCCCACCAACTGGTCGTAGACCTGCTGCCAGACCTCGGCCGACATCACCGCTTCCAGCGGCGAGGCCGGCACTTCGAGCGCCAGATCGCGCGGGCGCTGATGGCCGGCGTCGATGATGGCGGGCGCGGGCTCCGACCCGACCAGCAGGTTCGCGATCGCTTCGATCGGGTTCTGCGTCGCGGAGAGACCGATCCGCTGCAACCGGTTGCCGCACAGCGCGGCCAGACGTTCGAGCGACAGGGCCAGATGGGCGCCGCGCTTGTTCGACGCCATGGCATGGATCTCGTCCACGATCACCGTCCGCGTGGTCGCCAGCATCGCACGGCCCGAAGCGGAGCCGAGCAGGATGTAGAGCGACTCCGGCGTGGTGACGACGATGTGCGGCGGGCGGCGCCGCATGCGCTCGCGCTCGCCCGCCGGAGTGTCGCCGGTGCGCACCCAGGTGCGGATTTCCACGTCGGGCAGTCCGCGCTCGCGCAAAGCGTCGCGGATGCCTGCCAACGGTGCCTCCAGGTTGCGCTGGATGTCGTTCGACAGCGCCTTCAACGGCGAGACGTAGACCACCTGCGTCTGGTCGGTGAGCCGGCCTTCGAGCCCTTGGCGCAGCAACGCATCGATCGCCGCCAGGAAAGCGGCCAGGGTCTTGCCGGAGCCGGTCGGGGCGGCGATCAGCGTGTGCCGGCCGGCCTGAATCGCCGGCCAGGCCTGCACCTGCGCTGGTGTCGGAGAGGCGAACCGACTGGCGAACCACGCGGCAACCGCAGGATGAAACCGGGTCGATGAGCTCATGGACAGTGCTATGGATCGTTTGCCGCGCCGCGGCTGGTCGCTATGCATGCCAGAACGCAGATCGTGGCGGCAAGCGCATCTTTCCAGGTCAGATATCGAGCGTCGTGTCGCGTTCCCACTGCGTCAGATGTCGCGAATAGTCGTCCCACTGGCTTTGCTTCAACCTGAGATACGCCTGGGTGAATGCCTCGCCGAATGCGCTGCCGAGGGCCTCCGATGCCTGCAGTGCGCGCAAGGCGTCGAGCAGGTTGAGCGGGAGTCGCGGCAGGTCGGGAGCCAGGTGGCCGTCGGCGTACATGTTGAGGTCCATCCGTTGGCCGGGATCGCGCGCCGTCGCCATCCCATCCAGGCCGGTCGCCAGGATCGCTGCCTGCAACAGGTACGGATTGACCGCACCATCTGCCAGCCGCAATTCGAAACGTCCGGCGTCGGGAATTCTGATCATATGGGTGCGATTGTCGCCGGAGTAGCTGACCGCATTCGGCGACCAGGTGGCGCCCGACAGCGTGCGCTGCGCGTTGATCCGTTTGTACGAATTCACCACCGGATTCAGCAGCGCGCACAGCGCCTGCGCGTGGTGCATGACGCCGCCGATGAAGTGGTAGCCGATGGACGACAGGCCGAGGGAACCGGTGTCATCGGCGAACAGGTTGCGCTCGTCTCGCCATAGCGAGACATGGGCGTGACAGCCGGAACCGGTCAATTGCGGAAACGGCTTCGGCATGAAGGTCGCGCGCAGCCCGTGCTTCTCGGCTAACGACCTGACCATGAACTTGAAGAAGACGTGACGATCCGCGGTGACCAGTGCGTCATCATACTTCCAGTTCATCTCGAATTGACCGTTCGCGTCCTCGTGATCGTTCTGATAAGGCATCCAGCCGAGCGCCAGCATGGCGTCGCAGATTTCGGCGATGACATCGTAACGGCGCATCAGCGCGGACTGGTCGTAACACGGCTTGTCAGCATGGTCGCTCAGATCGGCGATCGCGCTGCCATCCTGGGAGATCAGGAAATACTCACATTCCACGCCGCTCTTCATGCGATAGCCGGACCCGGCTGCCTGTGCGATCACGCGCCGCAGCAGATTGCGCGGCCCCTGCTCGAGCGGCTTCCCTCGCATCGTCAGATCCGCCGCGAGCCAACCGACCTCCGGCTGCCACGGCAATTGTATCAGGCTCGACGCATCCGGCATGGCGAGCATGTCGGGATCGGAAGGCGCCAGGTCGAAGTGCGCCGCGAATCCGGCGAAGCCGGCACCGTTCTTCTGCATGGTGGCGATCGCCGCTGCCGGCACGAGTTTCGCCCGCAGATGACCCAGCAGATCGACGAATGAGATCAGGAAATATCGGATGCCACGCTCGCGCGCGATCTCGGCAAGATCGATCATCATCGGGTTCCTGGCTTGCCCGGGTACCACTCGGTGCCCGCGAGCGGGACCTGGGCCATCGCAGCGGCTTCAAGTGTCAGGGCCACCAGGTCCTCCGGCTCAAGATTATGCAGATGGCTCTTGCCACAGGCTCGCGCGATCGCCTGTGCCTCCAGCGTCATCACGGTCAGATAATTCGCCAGGCGACGCCCGGCACGCACCGGATCGAGCCGCGCCGCAAGCACCGGATCCTGCGTCGTGATACCGGCCGGATCACGTCCTTCATGCCAGTCGTCATAGCAGCCGGCGGCGGAGCCGAGTGCGCGATACTCATCGTCCAGCGCGGGATCGTTGTCACCGAGCGCGATCAGTGCGGCAGTGCCGATGGCGACCGCATCCGCACCGAGCGCCAGTGCCTTCGCCACATCGGCTCCGCTGCGGATACCGCCGGAAACGATCAGCTGAACTTTCCGGTGCTGTCCCAGTTCCTGCAGCGCCTGTACTGCCGGGCGGATCGATGCGAGCGTAGGCAGGCCGACATGTTCGATGAACACCTCCTGCGTCGCGGCGGTGCCACCCTGCATGCCGTCCAGCACCACGACATCGGCCCCTGCCTTCACCGCCAATGCGGTATCGTAATAGGGGCGGCTGGCGCCAACCTTCACATAGACCGGCTTTTGCCAGTCGGTGATTTCGCGCAACTCCTCGATCTTGATCGTCAGGTCGTCCGGGCCGGTCCAGTCAGGATGCCGACAGGCGGATCGCTGATCGATCCCCTCCGGCAGATTGCGCATCTTCGCCACCCGGGGCGAGATCTTCTGGCCGAGCAGCATGCCGCCACCACCCGGCTTGGCTCCCTGTCCGACGACCACCTCGATCGCGTCCGCCCTGCGCAGATCCTCCAGGTTCATGCCGTAGCGGGACGGCAGGCATTGATACACGAGGATCCGCGAGTGCTCGCGTTCCTCCGGCGTCATGCCGCCGTCCCCGGTTGTGGTCGAGGTGCCGACCGCGGTTGCGCCACGCCCGAGTGCCTCCTTGGCGGGCGCGGACAACGCACCGAAACTCATTCCGGCGATGGTCACGGGGATCTTCAGTTCGATCGGCCGCTTCGCATGCCGCGTTCCGAGCACCACATCGGTACCGCAGCGCTCGCGATAGCCTTCCAGCGGGTAGCGGGACATCGATGCGCCCAGGAACAGCAGATCGTCGAAATGCGGCAGTTTGCGTTTCGCACCGAAGCCGCGGATGTCGTATATCCCGGTCGCCGCGGCGCGCTGGATTTCGGCGATGGTGCGGCGATCGAACGTCGCGGACTCGCGCGGCGGTATGCGTGGGATGCGGGACGGCGCCGGGTTCATGGTCACCTCAATAGGCGTCGGCATTGTCGATGTGGAAGTTGTAGAGCCGTCGCGCCGATCCATAGAGCCGGAACGCCGATGCATCGATCGTCCGATCGAGCGACGCGCGCGTCAGCAGGTCGCGCAGGATGCCGCGTTCCGCTTCGCCCATCGCCTTCTCCTCACAATCGGCGCCGAGGCTGTCGACGGTGCCGCGGACAAAGATGCGCGCCTCATACAGACTGTCGCCCAGTGCGTCGCCGGCGTTGCCGCACACCACCAGGTTGCCCTCCTGGGCCATGAACGCGCTCATGTGACCGATCGAGCCACCTACCACGATGTCGATGCCCTTCATCGAGATACCGCACCGCGCGCCGGCATTGCCCTCGATCACCAGCAGGCCGCCGCGACCGGTCGCGCCGGCCGCCTGGGCAGCGTCGCCGTTCACCCGCACCATGCCCGACATCATGTTTTCCGCGACGCCCGGCCCGGCGTTGCCGGTTATTGCGATGTCCGCACCGGAATTCATTCCCGCGCAGTAGTAACCGACATGGCCCTCGATCCGCACCTGCGTCGGCGTATCGATGCCGACCGCCAGTGAATGCAGTCCGCGCGGATTGACGATCCGCCACAGAGTCTCGTTGCTTTTCCGCGCGAGTTCATGCAGCCGCTGGTTGAGTTCGCGCACGGTTGTCGTCGCCAGATCGACCGTCGTCGCGTCGGTCGCACTGCTCAATGGCGGCGTTCCCAGAAATAGACGCGCGCCGGCTCCGGCTCGAACAGGCGCGCGGCGGCGATGCCGGGAAGCCCGATCAGCGCCCGATACTCCGACGCGAAGGCCACATACTGGTCGGTCTCCGCCATCACCGCCGGTTTGCAGGCGACCGGGTCACGCAGCACGCCGAACCCGGTCTCGGTGCCGACAACAAACGTGTAGAACCCATCGAGATCGTCCAAGGCGGCGTGCAGGGCCTCGTCCAGACGGGCGCCTTCGCGCATGCGCCAGGTCAGATAGCCCGCGGCGACCTCGGTGTCGTTCTCGGTCTCCATCCGTACGCCCTGGCGCGCCAACATGCGGCGGACACCATTGTGATTGGAGAGCGAGCCGTTGTGCACCAGACACTGATCGGCGCCGGTCGAGAACGGATGCGCTCCCTCGGTCGTGACAGCCGACTCCGTCGCCATGCGGGTATGGCCGATCGCATGCGTTCCGCTCATCCCAGGGAGATCGAACCGCGCGGACACTTCCGCCGGCCGGCCGACGCCCTTGAACAGCTCCATCCGCATCCCGCTCGCGACAACGCGCACCTGCGGTGCGATCCGCGCCAGGTGCGCGCGTGCCGTCGCCTCAAGTTCCGACGGCAGGCGCAACACCGCGTGGTCGTCGCGTACCACCAGTGACGCCGGCGTATTGAGAACTTCGCCTACCGTCACGGCGATCGCATGGAAATCGGTTGCCGCGGGTCCGTGCAGAGTGAGCTTCGCTGTGCCGGCGGCGCCATTGCCGTAGAGGGCAAATCCGGCACTGTCGGGCCCTCGATCGGTCATCACCGCAAGCATGCCGGCGGTCAGCCGGCCAAGCTCCGGCTCAAGGCTCGGATCGGTCAGGAACAGTCCGACGATGCCGCACATGAGTTGCACCCCGATGGTCGACGCACTCTGTACCGAGGATGCATCGGCGGGCAACGGCAGAGATGGGTCCTGCTCCGGCCAGCTCCCACGAATTGCGTCGGATGCGAATTTTGTCGGACCAGTCCTGCGGTATCACTTATCACCCAACAGACAGCGGCACTTCTCTCATGCTGATGGGAGCCTGCATACCGAGGATTTCCATCACCGCACTGGCATGGCGATCCTCCACAGTGACGGCCACCACCGTGGCTCCCCCGGTCGACCCATGATTGGAAACCTCCAAAACTCCTTCTGGCGCTGCGTCGTCGCTCACAAATTGCCTGATAACAGCCGACGGAACTCTGGCGACTTCAAGGTCTTTGACAGCAAGTTCAGCGGCTGATGCGGCTTCATACACAGCGGTCACAACTTCGATCATTGCTTACCTCCTCGCATGGATACAACGGTCGAGAACGATCCACTGGCCGTGACGGTTCCGCCTTGGTCGCCATCGACGCCGGATCGCAATCACTTTTATGAAGCGGGAACCGATCGACTCGGTGCAATGCGCCACCTGCGGCGACCCTGATCAAACGGTGCAGATCACCGGCACCGTCCCCTACCAGCCGCCGACCGTAGTAGCTCTGCGCGGTCCGGCTCCGCGCCAGAGTAGCCCGACATTTCTGGTGGCTGGTGCCACCGCCGGAGATGGCGACGTTGGCGCCCGGGTTCTTGCCGACAGACGGACGACAGCGAGGCGATCGTTCCCTGGAGTCAGGACACGTCTCATGGCATTGCCCGATGCGATCAGGCCCAGCGCGCGTGGACGTGAGTGGACACGGTCTGGTTGGTTAGTAATTGAATTGTCGGAACGATGGCAAGCCGTGGACCGGCGGAGGGAGTGGGATTCGAACCCACGGTACGCTTTCACGCACACACGCTTTCCAAGCGTGCGCCTTAAGCCGCTCGGCCATCCCTCCGTGCCGGTGAGCGGAAAATAGCAGCCCTGCCGCTTCCGGGGAACCGTGTTCGGGCGGTAACATCGGACCGGGGAAAAATGGGGAGCAGGCCGCCGTGAAGCGTCGTCACTTTCTGACTGGCTCGGCGGCTGCGGCCCTTGCCGCCCCGGCAGTGCGCGCGGCAGGCGATCCCAAGCTGCTGAAGTTCATCCCGCAGGCGGACATCGCCCTCCTCGACCCGAGCTTCGCTCCCGCCTTGGTCACCCGCAATCACGCCTACATGGTGTACGACACGCTGTATGGTGTGGATGATGCGGTCCGCCCACGGCCGCAGATGGCGGCCGGCCACGTGATCGAGGACGACGGCAGGGTCTGGAAGATCACGCTGCGCGACGGCCTGCGCTTCCACGACGGCGAGAAGGTTCTGGCGCGCGATGCCGTTGCCTCGCTGCAGCGCTGGGCCAGGCGCGACGTGTTCGCGATCTCCGTGTTCGCCCAGGTGGACGAGCTGTCAGCCATCTCCGACACCGTGCTGCAGTTCCGCCTGAAACGCCCGTTCCGACTGCTCGCAGATCTGCTCGGCAAGCCGAACCCCTTCGCGCCCGTTGTCATGCCGGAACGCCTCGCGCTCACCGAGCCCGGCCAGCAGGTGAAGGAGGTCATCGGCAGCGGCCCCTACCGGTTCATCATGAACGAACGCGTGCCGGGATCGCTGGCCGTATATCAGCGGAACGCCAACTATGTACCGCGCACAGATGGCCCACCGGTCGGCACCGCCGGTCCGAAGATCGCCAATTTCGAACGAGTCGAATGGCACACCATCCCCGATGCGGGCACCGCCGCCGCGGCCCTGCAGTCCGGCGAGATGGACTGGTGGGAACAGGCGACGTCGGACCTGCTGCCGCTGCTGCGCAAGAGCCCGGATGTGACCGTCGAGGTGATCGACACCTTGGGCTATTACGCAGTGCTGCGCTTCAACCATCTGCACCCGCCGTTCGACAACGCCGGGATCCGCCGTGCGCTGCTCGGCGCATTCAGCCAGACCGACATGATGACCGCGGTGGCCGGCGACGACCACTCGATGTGGAGCGCGGGCATCGGCACCTTCAGCCCGCGCTCGCCGTTCGCCAATGACGCCGGGATGGACGCGCTGAACGGCCAGCGCGATCTGGCGAAGGTGAAGCGGGACATCGAAGTTGCCGGCTATAACGGCGAAAAGTTCGTGTTTCTCGTGCCGACCGACCTGCCGGCGATCAATGCCATGAGCGAAGTAGCCGCCGAGGTGTTCCGCAAACTCGGCATGAACATGGACTACCAGACGCTCGACTGGGCGACGGTGGCGCAACGGCTCAATTCGCAGGCGCCGCTCGACAAGGGCGGCTGGAGCCTGAATGCGAACTATGCGCCGGGCTACTCGGCGTCGAGTCCGGCTGCGCACGGTTTCCTGCGCGGCCTGGGCCGGCAGTCGCTGTTCGGCTGGCCGGACATGCCGCGCGTGGAGGAGCTGCGCAGCGCCTGGATCGACGCCACCGATCCCGACGAGCAGAAACGCATCTGCCGCGAAATTCAGCTCCAGGCATTTCGTGACGTGCCGTATATCCCGCTGGGCGCGTTCTTCTTTGCCTCTGCCTACCGCAGGGACCTGACGGGCGTGCTCAAAGGCAGCATCCCGATGTTCACCAATGTGCGGCGGACGTGACGGCCTTCAGACTGCTGCCCGCCGCATTTGCGCCGCCCGCGCGGGAGCACCGGCGAACGGCAGCAGCGCGGCGGCGCCCAGGCTCATCAAACCGACCACCATCAGTGCAATGCTGTATGTACCGGTCTGATCGCGCAGGATGCCGACGAGCTGCGGCGCGGCGTAACCCGCAATGTTGCCGATCGAGTTGATCACTGCGATCCCTGCCGCTGCGGACGCAGGACCGAAATACGCGGTCGGCAGGTTCCAGAATGTCGGCAGCGCGGCGCTGATGGCAAATCCGACCACGCAAAGGCTGGCGAGTTCGACGATCGTATTGCCGGTGAAGACTCCTGCGAGCACAAGGCCAATGCCAGCCCCCAGCGTGCAAAGCGTAACATGCCACACGCGCTCACCGGTCCGATCGGAGCTGCGCGAGACGAGAACCATGCCGAGCACGCCAAGCGCGGCCGGCATTGCCGAAAGATAGCTGGTGACCAGGTTGCTGAACCCCAGGTCCTTGATCATCAGAGGCAGGAAGAACACGTTGGCGTACACCCCGAAGCCGATCAGCAGATAGGCAGCGGTCATCAGGACGACCGGTCCGCTGCGCAGCGCCGTCCATGGTGACAGTTGCCGTCCGCTGCCGCTCGCGTGCTCGGCCGCAAGC
>DASXNR010000316.1:0-1679 GCA_036494925.1 Acetobacteraceae bacterium
TGATCCAACGCAGCCGTATGCAATGTATCCCGGCACCCGCTACGAGCACATGATGCTGCCGGTGACCGAGAAGTAGAAGCCTAAACAAGTCGGCCAAGTCTCTGCACAGTGGATGCGTGGTTCGCTGGAACCCCACGCATCGGCGAGGTCTCCTGCATCCGCGCGGCAACCCCGTTCTAGCCGCGCGGACTTTCTCAGCTCCCGGGAACGTTCCTTCCCAGACGCGCCGGACGGCCGCCTGACGGGACGTGTGGGGGCGGGGGCGGAGGCAGCGGCGACGGTCGAGCGCGCTTGACCGCATTGCCGGCGCGGGCGCCAAGCTTCGCGGGATGCTGCACTTGTTCCACCCGCCTGGTGCCGATATCGAGGATAGCCGCACCCAACAGCCGGACTTCGTGGCCGAAGTGTTGCCGGGACAGATCGCGCTCGCGCGGTTGCCTGATGACAACTGGCGCTATTTCCCGCCCACTATCGCGGAAGCAGCGCTGGCGCTGCGAGAGGCGGCTGACCAGCTGGCCGAAGCGCCTGATGGTTATGTCGGCTGGCTGGTACGCCGAGCAAGTCAATTCCCACGGCCGCCGCAGGCGCCCCGCCAGATGGATGTCAATTACTGGATTCTAGTGCAGGAATATCGGTTGCAACGCTCGCCGTGGTAAGCACGCCGCCGGCGAGCGGCACCGCCTCCGCCTCAGACGGCCATCCAGCTCGTGCTGACCATCGCGCCCGTCTCCCGGAACCGCTGCCGCGGCGGCTCCATCATGACGTCGCTCCGCAGCCGCGTCGTCGTCTCGCGCAGCCCCATCGCCAATGTTCTGGCGGAATCCGCAGCATGCGAGGACCAGTCGTGCGCCGGCTGCTCCCGGAACACGCCCATCCGGTCGTTCCAATCGCGATGGTAGTTCGCCAGGCACTCGCGCAACCGCTCGGTGCGCGTCCGGTCGAACCAGCACCGTCCTAGCAACATCTTCACCGCGTTGATGCCATCCTCGACCTCCTGGCGCCGCAGTACGCGCACCTTGCGGCCATTGGCCCGCAGCAGCTCCTCGCGTGTCTTGCCGGTGCCCAGTTCGCGCGCGGCCGCGTCGTGCGGCAGCAGGTCGGTGTCATAGCGGTAGGGCCTCGAATTGAGCCAGTCGACGTAATGCGTGAGCGGGTGGCCGACATCCTCGTGGTAATCGATGATGTGCACCTCGCGGCCGACGAGCTGCGCGCAGATCACCGCCGTCGCATCACCGATGCCGAGGTCCCAGGCAGTCCAGACCGGGACAGCGGGATCGTATGGCACGCTGCATATACGCCCGCTGGTCTCCAGCTCCTGCAGCTCGGTGCGATAGATAGCGCCCCGGATGGCCGCATCGAAGCTGCACTCGAGCTCCTGATCATATTGGTCGGCGGTCATCATGCGCCGCATGTCGTCGAGTTCATTGTCCGGCAGCAGTCCGGTGTCGGAGGCGCGCAGCACGAGCGAATACCAGGCGGCGTCGACCTCTGCCTGCTTGTGGATGCGCCAGAAGTCGTTGCGGCCCTTCGGTGTGCCGATGAAAGTCGCCCAGCCTTCGCGGTCGGCAAGCGACGGACGCAGCACCTCGGGCCATGCGCGCGGATCGATGTCGCCGTACTCGTCGAGCACGACGCCATCGGCGTAGGTGCCGCGCAGGCGATCGTAGTTCTCGGCGCCA
>DASXNR010000317.1:0-2677 GCA_036494925.1 Acetobacteraceae bacterium
GCAGCGTGTCGTCGTCAATCTCCATCTCGACGCCGACCGCCACCGCCGCCAGCGCGTTCTGCACGTTGTGGCTGCCCAGCATCGGCAGCCGGTACGGCCCCAGCTTGCGGGAACGGTTGCGCGCGCGATCGGTGACGGTGACGTCGAAGGTCGAGCCCAGCTTGTCCGGCACCACGCGGTCCGCGCGCACATCGGCCTGCGGCGAGAACCCGTAGGTGAGGATGCGCCGGTCCGACAGGCGCGGGATCATCTGCTGCACCTCGGGATGGTCGATGCACAGCACCGCAAAGCCATAGAACGGCACATTGCCCACAAACTGGTCGTAGCCAGCGATCATTGCCTCCGGCGTACCCCAGTGATCGAGGTGCTCGGGATCCATGTTGGTGACCACAGCGATGATCGCCGGCAGGCGCAGGAAGCTGCCGTCGCTTTCATCGGCCTCCACCACCATCCAGTCGCCGGCGCCCAGCCGCGTGTTGGTGCCGTAGGCGTTGACGATGCCGCCGTTGATCACCGTGGGATCGAGATGCGCGGCTTCGAGTACGGCGGCGATCAGGCTGGTGGTGGTGGTCTTGCCGTGCGTGCCGCCGATCGCGATCGACCATTTCAGCCGCATCAGTTCGGCCAGCATCTCGGCGCGCCGCACCACCGGGATCAGGCGCGCACGGGCGGTCGCGACCTCGGGGTTGTCAGACTTTACCGCGGACGACACGACCACGACCTGGGCATTGCCGATGTTGGCGGCGTCATGGCCGACGGCGACCGCGATGCCGGCCTCGCGCAGGCGTCGGACATTGGCAGAATCGGCGATGTCGCTGCCCTGCACGGCGTAGCCGAGATTGTGCAGCACCTCGGCAATGCCGGACATGCCGATGCCGCCGATGCCGACAAAGTGGATGGTGCCGATGGAAAGCGGCAACGCCCTCATACCCGTGCCTCCTGGCGCATGAGGTCCTCGACCAGATCGGCAAGCCGTGACGCCGCATCCGGGCGTGCGATGCTGCGTGCCGCGTGCGCCGCGTGGCAAAGCATGTCCGGCGACGCCAGCAGCACGGCGAGACGGTCGCGCAATGCCTCGGCGGTAAAGTCGCGCTGCGCGATCACCGATGCGCCGCGGGCCTCGGCCAGCGCGCGTGCATTCGCCGACTGATGATCGTCGATGGCACCGGGCAGCGGCACCAGTATGGCTGGCCGCCCGGCAATCGCCAGCTCGGCCACGGTGGAAGCGCCAGCGCGCGCGATCACCAGATGCGCCGATGCCAGCTTCTCGGCCACATCGGGAAAGAAGGCGGACAGTTCGGCATCGATACCTGCCAGATCGTAGATCGCGCGGACCCGTCCCAGGTCCTCTGGCCGGCACTGCTGCACGACCGTGACGCGAGACAGCAGGGCATTCGGCAACGACGCCAGCGCGGTCGGCACGACATCGCTGAACACGCGTGCGCCAAGCGAGCCGCCCAGCACCAGCAGGCGGATCGTTGCCGCGGGCGGCACATATGGCACATTGGCGATCGCGGCGATCGCGGGCCGGACCGGGTTGCCGGTGACGAGGGTAGCGATCCTTGGCAAGCGCTCGGTCGCCGCGAAACTCAGCGCCAGCCGGTCGGCATGACCGGACAAAAAGCGATTGGCCCGGCCCAGCACGGCATTCTGCTCGTGCAGGATCACTGTCGGGCGCTGGCGAATCAGCCGCGTGGCGAGCACGGGTGCCACGCACGGATAGCCGCCGAACCCAACCACGGCCGCGGCGTGCGTGCGCGCCAGGATCCGCCGCGCCTGGAACACGCCACCTGCCAACGACAGCGTCGCCTTGGCCGCTTGCACCGCACCACGGCCGGCGATCCCCGCACCGCTGATCACAAAGTGCTCGAGCCCGGCGAACACAGGGCTCTGCAATCCGCCCGAACGGGCGTCGGTCATCAACGCCACGCGGCGCCCGCGTGCCAGCAATTCGCTGGCCAGCGCTTCGGCCGGGAACAAGTGGCCGCCGGTGCCGCCGGCCGCGATCACGATGGGGAACGCCGCGGGGCCTCTCAAGGCACGTCGCCATGGTGCCGGCGCCGCGTCAGCGCGAGCAGCATGCCCATGCCGAGGGCAACCGCGAGAGCTGACGACCCACCATACGAGATCAGCGGCAGCGTCATGCCCTTGGTGGGGATGAGCTGCAACGATGAAGCCATGTTGATGAACGCCTGCAGCCCGAAGCCGGTGACCAGGCCGGTGCAGGACAGCACGATGAACAGGTCCTGCTCCTTCAGCAGCCGCAGCAGCCCGCGCAGCACGATGAAGGCAAACACGGCGATGATGATCAGGCAGATGATCATGCCGAATTCCTCACCGGCGACGGCGAACACGAAATCGGCGTGCGCGTCGGGCAGAACGTCCTTGACCCGCCCCTCGCCGGGACCACGGCCGAGCAGACCGCCGTTGCCGAATGCTTCCAGTGCGGTATGCGGCTGGTAATCGCTGCCGGTCGTGTTGCCGGGGTGCAGGTAATTCTCCACCCGCTTCTGCACGTGGGGGAAGAACATGTAGGCGCCGACGCCGGCGAACCCGCTGCCGATCAACAGCATGCCCACCAGGAACAGGTTCAGCCCGTCGATGTAGAGCTGGGCGAAGAACACCGCGGTGATCACCGCCAGAATGCCGACATCCGGCTGCGCCTTCAGCAGCAGCG
>DASXNR010000318.1:0-25258 GCA_036494925.1 Acetobacteraceae bacterium
ACCCTTGCTGGCGATCAGGCCGATCTTGGCACCCTTGCGCTCCAGCACAGCGTTGGTGGCGATCGTGGTGCCATGCAGGAAGCGCGCGATATCGGCTGGCGCCACCCCGAGATCACGCCCGAGACGACCAATGGCATGCAGCACCGCCTCACTCGGATCGCCGCGCGTGGTGGGAATCTTCAGCGTCCGGATCGGTTCGCCGGCGCGGCGGCAGACGATGTCGGTGAAGGTGCCGCCGATATCGACACCGATATCGGTCGCCGGAGATGGGTCGGGCATGGCAGGGCTGCGGCCGCGCAGGTTGTCAGGCATGGGTCACGATGACAGAAAGCGCGCCGCGTCCCAACCATAACGAGGCCAGCCTGTGCCCGACGAGGGGTTCCAGCCGACGACCGCCCCGATTCACGTCGCGCCTGCGCCCTCGGCTCGCCGCACGCTGGTGCTCGCCGCCTGCCTGATGGCGACCTTCATGGCCGCGGTGGAAAGCTCCATCGTTGCCACCGCGATGCCGACGATCGTTGCCGACCTGGGCGGGTTCAATCTGTTTTCGTGGGTGTTCGCGGTCTATCTGCTGACCCAGGCGGTGAGCATTCCGGTCTATGGGCGGCTCGCCGATATCTATGGACGCAAGAAGGTGTTCTATGCCGGCGCCGGACTGTTCCTGGTCGGTTCCACGCTGTGCGGCTTCGCGGGCAGCCTGCTGATGCTGATCCTGTTCCGCGCACTGCAGGGCTTCGGCGCCGGCGGCGTGCAGCCGATCGCCATCACGATCCTCGGCGACATCTATTCACCGACCGAGCGCGCGCACGTGCAAGGCCTGATGTCCAGTGTGTTCGGCATTTCCGCGGTACTGGGGCCGCTGCTTGGCGCGTTCCTGGTGCAGCAGGTCAACTGGCAACTGGTGTTCTGGGTAAATCTGCCGATCGGCGTGGCGGCGATCATCATGATCGCGACCTTCCTTCCGGAACCGGCAGAACGGCATCGCCGCCGCCGCATCGACTATCTCGGCTCGCTGCTGCTGATGGTTGCGATCACGGCGCTGATGGTGGTGCTGGTGCAGGGCGGCGGCCTGTCGCTGGCGGCACTGGCGACGGTTGGCGCCATCGGCATTGCAGCTTTGGCGGCGCTGGCAGTGCACGAGGCCAGCACACCTGAACCAATGTTGCCCCTGGAGCTTTGGCGGCAGCACCGTGTCATCGTGGTCGGCAGCATCGGCGGCGCGGTGATCTCGGCGGTGATGACCGGTGTGTCGGCGTTCCTGCCGACCTACGTGCAGGGTGCGATGGGCCGGAGCGTGCTGGCGGGCGGACTGGTGCTCGGCGCGATGTCGGTCACCTGGGCGGTCGCGAGCTTCTATGGCGGCAGGCTGATGGTGCGCACGACGTATCGACTGACCGCGGTACTGGGCACGCTGGCGCTGATCGCCGGCAGCGCGACGCTGATCACGCTGACGCCGGAACGCGGCGTGATGTGGGCCAGCACCGGTTCGTTGTTGATCGGGTTCGGCATGGGGCTGTGCAACACCACGTTCATCGTATCGATCCAGGCGGCGGTGCCGTGGCATCAGCGCGGCGCGGCAACCTCGTCCTGCATGTTCCTGCGGTTCGTGGGGCAGTCGCTGGGAGTGGCGTCGTTCGGCGCGGTGCTGAACCTCACGCTGTTGCGAGAAGCGCCAGAGACCGCGGGCATGGTCGATCGGCTGTTGGATCCGACGCAGCGTGGCGGACTGGCGGCGGCGGAGCTGGCACGGCTGACCGACGTGGTGGCGCTGGGACTGCACAACACGTACGTGCTGGCGGGCGTGCTGTCCGTAGTGGCGCTGGGGTTTGCGCTGCTGCTGCCGGCGCGGCTAAGTCCGGCAGGGCAGTCTGGCCGATGAACCCTAAGTCCCCGCTTTTGTGGGATGAGGGCGTGCCGCCCTGTGTCCATCGTCACCCCCGCGAAAGCGGGGGCCCAGATCAGGGCACGAACTCGTCGTACAAATCGCGCCAAGTCGGATTGTCCTGCTCTATCAACTCCAGCTTCCACGCTCGCCGCCCGTTTACTCGCCAGAATATAGACACACGGTTGTTTCATCCGTGCTTTTCGTCGCCCTGGGTCCCCGCTTGCAGGGGGATGACAGTCAGGATGAAGGGTGGACCTCAGGTGAACGCCCGCCCATTGAACGCCGCGCCGCCTCGCCCTATCCTCCTCACAACACGGAGTTGCACCCCTTGAGCGTTCCCGCGCCCGGCGCGATCGATTGCGATATCCACCCGGCCCTACCCAGCATGCAGGTGCTGGTACCATACCTGGATGAATACTGGCGCTCCCACATCCTGATGCGCGGCCTGGAGCGGGACAATTACACTGCCTCGGCGTTCCCGCCCAACGCGCCGATCAACTGCCGCCCGGATTGGAAGCCCGCGAAGGGCAGCGCCGGCACCGACCTCGACCTGCTGCGCTCGCAGGCGCTCGATGGGTTCGGCACAAGCTACGCCATCTGCAACATGCTGCACGGCGCCCCGGCGGTGTTCAGCGAGGACCTGTCCGCGGCGATGTGCCGCGCGATCAACGACTGGCTCGCGGCCGAGTGGCTGGCGAAGGACGACCGCCTGCGCGCCTCGATCGTGGTGCCGATGCACAGCCCCGAGCTCGCGGCGAAAGAGATCGAGCGCGTTGCCGCCGATCCGCGCTTCGTGCAGGTGCTGGTGTGGGAGATGAGTGAGCTGCCACTCGGACGGCGCATCCACTGGCCGATCTATCGCGCCGCCGACCGCTTCGATCTGCCGATCGGCATCCATGCCGGTTCCAGCTATCGCCATCCGCCCACCAATCTCGGCTGGCCGTCGTACTACCTGGAGGACTACGTTTCGTGGTCGACAGGATTTGCCGGCGTGCTGAACAGCCTGATCACCGAGGGCGTGTTCGTTGAGTTCCCGCGCCTGAAGGTCGTGCTGATGGAGTCCGGTGTGAGCTGGCTGCCGGGCTGGATGTGGCGCGCCGACAAGACCTGGCGCGGCGTGCGCGCCGAGGTGCCGTGGCTGGAGAAATCCCCCGCCGCCTATGCGCGCGAGCACGTGCGCCTGACCATCCAGCCGTTCGACGCACCGCCGCGCGCCGATCAGTTGCAGCGCATAATCGAGGAGATCGGCTCCGACGAGATGCTGCTGTTCTCCACCGACTATCCGCACTGGCATTTCGACGACAAGGACGCGCTGCCGGACGGCTTGCCCGAACATCTGCTGCGCAAGATCCTGGTCGATAACGCGCTGAAGACCTTCCCCCGTTTGTCCCCGTGAGCAGGAGAGCATCCGAATGAACGTCACGGTCATGGATCGCCAAGCCGACACGTCCGCACAGACCAAACTCGGCATTGTCGATTGCGACGTGCATCCCTACACGAAGTCGCCCGCCGACCTCGACCAGTTCCTGTCGGAGCGCTGGCGCAAGCTTCGCGCCTCGATCGGCGGCCGTTCGCGTTCGCCGTTCGCCAATGCGCCGAACTATCCGAGGATGTCGCCGTTCACCGGTATGCGGATGGACTCCTATCCGAAGGACGGCACGCACCCCGGCTCCGATCTGGGAATGATGCAGGAGCAGTTGCTCGATCTGTTCAACGTTTCCTACGGCCTGATGATGCCGTTGCTCGGTCGCGCCGCCGACGAACGCAATGTCGAATTCGGTGCGGCGATGGCAACCGCGGCGAACGAGTGGGAAGCGCAGGTGTGGTGCGATCGCGAGCCGCGCCTGAAGGCCGGCGTGCAGATTCCGCTGGAATACACCGAGGCCGCGATCAAGGAGATCGAGAAGCGCGCCGGCGACCGCCGCTTCACCCATGTGATGATCCCGCCGCGTGGCCTGGAGCCGCTCGGGCGTCGCCGCTACTGGCCGATCCTGGAAGCGTGCGCCGCGAACGGCTTCTCCATCGCGCTGCATCTCGGCGGCACCAGCGGACATCCGTCCACCGGCGGCGGCTGGCCCTCGTTCTATCACGAAGAGCATCCGTCGTATCCGCAGAGCAAGGAGGCGCTGGTCACCTCGCTGGTGATCGAAGGCGTGTTCGAGCACATCCCCAACCTGCGCGTGGCGTTGGTGGAAGGCGGGTTTGCCTGGCTGCCGTCGCTGACCTGGCGGCTCGACAAGCACTACAAGCGGCTGCGCGAGGAAGTACCGCATCTGAAGCGCCTGCCGTCGGAATACATCCGCTCCAACATCTGGGTGACCACGCAGCCGATCGAGGAGCCGGAGCGGCCGGAAGATCTGCTGGCGACGTGCGAGTGGATCGGCTGGGACCGGATCATGTTCTCGACCGACTATCCGCACTGGGACCAGGACGATCCGCGCTACGCCTTCAAGGCGCCGCTGACCGAGGAGCACAAGAAGATGGTGTTCCGCGAGAATGCTCTGGCGTTCTACGGCCTGGAGTAAGCCTGTGGCCCGGCACGTTGTCGCACCCGTCAGCGAGATCGCGCCGGGCTCGAGCAAGATTGTCGATATCGCCGGCCGCTCGATCGGCGTGTTCAACGTGAACGGCGAGTTCTACGCGCTGATCAACCGCTGCCCGCATGAGGGCGCGCCGCTGTGCATCGGTTTCGTGCTCGCCAAGTTCACCTCGGACCGGCCGGGCGAGTACCGGCTGGAGCGGCACGGCGAGATGCTGCGCTGCCCATGGCATGGCTGGGAGTTCGACATCAAGACCGGCCAGTCATGGTGTCATCCGGAAAGCGTGAAGGCGCGCACCTATCAGGTTGCGGTGGTGCCGGGTGAAGCGCTGGCCAAAGGTCCGTTCGTGGCGGAGACGGTGCCGGTATCGGTGGAACAGAACTACGTGGTGCTCGAGCTTTAACCGCGACGCTCATATCGGGAGCAGTACATGGTAGACAGCACACTGCGCGAGAAGGGCCGTGAGATGCGGCGCAAACTGCTGGGTGATGCGGCGGTCGAGCGGATCGACAAGACCGTCTACAATGACCCCATCATGGCGAAGTTCGCCGAAGTTACCCAGGAAACCATCTTCGGCGCGCTCTGGACCCGGCCCGGCCTGGATCTGAAAACCAGGGCGCTGATCTGCGTTATTTCCGATGCGACCAACGGGCGCGATCCCGAGTTGAAACTGCACCTCCGCATGGCGCGCAACCAGGGCTGGACCGAAGACGAGTTGGTCGAGTCCCTGCTGCACCTGGGTGGCTATGTCGGCGTGCCGTTGATTCGTGAATCGCTGCTGGTTGCCAAGGAAGTCTTCGCGGAGATGCGTGCCGAGACATGAGCGAAGCCTGGCGGCAGGCAATCGCCAAGGCCGAGGTTCTGCTGTCGGAGGGCGAGGCCGACGAGGACATCTCCGGCATCGCCGACGCGGTATCGGCGTTCAACCGCGCCTTGAAGCTGGCGCCGCGTGGCGACGCGCCACTGGATTGGGCCAAGACACAGAGCCGTCTCTCTGCCGCGCTGCGAGCGCTCGGCGCACGCATCGACGACCCGGTGATGCTGCATTCGGCGATGACCGCATGCGACCACGCGCTCGAAGTGTACCGGCCGGACAGCACGCCGGAGGATTGGGCCCGCACGGTGGCGCTGCTGGGTGCGGCGCAGGTGGTGCTGGGCGAGCGCGACAGCGATCCGGCCTGGCTGAACGCCGCACTCAACAGCTATCGGCTGGCGACTCGTGTCTATACCCGCGAGGCCGCGCCGGCCGACTGGGCGCGCATGCAGCGCAACTGCGGCGCCGTGCTGTCGCTGCACGGCGAACGCACCGGCGATACCGCGTCGCTGCGCGAGGCGGTCGAGCACTATCGCGCCGCGCTGGAGGAATACACGCGCCAGGAATCGCCGATCGATGTCGCGGTGACGCAGAGCAACCTTGGCCAGGCGCTGCGCGTGCTGGGCGAACGCGACAACGACCGTGACACGCTCGCCGAGGCGGTGGCCGCGTGCCGCGCGGCGCTCACTGTGTATACGCGTGAAGCCACGCCGCTCGAGTGGGCGATGGCCAGCACCAATCTGGCCAACGCGCTGACCGCGCTGAACGACGCAGCGTCGATCGAGGAGGCGATCGTGACCTATCGCGACGCGATCGCCACGCTGGACGGGCCGGCGCGGCTGCAGCAACGCGCTATCGCGCGCTATAACCTCAAGCGGGCCGAGGGACGGCTGGAGGCGCTCCGCCAGTCCCCGAACGACCACCATCGATGACGATGTGCGTGCCGGTGATGTGTCCGGACAGGTCGGAGCACAGGTACATCACCACGTTCGCCACTTCCTCGGGGTTCCCATAGCGTCCGGTCGGCGTGGCGGCGGCCGTCATGTCATGCGCCGACCGCGGATCATCCGGATTTCGCTGCGATTCGATCGAGCGCATCATGCGCGTCTCGACCGGACCGGGGCATACCGCATTCACCCGAATGCCAAGACGCGCGACATCGGCCGA
This sequence comes from Acetobacteraceae bacterium, assembly GCA_036494925.1. Classification (GTDB taxonomy): domain Bacteria; phylum Pseudomonadota; class Alphaproteobacteria; order Acetobacterales; family Acetobacteraceae; genus JAMXLO01. The sequence continues at coordinate 6,407 of DASXNR010000318.1, forward strand.
CGCCACCTTGGTCAGTCCCAGCACGCCGTGCTTCGAGGCGACATAGGGCGCCATGCCCGGGCCACCGAACAGCGCCGCCGTCGATGCTGTATTGACGATGGCGCCACGGCCCTGCTTGAGCATCACCGGCAACACGTGGCGCAGGCCGAGGAACACGCCCTTCAGATTGACGCCGATGACTGCATCGAACATGGCCTCGTCGTATTCCTGCGTCGGCGCCATCTTGCCTTCTATGCCGGCGTTGTTGAAGAAGCAGTCAATCGAGCCGTAAGCATCCAGTGTCGCCTTAACGTAGGCCTGTACATCGGCTGACTTCGTGACATCGGCCCGCACGAAGCGCGCATCGCCGCCGCGCTGACGCACCAGTTCCGCGCTTGCCTCGCCCGACGTCGTGTCGGAATCGACCACCACAACCTTGGCGCCACGACCCGCAAAACCGATCGCGCTGGCGCGGCCGATACCGCCGCCACCGCCGGTGATCAAGGCAACCTTGCCTGCGAATTCCATCTGCGCTTCCTCTCAATCGACCAACAGCACTGCCTTGCCGGATACACGGCGATCGCGCAACTGCTCGGCCACGGCGGCGAACTCGCGCCAGCTTCGCTCCACACCGATCTGTGGCTTCAGTGATCCATCGGCGATCAATGATACCAGCAGCGCGAGGTCCGGAGCGAACCGGTCCTCGGCTTCCGAATAGAAATAACTGAAGCTCTGCACTCGCGAATTCGGCGCACCGCGGAAATCGGCAAAGCCGAGTGTGGTCGGTTCGCCGGAGGAATTGCCGTACACCACGACGGTGCCCTTGGCCTCGACCAGCTTGACGGCATGGCCAAGCGATGCACCGCCTGCCGATTCCAGGATCAGCCCAAATCGGCCCTGCGCCTTGTCGATGCCCTCGATCACTTCGCGCGCGCCGAGTTCCTTCATCGCAACCACGCGTTCCGCCCGCCCGACCACAGCGGTCACGCGCGCACCGGACCGCGCCGCAAGTTGCACGGCGATGGTGCCGACACCGCCGGCGGCGCCGGTGATCAGCACGCGCTTCCCGAGCAGCGGTGCGCCATGGCGCAACGTACGCAGCGCGGTCAGCCCCGCCACGGGCAAAGTCGCTGCCTGTGCGAAGCTGACGTTGTCCGGCAACACCGCCATGCGATGCGCGGGCACCACGACGCGCTGCGCCCAGCCGAATTCGTCGGTCAACACGACAACGCGCGCGCCAGCCGCGGGGCCACTGCCATCCTCGGCTTGCTTCAGTACGACGCCGGCAACGTCCTGCCCAGGCACCCAGCCTTCGCCATTGTTGCGTATCGAGCGCAGCTCGCCGCGATTCAACGAGAGCGCATTTACCGCGACCAGCGCTTCGTTACGTTGCGGTTGCGGTTCGGGAAGCTCGCGCAATTCGACCGGAGCTTTGTCGTTCAATGTGGTGACGAGACCAAGCATCGGTTTGCCCTCCACTGCAATTCCGCGCGATGATACCGGCAAGTAGGGACGGAGCGTCGCGCATGCGCCAGATGGTCATGGTCGGTTTCCTGCAGGCGCAGAACTGCACCAACCTTGTCAGCTCCTGGCGCCATCCGGAATCGCGCGATGACTCCATGTCCGCCGACTACTATCGCACCATCGGCCGCGTGCTGGAGGAAGGCAAGTTCCACCTCGGCTTCTTCGACGACCGCCTGGCGATGCCAGACCGCTACGGCAACGATCATCGCCACACGGTGGAGCACGGCATACGCTGCGTGAAGATGGACCCGATCACCGTGCTCACGGTGATGGGCATGGCGACCGAACGGCTTGGCCTCGGCGCCACCTGTTCCACCACCTATTTCGAGCCGTTCCACGTTGCACGGGTGTTCGCGACGTTGGACCTGATGACGGGCGGGCGCGCCGCGTGGAATGTCGTCACTTCGATGAACGACGGTGAAGCGCTGAACATGGGACACGACGAGCATCTGGAGCACGACGCGCGCTATGACCGGGCCGACGAGTTCATGCAGGTGGTACTCGGTCACTGGAACTCCTGGGACGACGACGCCATCGTCATCGACAGGCAGACCGGCCTGTTCGCGCATCCCGACAAGGTGCGGCGGCTTGATCATCAGGGTACTTGGTTCCGTTCGCGTGGGCCGTTCACCGTGCCGCGCTCACCGCAAGGCCATCCGGTGGTGATCCAGGCAGGCCAGAGCGGTCGCGGCAAGTCATTCTCCGCGCGATGGGGCGAGGTGGTGTTTGTTTCCACCCACACCAGCATGGAACACGGACGGCAGCTTTATCGCGAAATGAAGGACGACGTGGCAAGCCAGGGGCGCGATCCGGACCAGTTCTTCATCACGCCGTCGGCCTACGTTGTGTGTGCCGAGACCAAGGCGGAAGCCGAGGACAAGATGGCGCTGGTCGAGACGCTGGCGACGGACGAAGACGCGCTGTCTCTGTTGTCGGAAGCGATGAACTTCGACTTCGCGTCGAAGGGCATCGACGAACCGTTCACGGACGAGGAGCTGGCGAACGTCTCGGGCACGCAGTCGATGCGCGACCGCGTGCTGCGCGCGAGCGGCATCACCAATCCGACGCCGCGCGATTTCATCAGGTTCAGCCACCGCGCGCGACCGAACAAGCCGTTCGTCGGCGGACCGAAAGAGGTGGCCGATGGTCTGGAACAGTGGTTCAGCGAACCGGTCGCCGACGGTTTCGTACTGGCGGCGACGCACGTGCCCGGTACCTACATTGATTTCGTGAAACACGTGGTGCCGGAACTGCAACGGCGCGGGCTGTATCATAAGGACTACACCGGGGCGACGCTGCGCGAGAACCTCGGGCTGCCGGTTCCGCATGCGACATGGAGGAACGCACGATGAAGCTCGGCCTTTCCATCGGCTATTCGCGCGCGCATCTCGAAATCCCTGTCGCGTTGGTGCAGCGCGCGGAAGAACTCGGCTACGACAGCGTATGGACGGCGGAAGCCTATGGCACCGATGCCGTGACGCCGCTCGCCTATCTCGCGGCGCTGACGAAGCGCATCAAGCTAGGCACCGGCATCATGCAGCTTGCCGCGCGGACGCCGGCCAACGCCGCGATGTGTGCAGCCACGGTGGATGCGATGGCCGGCGGCGGGCGCTTCATTGCCGGCCTTGGCGTGTCCGGGCCGCAGATCGTCGAGGGCTGGTACGGCCAACCTTGGGGTCGGCCGTATTATCGCTACAAGGACTACGTCGCGATCATGCGCAAGATCTTCCGCCGCGAGGCGCCGGTGACGCATGACGGTCGCGAGATCTCACTGCCCTACACCGGCGAAGGTGCCGCCGGAGTCGGCAAGCCGCTGAAGTCCATCCTGCACATGAATCCCGACATCCCGATCTATCTTGGCACCGGCAACGAATCAACGGTGAAATTGACAGCGGAGATCGCCGATGGTTGGCTGCCGCTCGGCTTCGTGCCCGGATCACTGCCGGAATACCTGCCGTGGCTCGAGGAGGGATTCAAGCGTGCCGGCAACGGCAAGAGCCTGCGCGACTTCGCCATTCAGGCCTCGGTGCACGTCGAGATCGACAGCGACGTGAAGGCGGCGCTGGCGAAGCTGAAGCCCGAGGTCGCGTTGTACGTCGGCGGCATGGGCCATCGCGACACCAACTTCCACAAGGACATGATGATCCGGCGCGGCTTCAAGGATGCCGCCGAACGAATCCAGGAGCTGTATCTTGCGCATCGCAAGGACGAGGCGATCGCGGCGGTGCCGGACGAATGGGTGGACACGAAGTCGCTGGTCGGTCCGCCGGAACGGATCAGGCAGCGCTTCCGTGCCTGGGAGGATTCCGGCGCGACCGGTCTCACCGTGCGTTCGCGTCAGCCGGAGGCGATCGAGGTGATGGCGCAGGCCGCGCGGCTGAACTAGTTGCCCGACGGCGCAGAGGGCGCGCCTGGATCGGTCCAGGGAAGCGGATCACGCCGACGTGAGATCACGCCGGCGACTCGCATTTGCTATGTTGGCCTCGCGCTCGTCAGGGCAACCAGAACGGCCTGTTGGCTTCATGCTCGGCTTCAGCGTACGTGACGCCGATATCCTTCAGCATGCGTTCGTCGAGCTGCGAGAGGGATGTACGAGAGCGACGGCGTCGGCGCCACTCTCGCAGCCGCGCGAGCCATGAATGGCGAGCCAGCCCTTGCCCCCAGCGGCTCGGTTGGGGTGCGACTTGGGTCCGGCACGATGAGTTGGCCGAGGCGACGCGCTCGGGTGGCAGATCACGGAAATAAACGATAGTCATGACAGCGCTCCTTCACGTTCCGATGGCTGGAAACAACATAGGAACTGGCTGTTGACAGCGTTCTGTCAGCAGTCACGCGGGGGGTCATCAAATGCGCCGTGCGGACCGGCTGTTTGACATCATCCAGATACTGCGGCTGGCGCGCGCTCCGATTACTGCGGCGGCTATCGCGGCCGAGCTGGAGGTGACGCCACGCACCGTCTATCGCGACATCGCCACGTTGCAGGCGCGCCGGATGCCGATCGAGGGGGAGGCTGGAATCGGCTACGTGCTGCGGCGCGGATTCGAGCTTCCACCGCTGATGCTGACGGAGGAGGAAGTGCAGGCGGTCGCGGTCGGCATGCGACTGCTGGGCCGGACCGGTGATCCCGGACTGGAGACGGCCGCGCGACACGTGCTGATCAAGCTGACAGCAGCGATGCCGGAGGCTTTGCGCGCGCAGTTGCTCGCGGCGCCGTTCCACGTCGCTACGCGTGGCGCGCCCTTGCCCAGCGCTGTCGACTTATCAGAGACGCGCGTTGCCATCCGCAATGCGTACAAAATGTGGATCGATTACGTGGACGAGAAAGGGACAGCCACCACCCGAACGATTTGCCCGATCGCGATGGAGTACCACGTCGAAGCCACCCTGATCTGCGCCTGGTGCGAGCTGCGCGACGACTATCGCCATTTCCGCACTGACCGGATCCGCGCCGCCAGCGTGCTGGAGGCGAGTTTCGCCGTGCGCGCAAGCACCCTGCTGGCCGGTTGGGTCGAGCTCACCCGCACCAACAGGCAAGAGCGAGAGGAAGCTATTCCGACTGCGCCTGCTGCCACTGAAGCTGGTCAGCTTGAAGCGGTCGACGAGCCCCTCGGCCGTCTGCTTGGTACCCGCTAATATCGACCCGATAGTGCCATGCGCTGGAGTCTCTGCCGAAGACAGCTTCAACTGCAAGGACAATGCCGCCTATTACTCGCCTTCCCCGCACAAGCGGAAACCCAGGGCAGGAGGAAACAGCATGCGCTTCAAGGACAAGGTTGCGCTGATCACCGCCGTGGGCAGCGGCATCGGCCGCGCCACCGCCGATATCATGGCGAAGGAAGGTGCGGTGATCATCGGTGTGGACAACGACGAACGCCGCCTCGCCATGGCGATGGAGGCAATGAACATGGCGGGCGGGCGCGCGATCGGCCGGCCGGCTAATGCGCTGTATCAGGCCGAGGTGGACGAGGTCGTCGGCTGGGCGGCAAAGCAGTATGGCAATGTCGATATCCTGGTGAATGCGGTCGGCGGCAGCACGATCATCGACAAACCCGGCGCCGCAGTGGATGAGCTCACCTTCGACGAATGGCAGAAGCTGATCCAGTTCAACCTGAACGGCACGTTCCTGTTCTGCCACGCGGTCGCGCCGGTGATGAAGCGGCGCAAGCATGGCAAGATCGTCAACCTCGCGTCGATCGCAGGACGCGGGTTGAGCGTGTCTTCCAGCAGTGCGTATTCCGCCGCGAAGGGCGGCATCATTGCGTTCACCCGTAAGCTGGCGTTCGAACTCGGGCCGTTCGGCATCAATGTCAACGCGATCGCGCCGAGCAGGACGCTGACCGAGCGCATTCGCCCACGCTGGAATCAACAGTCGCCGGAGGACCAGGCAGCCGAGATCGAACGCACGCCGCTGCGGCGGATCGCCGAAGCGACGGATCAGGCTAAGGTGATCTGCTTCCTCGCCTCGTCCGATGCGGACTTCGTGACCGGTCTGACGATCGACGTAACCGGCGGTCTATAGCAGTCCTACTGCAGCAACAGAAGCTCGTGCTGGCGTCGCAGGTCCGCAAGGGCAGTCTTGCATTCGGTGCCGCGCGGTGTTTCGGACGCCAAACCTAGCTTTGTGCACAGCGAGCTGTCGTCCCGATCGATTTGCTGTTCCATGGCGCTTTGGCCGTAGGAGGAATAGCCGACAATCCAGGGCAGGACCGCGCCGGTGATCGCGACGAGAACAAGCAGCGGTACAAGCACGTGCGGGCTGAGCACCAACTTCAGCATAGCTTCGCTCCGTGGCACATTGCCGATAGCCATCGTTCGCCGCGTACTCATTGGCGCTTCAGCGACGGATTCGCTGGTTCCCCCAGCGTCACCGTGGCATCCCTGTCGGTCAGGGCATTGCGCGTCGGCGTTCCATCGGGCGCGCCGGCGACAATCCCCATCGAATCCAGGAGCGCCGTCCCCGGATGCACCGGCCGGTCAGACTGATCCGACGCCCGGCTCTGGCAATATCCGACACCGGCCATACCAACGAGCAGCACCAAACCGGCCATGACGGTTTTCATGGGGTCACCTCATCGTTTGTGCGGAGAGGCTATCGCCCAGCGGCTCCGGCCGCAGTGACTCCGTTCACTTTCGGACGGTCTTTCATACCGGTGGCCGGCATTATCCGGCGCCGGCGGACCGCCCCGCCCTTGTCGGCGGACCGCTATGCGGTGGTGAACCGCGGCAGTTTGTCCGCCAACGCCTGAAAAGCATCCTCATCGGTTCGGTCGTACCGGAGCGGCGTGACCACGACGTTGCCGGCGCGCAGCGCGCTGTAGTCGCTCTCGGGTCCCTGCTGGCGATCGCCGCGCCGGAAGTTGAGCCAGTGATACGCCATCCCGCGCGGATCGACCCGCGTATCCACATGCATTCCCGCGATCATTCCCACGCCCTGCCGTGCCAGGGTCAGCGGACCGGCCTCGGCCGCCGGACAGGCGGGAAAATTGATGTTCAGGCAGGCATCCTTGCTCCAGCCGATCGCAAGCAGATCGCGCACCATTCTGGCGCCCAGGCTCCGCGACGCATCCCACAATACGTTGTCGCGGTCTTGGTACGCCTGACTCAGCGCGATCGATGGCACGCCCAGCATCATTCCGGTCATTGCGCCGCCGACGGTGCCGGAGAACACCGTTTCCATGCCCAGGTTCAGGCCGCGGTTCACCCCGGACAGCAGCAGTTGCGGCGCACCGCCGATCATCAGATGGCAGATACCCATGACCGCGCAATCGCCCGGCGTGCCGGAGATGCCGAAGCGTCGCTCGCCCTGCTGACTGACGCGCAGTGCATGGTGCAGGCTGATCGAGTGAGATACGCCACTCTGGTCGTGCTCCGGGGCCACAACCCATACCTCGCGAGCCAGTTCGGCGGCAATCGCCTCGAGGATCACCAAGCCTGGCGCATCGATGCCATCGTCATTGGTCAACAGGATTCGATCCAGCACAGGCACGCTCCACTTCACAGCCCGCCTGTTTGACGCGTCCGGGGCGCCGCGTCCAGCATGGCGGCGTCGGCAAGGAGACGAACCATGCAGATCATCGACGCCCAGGTGCATATCTGGGGCAGCGGCACGCCGAGTGGGCATCACCGGCAGACCTCCATCTACACCGCCGAGGAGCTGATCAAGGAGATGGACGACGCGGGCGTGAACGGTGCGGTGCTGCATCCGCCAAGCTGGGACCCGGGGTCCAACGAGATGGCGGTCGAGGCGGCGCGGAAATACCCAGACCGGTTCTGCATTCTTGGCTGGTTCCCGCTCGATGAACCGGAACAGCGCAAGCGGATCGAGACCTGGAAGCAGCGTCCCGGAATGCTCGGCCTGCGCTGGTCGCTGACGCGTCCGGAGCAGGAGAACTGGCACAAGGACGGCACGATGGACTGGGTGTGGCCGGCGGCGGAGCGCGCCGGTACGCCGATCGCGACGATGGCCTGGCGCTTTCTGCCGCTGTTCAAACAGATCGCGGAGCGGCATCCCAATTTGAAGCTGATCATCGATCATCTCGGACTGGTGCGATCGGCGAAGGGTGCGGCCGCGTTTGCCGATCTGGACACGCTGTGCTCGCTGGCGAAACTGCCGAACGTCGCCATCAAGGCGACCGGTGCGCCGGGCTATTCGGATGCGCCCTATCCGTTCGGCGACATCCATGACGGGCTGCACCGCATTTTCGACGCCTATGGGCCGAAGCGGTTCTTCTGGGGCACCGACATCACGCGCATGCCGTGCAGCTACCGGCAATGCGTGACGATGTTCACCGAGGAACTGCCCTGGCTGACGGGCGACGACCTCGAGCAGGTGATGGCTCAGGGTGTGTGCGACTGGCTCGGCTGGAAACGCTCGGCGACATAAGCCGCATGGCGCTGCTCACCGAATATACCAGCTATGCGGACGCACAGCGCCACTTCACGCCGGCGCAGCTGTGGGAGCTGTTCGACGGCAATCGCGAACAACTGAATATCGCGCACGAATGTATCGACCGGCATGCGGTGGACCCGCATCGCATCGCGATCCGCATCGCCCACGGCGATGGGCAAGACGAGGCGATCAGCTTCCGAACAATCGCCGATGCATCGTCCCGCTGTGCCCACTGGCTCGCCGAACAGGGCGTCGCTGCAGGAGATCGCGTCGCCATCATGCTGGAGCCGTCGCTGGCATTCTACGTGAGCCTGTTCGGCGTGATGAAGCTGGGCGCCATCGCGGTTCCCCTGTTCACGCTGTTCGGACCGGATGGCGCGCGGTTGCGCATCGACGATTGCGGCCCTCGCCTGATGTTGACGACGCCCGACAAGGCGCAATCGCTCGGTGAGCTGCCGCTTCCGGTGGTCGCTGTTGACGAAGGTTTCGGCGCACGCCTGTCGCGTTATCCCGCAAAGTTCATACCGGCAACACGCGCCGACGATCTGGCGATCTTTCAGTACACCTCGGGCACGACGCGCGAATTGCCGGCGGCCGTCCGTCATACGCACCGTGCCATCGTCGTGGTGATGATCGCGGCACTTTACGGTACCGGCATTCGCCCGGCCGATCGGTTCTTCTGTCCGTCCTCGCCGGCGTGGGGACATGGTCTGTGGCACGGCACGCTGGCGCCGTTGGCGCTTGGTGTAGAGACCGGCGTCTACTCTGGCCGGTTCGAACCGGAGCGGTTGCTGCGAGCATTGCAGGATTTCGGTACCACCAATCTGTCGGCCGCGGCGACGCACTACCGATTGATCCGCAACAGTGGCGCGGCGCCACACTACCATTACGACTTGCGTAAGCTGTCGTTCACCGGCGAACCGATCGACGGCGACAGCCAGGAATACGTCGAGGCCATCTTCGGAACCCGCCTGTGCAGCATGTACGGGACCACCGAGGTCGGAGTGATCCTCGCCAACTATCCCGGTGCGGATGACTTTGTAAGCAAACCAGGTGCACTCGGCAAACCGGTGCCGGGCGTCAAAGTGGAAGTGCAGCGGCCTGATGGTGGACCATGTCCAACGGGCGCGGTCGGCGAGATCAGGGTGTGGCGGCACAACGCATGGTTTTCGACCAAGGACCGCGGTTGGGTTGATGACGGCGGCACCTTCTTCCACGCGGGGCGCGCCGACGACGTGATCATCTCCGCCGGCTGGACGATGAGCGCGGTGGAGATCGAGGACGTGCTGCTGCGTCACCCGGCGGTGCTCGATGCGGCGGTGATCGGCGCGTCCGATGCACTGCGCGGACATGTGGTGAAGGCGTTCGTGGTGACGGACCGTACGCGCGACGACACGCTCGCCCACGACATCCAGGATTTTGTGCGCGCACGGCTGAGCCAACACGAATATCCGCGCATCGTGGTGTTCGTCGCCGAGTTGCCGAAGACGCCGGCCGGCAAGGTGAATCGCAAGGCGCTGCGCGAGCGCGAGATGCAGGAGCCGGCATGAACGACGATATCAACCGCCGGTTCCCGAGCATCACCGACGAGGCGCTGGATGCACTGCGACGCCGAGTGAATGTGCGAATCGGGAACACGCTGGAACCGTGGTGTCACGAGGCGACGCGCGATGCGATCCGGCACTACGCGCATGGCATCGGCGACGACAATCCGCTGTGGTGCGAACCCGAGTACGCCGCGAACACTCATTGGGGCGGCATCGTCGCATTGCCGAGCTTCCTGTTTGCCACCAGCCGGATCGTCTCCGGCTATGTTGGCGGACTGCCCGGTGTGCACGCGATGTGGGCCGGCGCCGACTGGACCTGGCATCATCCGGTGCGACGAAACGACGCAATCAGCACCGAGGCCTGGCTGAAGGACCTGATCGAACACGAGACGCGGTTTGCCGGCCGCGCGATCCAGCAGGTCTATCATGTGGATTTCTACAACCAGCGCGGCGAGATGGTGGCGTCCGCCGACAGTTGGTGCTTCCGCACCGATCGGGATCAGGCGCGCGAACGGGGCAGCAAGTACGACGCAGCGAAAGGGCGGCCACCGCCACAGTACTCGGAAGCGGATCTGGCGCGTATCTATCAGCTTTATGCCGATGAGGAGGTGCGTGGGGCGGCTCCGCGCTATTGGAGTGACGTCACAGTCGGCGATCGGTTGCCGATGATGGCCAAGGGGCCGATGACCGTAACCGGGTTCATCGCCTATGCGCAGGGTTGGGGCGGGCTGTACATCCGCGCGAACAAGCTGGCATGGAAACAGATCCATGCGCATCGCGGCCTCGGCATTGTCAACCGCTTCGGCATTCCCGACTGCCCGGAACGCGTCCACTGGGAACCGGAGTTCGCCCGTATGGTCGGCGTGCCCGGCGCCTACGACTACGGGCCCGAACGTTGCTCGTGGCTGACGCACCATCTTACCAACTGGATGGGTGACGACGGCGTGCTGCGTCGCGCAAGCTGCAAGATCCGTCGCCACAATCCGGAAGGCGACACGCTGTTCATCGGTGGGACCGTGGTGCGATGCTTCGTCGAGGACGGCCGCCACTTGGTCGAGATCGCGCAGGAAGCGCACAACCAGGATGGCGAGCTGTCCGTCGTCGGTTCAGGCGTCGTCGAACTGCCGGACCGCAAGCCGGCATGACCGCAGCCGATTGAACCGATAAGGACACGGCATTTCTCCTGGTCGTGTTTCCCCGCGATCCTTCAGCCCGCGCACCAGGCCAAAATCGGCCCGGCTCCAGGCAATGAAGGAACCACGATCATGATCATCGCGAGCACCAAATTTCGCTCCGGCCTTGTGCTGGCCGCAGTGCTTGTCGGCGGCATCGCACTCACTGGCCCTGCGTTCGCCGGCTCCTGCCCGGCCGACAAGCTGAGGCCCGACGGCAGTGGCGAGAAGATAAATGCGACGCCGGGCAAGGATGTCAGCGACGTTGTGCTGAGCTGGATCGATCTGGCGAAGGAGCCAGCGGCGGTGAAGGATCGGCTGCTAAGGCTGCGCCGGCTCGAGATCAAGCCTGGCGGCGTCGTGCCGTGGCATTCGCACGGCAACCGACCGGCGATCATCTACATTATCCAGGGCGAAATCGTCGAATACGCCAGCACCTGCGCGGTTCCGATCGTGCATCGTGCCGGCGAGACCGCGGTCGAGACGCACACGACGGCGCATTGGTGGAAGAACACCGGTGCCGAGACCGTCGTGCTGCTCTCCGCCGATCTCTTCCCGGTGAATGGCGACCAGCACATGATGTAGCCGCGTCGCCGCCGATGTCGGTTCAATGGCGCGGCTAAATGCATTGCCGCGCCATTTTCGTTTTCATCACATGAGTCGGAGGCAGTGCCATGATGCCGATGGCCTCGGCCGTTACGACGATGACGATTGCAGAGACGCAGGGCCGGACGATCAGCCTGTTGCGGATTCTGCTCGTCGGCTTGACCGCGTTCCTCACCGTGGTCGATCTGTTTGCCACCCAGGCGATTCTGCCGGCGCTGACCCGCGCCTACGGCACAACCCCGGCGGCCATGAGCTTCGCTGTCAACGCCAGCACGATCGGCATGGCGGTCTCCGGGCTGGCCATGGCGTTGTTTGGTCGCCGTATCGATCGCAGGCGCGGCATCATGGTCGGCCTTGCGGCGCTCGCGATTCCGACCCTGCTCCTGGCCAGCATGCCCAATCTCGCGCTGTTCGCCTGCCTGCGCGTGGTGCAGGGGTTGTTTATGGCGGCTGCGTTCACGCTGACGCTCGCCTATATCGCCGAGACCAACACGCCTCAGGCAGCCGCGTCCGCCTTCGCCGCCTATATCACCGGCAATGTCGCGAGCAACCTGTTCGGCCGGCTGTTATCAGCCGCGGTGGCGGATCACTTCGGCATTGCGTGGAACTTCTATGCGTTCGCGGTGCTGAATCTGTGCGGTGTTCTGCTGGTCACCGTCACGATCCGGCAGCAATCCATGCGCCTCGACGCCACGCCGATGATGGGAGCGTTCGCCGCCTGGCTGGCACATCTTCGCGATCCTGCCATGCGTGCCGCGTTCGCGGTCGGGTTCTGCATCCTGTTCGCGTTCATCGGCACTTTCACCTATGTGAACTTCGTGTTGGTGCGGCAACCCTTCGCTCTCGGCATGATGGGGCTGGGCTTCGTGTATTTCGTCTTCCTGCCCTCGATTATCTCTACACCGTTCGCCGGCCGCATCGCGTTGTGGTGCGGCACACGCATCACCTGTGCCAGCGCGCTGGCGTTCGCCGCGCTGGGGCTGCCATTGGTTTTGCTTCCGTCGCTTCCTGCCGTCCTGACCGGTCTGGTGCTGCTCAGCGTCGGCACGTTCTTCGCACAGGCGGTCGCGACGGGCTTCGTGGGTCGAGCGGCGCGGGTGGACCGTGCGGCGGCAAGCGGGATGTATCTCGCCTGCTACTTCCTGGGCGGCCTTGTGGGCAGCATCGTGCTGGGACAGATCTACGACCGACTAAGCTGGCCAGCTTGCGTCGGTGGCATCGCGCTCATTTTGTCGGTCGCGCTGTTCTTCACACCTGGCCTGCGATTTCGCGATCGATGATAAGTACGTCGTATCGTGCCCATGCTGCATCGGCATTTCCGGCGAGTCCGCGCGATCGATACGCTGCGCTTGCTGATCAACCCAACAGGAGAGGCCGATGAAAAAGCTTGCCACTTTCGTGGCGATCGCTGCGCTGGCAGCGACGATTGCGGCGCCGAACTTAGCTGCCGCGGCCGAAGGCGCCGGCAACGATATCGTTCTGGCCGATCACAGCATGCGCACCAGCAGACTGATCGGTGCGATGGTCTATAACGATCAAGGCCAGAGTATCGGATCGGTGATGGACGTGCTGGTGAAGAACGGTGCGGTCGAGCCGACCGTGGTGTTGTCGGTCAACGCCGGCGGCGGTGCGAAAATGGTCGCGGTGCCGCTGAGCCACCTCAACCTCGACGGCGCCAGGCCGATGATGGCCGGTGCGACCGAGCAGATGCTCGCGAGCATGCCGGTGTATCTGTTCCCCGCCTTCATGGGCAAGGGTGGCTGAACGCGGTCACCGACAGGAACCGTCCGGGTGGCGACCGCCGCCCGGCCGGTTTGCTTTAGGCCGGTGCCATTGCGAGGAACGGACCTCATCCGCTCATCACATCCGTTCCCGCGCGCGCCTCGTGCAGGATGACGCCTTCGATCGGATCGAACTCGCCCCGCCAGGGCGCCTTGGCGATCACGCCCCGCGTGTCGGTGACGCCAGCCTCCCAACGTGCACGAATGGCAGCGGGACTGAAGTCGATGTCCTTCATGTGGTCCTCACCATGGATCGACGGCGCCAGCAGCCGCACCACGTGCATACGCGTCAGGCAACCATACTCCGCGAGATCGCGCACCATGTTGCTCTGCCGCTCGCTCTCCGGCATCAGCCGTACCAGCTCGGACACCACGTGCCGCAGCCGATGCAACTGCTTCTGCCGCACGACGTGGCTGACAGCGCGACTGGAGTACTGCACGTCCTTCTGACGGTTCATCACCTGCCAGATCGTCTCCGGCTCCGATCCATGCGGATTCCAGATGTGGACCGCGAACACCAGCGAGTTGCGACGCGGCACGTCGTCGAACACCGCCTCCACTGGCGTGTTCGACAGGATGCCGCCATCCCAGTACAGCTCGCCATCGATGCGAATGGCGGGAAATGCCGGCGGCAACGCGCCTGACGCCATCACGTGCCGCGCCGCAAGCGGCATGGTGCCGCTGTCGAAATAGCGCATCTCACTGGTGCGCACGTTGGCGGCACCAACCGTCAGGCGGGTTGCGCCGCGATTGATCCGGTCGAAATCCACCAGCCCGCCGAGTGTCGCTTCCAGCGGCACGCTCGAATAGTACGCCGCCGCATCGGCGCCGAGGGGCATGTGCGCGCCAGCGAACGCCATTGGATTGGGCTTGAAGAAGTCGCCGATGCCGCCCGCCATGGTGAACCAGTTCGCCATCAGGCTACCGATCATCGGCAGCGACGACATCGCCTGCTGGAACGGACCTTGCTCGACGCGGCGCCAGAACTCCTTCAGGTGGGTCAAACGGTTTTCCGGCTCGTTGCCGGCGATCAGGCTGGCATTGATCGCGCCGATCGAGGTGCCGATCACCCAGTCGGGCTCGATCCCCGCCTCATGCAGCGCCTGATACACGCCGGCCTGATAGGCGCCCAGCGCGCCGCCGCCCTGCAGCACCAGCACGACCTGCTTCGTGTCGGTCGGAAGCTCGATTTCGCTCGTCATCGTTTGAATCCTCTCTGGGCCCAGGCAGCGGCAGCCACAACAGCCAGGCCAATGCCGGCGAGCGCTGCCACGCCAAAGCTTCGGCGTGTTCGCGCTCGGTCATGTCAGTGTGCCGTCCAGCCACCGTCGATCGGCAGCGCGATGCCGGTGATGGAGGCCGCCTGCTCTGTGCACAGGAACGCCACCGTGCCGGCGACTTCATCCACCGTGACGAAACGCTTGGTTGGTTGCTCAACCAGGAACACATCGCGGATCACCGCGTCACGGCTGATGCCATGCGTCTTCGCCTGGCCATCGATCTGCTGCTCCACCAGCGGCGTCCAGACGTAGCCGGGACACACCGCGTTGCAGGTCACGCCAAACTCGGCCGCTTCCAGCGCCACCACCTTGGTAAGCCCGACGATGCCGTGCTTCGCTGCAACGTAAGCGGACTTGAACGGCGACCCGATCAACCCGTGCGCCGAGGCGATGTTGATGATGCGGCCGAAGCCGCGGCGCTTCATCTCCGGCAGCACCGCGCGCGTGGCGTGGAATGCGGCGGATAGGTTGATCGCCTGGATCGCGTCCCACTTCTCGAGTGGAAACTCCTCGATCGGCGCGACGTGTTGGATGCCAGCATTGTTCACCAGGATATCGACCGGGCCGAAGCTGCGCCCGATCCGCTCGACCATGTCGCGGATTTGTGCCGGCTGCGACATGTCTGCATCATCGAACCGCACCGGTACGTCGTGGCGCGGCCCGAGCACCTGGCAGAGCTTCTCCGCCTCGATCGGGTCGGCGATGCCGTTCAGCACGATCATCGCACCGGCCGCAGCGAGCGCATCGGCGATGCCAAGACCGATGCCGCTGGTCGAGCCGGTGACGACGGCGACCCTGCCGTCCATCGGTCCCGGATTGCCGGAGCGGGCCAGGCCTGCCGCCGCCATGACGCTGTTCATTGTTCGGTTCCCTTCGCTGCTGGCGGGAAACCTGCCGATGCGCCGCCCGAGCGGCCAATGCCGAATGTCGATGGTGCCGATGCGCCGACGCTATCGGCCGCGCCGGCGTGTAACGCGCTACCGGCTAACGAGACAGAGCATCCAGGAACACGGGGAGGCCATCATGGAACTGAATGAAATTCGCTACTTCCTGGCACTCAGCAAGACACTGAACTTCACCAAGGCCGCCGAGCTCTCCAATGTCAGCCAGCCGGCGCTGACCCGGGCGATCCAGAAGATGGAGGACGAGCTTGGCGGCCTGTTGTTCTCGCGCGAGCGTAACAACACCCACCTGACCGAACTCGGCCGCCTGCTCGAGCCGCACCTGACCGAGGTGCTGGCACGCACCCAGGCGGCGAAGGAAACCGCGACCCGTTTCCTGCGATTGGACAGCGCGCAGCTTCGGCTTGGCGTGATGTGCACGATCGGGCCGGTGCGGTTCGTCAGCTTTCTCAGCCGGTTCCGGGCGGACAATCCCGGCGTGGAGATCACGCTCGTGGAGGCGGTTCCCGATCGGCTGTGCGAACTGCTGCTGAAGGGCGAGTTGGACGTGGCATTGCTGGCGCGGCCTGACGGGTTCGCGTCGCCGTTACAGCCGCAACCGCTGTATCAGGAGCGGTTCGTCATCGCCTGCTCGGCCGGACACGAGTTTGCACGCAAGAACGTGGTGCGCGTCGCGGATCTGGACGGACAACCGTACCTGGCGCGGATCAACTGCGAATATTTCGACGCGTTGCGCGACGTCTGCCACGCCAACGGCTCGCGCCTGGTCGGCTCGTTCCGCAGCGAGCGCGAGGACTGGATCCTGACCATGGTCGCCGCCGGCATGGGTATTTGCTTTCTGCCGGAGTTCTCCAACACCATCCCTGGCGTGATCAGCCGGCAGGTGGTGGATCCATCAGTAGCCCGCGAAGTATCGCTGGTGACGGTGGCGGGACGGCGCTGGTCGTCGCCGCTATCGGCGTTCGTACGGGCGGTGCGGCAGTATCGCTGGCCCGAGGAGCACCAATCCGGCGTGGCGATGGCGGAGGCGGCGTAGGGCGGGCAGCAGCCCGCCGCTTCGCGTTCGGTCGTTACTTCGCCGGTGCGTATTTCCCGCCGGTCTGCGGCGTCGGCGTATCGAAGCCCTTCTCTTGCCGGTCCAGCCGCGTCTCACGCGACCAGGCGCGCTTCAGCTCGTCGCGCACCTTGAAGCTGAGCTTGCCGAGACCGCCGCATTCCAGCTCCACCGTGTCGCCGTCCATGAAGCTGGACAGCCCGCGATGATTGGTGCCGGTGGCCAGGATATCGCCGGGCTCCAGCGCATGGATCGATGTGACCCATTCGATGCAGCGTGGAATCTTGTGCGCCATGTCGTCGGTGTTGAAGTCCTGCTTGACTTCGCCGTTGACCCACAGCTTCACCGGCACCTTGTGCGGATCGGCGATCTCGTCCTTGGTCACCAGGTACGGACCGATCGGCGCGAAACCGTCGCGCGACTTCATGGCGAAGAAGCTCTGCGGTGGCAGGCCGCGCGCTGAACCGTCGATGAAGTTGGTGTAGCCGAACACGTAGTCCATCGCGTCGGCTGCCTTCACGTGGCTGGCGCGCTTGCCGATCACCACGGCCATCTCGGCCTCGCCCTCGAAGATCGTGGCTGGAACGTCCGGCAGCACCATCGTGCCGCCCTGACCCAGGATCGATGTCGGCGCCTTGTGGAACGCGTTGATCGGTGCCGGCTCCTTGCGGGTGCCGTTCTCCATGTAGTTCACCGCCATGCAGACGATGTTGCCTGGCTTCGGCAACGGCGCCTGCAGCTTGACACTGGACAGCGGCTTGCCGCTGCCGCTGGCTGCGGCATCCTCGAGGCGCTTCTTGTAGTCGCCGTATCGCGCGATCAGCCCGTTGATCAGATCGTGCGGCCCGAGATGCGGGATATCGCGCACCGCGGATGTGACATCCACGATGGTATCGCCCTTGACCACGCCAAGCTTGTAGTCGTCGAAGAATGCCAGCTTCATGGTAAGCCTCCTCTATTCAACGGGCACGAAGATCGAGCGCCGCATCTTGCCGCCGACCGACTTCGACAGATGGCCCTTGCCGGAGGTGTCCTCCACCAGCACGACCTCGCCAGCGCCGATCGTGCGCGCCTCGCCGTCGCTTGCCGTGATCTGCACGCCGCCGTCAAGGTTGATGATGTACTGCCGCCGCGGCGCGGGATGCCAGGACAGGTCGTAGTCGCCCGAGGTCTCGCGGAAGATGATGCCGTTGGCCGGCAGGTGCGCGGACAGCTTGGAGAAGTTGCGCTCCTCGACCCACTGCACCTCGACGTCGCGCCAGTGCGATTCGCCGTTGGCATCGCAGTATAGATTATGTATCCGCATCGCTTCCTCCTACTTGTTCTGCCAGTTCGGCCTGCGCTTTTCGGCGAACGCCTTCGGGCCTTCGATGTAGTCCTGGCTTTCCAAATTCTCCTGCTGCGCCGGGTACACCGTGCGCATCGCACGCTCCAGTGAAGGTTCGTCGAGGCCGCGATAGCTCGCCTGCTTCGATGCGCGCACTGCCTTTGGCGAGCATTCCAGGATCTGCGCCGCCCAGCGCTTCGCCGCTTCCAGTGCCTGTCCCTGCGGCACCACCTCGGTGACGAAGCCGAGTTCGAAGCCTTCGCGGGCACCGACACGACGCCCGGTCAGGATCATGCCCATCGCCTTCTTGCGTGGGATCTGGCGGGGCAGGCGATGCACGCCGCCGCCACCGGCGATCAGGCCGACGCGGGGTTCCGGCAATGCGAACAGCGCGTTCTCAGCGGCAATGATGATGTCGCAGGCAAGCGCGGTCTCGAACCCGCCGCCCATCGCCCAGCCGTTCACCGCGGCGATCATCGGCTTGTCGAGGTTGAAGCGATGCGTGATGCCGGCGAAGCCGTTCGGGCCGCTCGGTCGGCGGCGACCCGCGGCCTGCACCTTCAGGTCGTTGCCGGCGGAGAACGCGCGCTCGCCGGCGCCGGTGATGATGCCCACCCAGAGGTCGTCGCGTGCGGCGAACTCGTCCCACACAGCGGCGAGTTCGTCGTTCGCATCGGCATGGAGCGCGTTCAGGACTTCCGGCCGGTTCAGGGTGACGATACGGACCGGGCCCTCATCCTGCACGATGCAGTATTGGTGGGTCATGTTCGCTGTCCTCCCCCTCCCCTTGC